>UQIN01000009.1 GCA_900541035.1 uncultured Collinsella sp. | reverse complement strand
GACAGGTCGGATTTGAGGACGGCCGAAGAGGCGTCAGCAGGTCGGTGGGTCATCGCCCCGGCTTTCAGCATCAGGGTAGCGCTGCGACGCGGAAATCGCGCGCCGTTGCCGCGCCCCGCAGTGCCCGCTTCCCCCGAGAACAATTATCAGTGCAGGTACAGGGCTTGGATATATCTGGTGTGCTCGGCCTATTCAGATTTTGCCGCATACTTCCGAAAATCGATTTTATAAGAGGCGGCAGTGAGGCAATTTACGCAACATATGTCCAGCAAAACGGGTGGTAGCCGGTACGGATACCACCCGTTTGTCTTATATCCGGCTCGAAGCAGGCCAACTACTTCTTAATGCCGCGTCCCAGGCGCTCAGCGACCGACGCCACGGCACTCTCGTCGACCGAGCCGCAGCTCACGCAGCCGTCATGGGCACGCATCTGGCCGGTGACTTCGTCCATCGCGAGCGGCGCCACCTTCTCGAGCTTAAAGCCCTTACCGGCGCGCATGTTTTCCTTGGCCACGCTGATCATGAGCTTAATGCGGTTGAGCTGGTTGACCTCGGATGCACCGGGATCGTAGTCCACCGCGACAATGTTGCTCTCGGGGTGCTGACGGCGCAGCTCCTTGATCACGGCCTTACCCACCACGTGGTTGGGCAGGCACGCGAAGGGCTGCGTGCAGATGATGTTGGGCGCGCCATGGTCAATCAGGTCGAGCATCTCGGCCGTGAGCAGCCAGCCCTCGCCCATGTTGTTGCACACCGAAAGCACCGTGCGGGCCTTGTCGGCCATGGTGCCGATGCGCTCGGGCGCCTCAAAGCGACGGGACTTTTCGAGGACCTCCTCAACCGGCGTACGCATCCAGTCCACGAGTTTGATGAGCGCTTGCATGCCCGCGCGCGTAGTGGCAGAGCTTCCCAGCTCATCCTTCTGCAGCTCGGCGTTGCTCATGGAGTACAGGAAGAAGTCGAGCAGGCCCGGCACCACAGCCTCGCAGCCCTCGCGCTCGATAACGTCGACCACGTGGTTGTTGGCCGTGGGATGGAACTTGACCAGGATCTCGCCGACTACGCCCACGCGTGGCTTGGTGCCCTCGCCCACAAGCGGCATGGTGTCGAACGCGCGGATGGCCTCGCGGCACAGCTTGGTGTAGTTGTGGCGATTGAACTTAGGCGCCAGCTTGCGGGCGCGCGCCATGTACTCCTCGTAGAGCGCGTTGGCGGCACCGGGCGTTGCCTCGTACGGGCGGCAGCGGTAGAGCATCTGCATCATCACGTCGCCAAAGAGCACCGCATAGACTGCCTGCTTAAGCAGCGCCGGCGTAATCTTAAAGCCGGGGTTGTCCTCGCCGAGCGCCACGGCCGAAAGCGAGATCACCGGAATCTCGGGGTGGCCGCTCTCGCGCAGGGCCTTGCGGATGAGCGCGATGTAGTTGGTGGCACGGCAGCCACCGCCGGTCTGGCTGATAACCACGGCCGTCTTGGACAGGTCGTATCGACCGCTCTCGATGGCCTCCATAATCTGGCCCGTCACCAGAATCGACGGGTAGCAAATGTCATTGTTCACATAGCGCAGGCCGGCCTCGACGGCGTCGTGATCGGTCGAGGGCAGCAGCTCCAAGTTGTAGCCGGCACCGCGGAACACCTCTTTGACCAGGTCAAAGTGGATCGGGGCCATCTGCGGGCACAGGATGGTGTAGCCCTCGTCACGCATCTGCTCGGTAAAGGGCACCTTGGGCCATGCTGTCGAAGCACTCTCGCGCTGAGCCTCAAACGTGTACTTGCGGCTCGCGAACGCGGGAGCGTCCGTGGAGGGCGCCACCGGCGCGGCATCGCCCTGCTCGTAGGCCTCGCCCGCGGCCGCGGCCTCGGCCAAGCGCTCGGCCTCCTGGTCCTTGAGCGCAGCCATGAGCGAGCGGATGCGGATGCGCGCGGCGCCCAGGTTGGACACCTCGTCGATCTTGAGCACGGTGTAGATCTTGCCGCTGGCCTCCAGAATCTCCTGCACCTGGTCGGTGGTCAGAGCATCCAGACCGCAGCCGAAGGAGTTGAGCTGGATCAGGTCCAGGTCGTTGCGCATCGTCACAAAGCGGGCGACGGCGTACAGGCGGCTGTGGTACATCCACTGGTCAACGACGCGAATCGGACGCTCGGGCTTTATCAGATGCGCAAGCGAATCCTCGGTAAAGACCGCAAAGCCAAAGCTCGAGATAAGCTCAGGCAGGGCGTGGTTGATCTCGGGGTCATTGTGGTAAGGACGGCCGGCGAGCACGATGCCGTGACCGCCGTGGTCCTCGACCCACTTAAGGGCCTCCTCGCCCATGGTCTGGATGTCCTCGTGGAAACGTGCATCGGCCTCAAAGGCAGCGTTGACGGCGGCATCGACCTCGGAGCGCGTGATCTTGGGTCCACGCACGCGACCGCGACCGGCTTGCGCATCGGCCACACGGTCGACGGCGAGCACCTGGTACAGACGGCGCTTGAGCTCGGTCTTGTCGTGATAGGGCACAAACGGGTACAGGAACTCGATGTTCTGCTCGCGGATCTCGTCGATGTTGAGTGCCAACGCCGTGGGGTAGCTCATGACGATGGGGCAGTTGTAACAGTTGCCGGCGGTCGGGTCCTCCTTGCGCTCCCAACGCACGCACGGCATCCAGATGAAGTCGACATCGCGGTCGATAAGGTTCATCACGTGGCCGTGGCTCATCTTGGCCGGATAGCACACGCTCTCGGACGGCATGGACTCGATGCCCGCCTGGTAGGTCTTTTTGCTCGACTGGTCGGACAGCTGTACGCTAAAGCCCAGGCGCGTAAAGAACGCATGCCAGAAGGGGTAGTTCTCGTACATGTTGAGCGCGCGCGGGATGCCGACGGTACCACGCGGGGCCTCGTCGGGGCTCAGTACCTCGCGGTCAAAGAGCAGCTCGTTTTTCTTTTTGAAGAGGTTGGGGGCCTCGGTCTTTTGCTTTTTGTGGCCGGCGCCCTTCTCGCAGCGGTTGCCGGTAATGAAGCGCCTACCGCCGCCAAAGTCGTTGACGGTAAGCTGGCAGTTGTTGGAGCAGCGACCGCAGCGGACATGCTTTTGCGTCACGGTGAGGTGCGCGATGTCCTCGGCAGAAAGAATGGTCGAGGTGCCGTCGGCGCCGGCGCGATCGCGGGCGAGCAAGGCCGCACCGTAGGCGCCCATGCAGCCGGCGATGTCGGGACGCACGGCATGAACGCCGGTGAGCTGCTCAAACGCGCGCAGCGTGGCGTCGGACATAAAGGTGCCGCCCTGGACGATCACTTGGCTGCCGATCTCCTTGGGGTCGCGCAGCTTAATGACCTTGAACAGGGCGTTCTTGATGACGGAATAGGACAGGCCGGCCGCAATGTCGCCCACCGTGGCGCCTTCCTTTTGCGCCTGCTTGACGCGCGAGTTCATAAAGACCGTACAGCGGCTGCCCAGGTCGACCGGGGCCTTGGCATGGATGGCGGCGTTGGCGAACGCGCGCACGTCCATGTTCATAGAGACGGCGAAGCTCTCGATAAAGCTACCGCAACCCGACGAGCAGGCCTCGTTGAGCATGATGTGCTCGATGACGCCGTCCTTGACGCGCAGGCACTTCATGTCCTGGCCGCCAATGTCCAGAATGAACTCGACGCCGGGCAGGAACGCCTTGGCGCCGCGCAGGTGAGCGACGGTCTCGATCTCGCCGGAATCGGCCTTGAGGGCCTCGATGAGCAGTGCCTCGCCATAACCGGTGGTGGTCACGTGGCCGATGGTGCAGCCGGCGGGAATGTGGTTGTAGAAATCGGCCATGATGACCTTGGCCGTGCCCAGAATATCACCGTTGTTGTTGCCGTACCAGGTGTGCAGCAGCTGGCCGTCCTCGCCCACGAGCGCGGCCTTCATGGTGGTGGAGCCGGCATCGATACCGATGAACACGCGGCCGGTGTAGCCGTCGAGCTTGCCCTTGGGGACGACCTCGGTATCGTGGCGGTTCTTGAACTCGGAAAAATCTTCGTCAGTGGCAAAGAGCGGGTCCAGACGCTCAACCTCGGCACCCTGCGTGTCACCCAGACTATCGATGGCATCGATGAGCTGCGGGAACGTGCTGAGCTTGTTGGACTCGTGCGCCATGGCGGCGCCGCTCGCCACAAACAGGTGAGCGTTTCGGGGCACGATGCGGTGCTCCTCGTCCAGGTTGAGCGTGAGGTAGAAGCGGTGGCGCAACTCGGAAAGGTACTGCAGCGGGCCGCCCAGGAAGGCGACGTTGCCGCGGATAGGACGGCCGCACGCCAGGCCCGAGATGGTCTGGGTCACGACGGCCTGGAAGATGGACGCGGCCACGTCCTCGGGACGGGCGCCCTCGTTGAGCAGCGGCTGTACGTCGGTCTTGGCAAAGACGCCGCAGCGGCTGGCGATGGGATAGATGGTGGTGGCGTTGGCCGCGAGCTCGTTGAGGCCGCTCGCGTCGGTGTGCAGCAGGGTTGCCATCTGATCGATGAACGCGCCCGTACCGCCGGCGCAGGTGCCGTTCATGCGCTGCTCGATGCCGTTGTCGAAATAGATGATCTTGGCGTCCTCGCCGCCGAGCTCGATGGCGACGTCGGTGGCCGGGATGAGGGTCTCGACGGCACGCTTGCTGGCGATGACCTCCTGGACAAACTCTAGGTCGAGCCACTGGGACAGCAGCAAACCGCCTGAGCCGGTGATAGCGCAGGTCATCTGGGCCGTCGGCAGCACGGTCGCGGCGCCCTCGAACAGGTCGCGGGCGCAGGCGCGGACGTCGGTGTGGTGGCGCTGGTACTTGGCGTAGACGATCTGGTTATCGTCGTTGAGCACGGCGAGTTTGACGGTGGTGGAGCCCACGTCGATGCCCAGGTGCAGGTTGCCATGGGCGGCCTCGGGGTTGAAAATCGCGCCCTCGGGGGCGTGGACGGCGGCTACGGGCTCAGCGGCGGTGGCGGGCTCGCTGACGACGGACGTCTCCCCTGCCACGTTCTTGGCATCGGCAACTGCCTCAGTAACTTTCTCGGCAGCCGCGGTCGCGACCTTCTGCGCGGCGTCCACCACGGCGGGCGCAGCCTCGCGTGCGGCAGCGACCACACGGTCTTTAATGCCCTCGACGAGTTTGCTCATTGTCTCTCCTCTTAGTTGTTGGACTCGACGGTTGCGGTGGTGTCGACCGCGTCCTCGAGCTGCAGATTCAATAGCTTCATGCCGTATTCCGGCACGTTGATATCGATGGGTTGGCCATACAGGTCGCCGGGGCGCACAAAGGCGATGACCGTCATAATGCGCGCCATGGTCTCGGGCGATTCGGAAAGGTCACGCTCAAACCAACGTTGAATCATGCCGACCTCGGCACTTACGACATAGGTGACGTAATAGTCAAAGAAGGTGCCCAGCGCCAAGCCCAAAATGCCCGTCTGTGCACGCGGCACCACGGCCTCGCGTGCGGTATCGATGATCCTTTTAATAAAGGCGGGGTCGCCGCCCGGGCCCAGCAGGGCCCCGATAAGGTCGCGATTAGCCGCAAGATAGCGAAGCAGCTCAACCGAACCGGGTGCCGGCTCGAGCTCGTCGATGTTGCGGTAAAGATCGGGTAATTGAGCTGCGGTGATAAGCTCCACCCGCTCGCGAATCTCGGCAAGCAGGCCGTCCTCGATCTGGCTGATAAAGTCGGGAATATCGCGGTAGTGCGAATAGAACGTGCGGCGTGTAAGACCGGCGCGCTCGGTGAGCGACGCGACGTTAATGCGCGAAAGGTCGCCGCTTTCGGCAAGCTCGCTGGCAAGCGCCTGGCGAAGGGCACGCTGCGAGCGAAGGGACCGGCGATCGCATTTCTCGAGCTGGGACAAGCGTCCTCCTTGTTACTCAGCCTGTGCGCTATTGCACAGTGCGAGTATTATTGCACACCGTGTGCATCAACACGTAAAGGCAATATTTGGGATGTGACGAAGGGGCAGCCTCTTTGTCACATCCAGCGACCGCCTAGGTTGTGCCGGTTGTGCCAGGCTTTTAGAGCGGCATTACCGATTGTCCAAAATGTCATTCGTGGGTAGAATAGTGTCGACGGCAGCCCAAGTTCTGGAAAGCTGGGCAGCGCCGTTGCTTGGATTAAGGGGTCAACGCCTTAGCGGCGGCGACCCCTTTTACGTTGCTTCGAACGTTGCTTGAGTGCCTCGGAAAGCCCGACGAGCGCTGTGAAGAACGAGACCAAAGCGGTCAGAAGTCTCACAAAATCAATCAGATCGGTCATGGGCATCACCTCCCATCAGATGGAGGGCGTTGCCCGGCACATGGAACTGCCGCCAACAGTATCAATTCTATCAAAGCGCAGTTAGATATGCGAATGTTTGTTCGCATTTCAGAAGATCGGAACTCATTATGGCGAAGGAACAGTTCCTTCGCCATACCCGAGCTTGTCGCCGAACTGCTGCCTACATTTTTCGAGTTATTCGGCCACGCTGCTGGCTCTGTATAAATGCACCGCCGGGATTATCTGAGAGTTTTGTCCTTATTTGAGCGCATGCATGCCCATTCGCTCACTTACGTCACCGAATCAAACACCATTAGAGGTATGAATGTTCCCGAGAGGGCATCTTTAGCCATTTAACGACCTCCGACAGGCCGAATAACTCGAAATTTGTTGGTGGCGAAAGCGAAACAGTCCTGTATGCCAAAAGCCGGCATCTCCCATGTGACAAAGGGGCTATCCCTTTGTCACATTATTCGATGACGGTGCGGGAGTTTTGCTTGCGCATGGTGGCGAGCATGTGTTTGGGGACGGCGTGGACCATGCAGTTGCCGATGGTCGCGCTCGCGGCGGCCTTGGCCGCGTCACTGCCATTCTTGGTCGCATAGCTGTGGCGGAAACGCTTGAGCATGGCGATGTCGTTGCCGCCGTCGCCGTAGACCGCGACCTCGTCCTCGGCAATACCGTAGTAGCCCGCCAGCCAGGCCACGCTCTCGCCCTTGTTGCACGCCACGTCCGTGATCTCGAACATCACCGGATCGAACGGCGCGTTGACCACACGGTCCGAACGCTCGGCCAAATACGCCTTAAGGTCGCGCTCCAGCTCGGGCGAGGTCACACGGCAGTTGATCTTGCACACGTCATGACGCAGGATGTCGCCGATCGACTGGTCGAAGTACTGTTCCTCGTGGTACCCGCCACGCGCACGCATGCCGCGCATCACGATGCGCTTGATAGGGCTGTCCTTTTTAAAGCCCGCCTGGTGCATCTCGAACGATCCGCTCGAAAACATGCCGTCGGGCGTGGAGCAGTCAAAACAGATATCCGGAAACTCCTTGAGCAGCTCCTCGGTGATCTGTGGGTCGATGGTCCAGGTCTTGAGCACCTCGCCATGGCTGTCGCGCACGATGGATCCGTTGGAGCAGCAGGCGTCAAGCGCCAGGCCCGTAAAGCCATGCTCGCCAATCGGCAGCGTCGAGCGTCCGGTCGCGGGAACCACATGCAGGCCAGCCTTGGTCAGCTCGCGGATGGCACGGCGGATGGTCCCATCCGCCTCGTGCAGGGCGTTCAGCAGCGTTCCGTCTAAGTCACTCGCAAACATCTTGATCATGGGCGTGCCTCTCCTTCGTCTGCACGATATTGTAGACGAGAACGGGCGCGCCCCAAGAGAGGCACGCCCGTCAGGCGAAAGATTGTCCTACACCGCGGCGGGGCCGTGTTCGCCGGTGCGGATGCGGATAACTTCCTCGACCGGCTCGACCCAGATCTTGCCATCGCCGACGGCTCCGGTGCGTGCGGCGTTGCAGATAATCTCGACAATGCCATCGACATGTTCATCGGCGCAGATGAGGGTGAACTGCACCTTAGGGATCGTGTTGACAAGCAACTCGTTGCCGCGCACGTATTCCTTCCAGCCGTGCTGTGCGCCGCAGCCCTGCACCTGGTTGATAGTCATACCGCGGACATCGGCAGCAAACAGCGCGTCTTTAAGAACCTCAAGCTTCTCCTGGCGCACGATAGCCGTGATCTTTTTCATAATGAATTCCTCTCAAAAATCAACGTATCCCTTTACATGAGACGCGGGTTTCCCAGGTGCCGCAAACCAACCTCAGAAATCAAAAAGTTCAACTGACTGGTCTTAGCAGGTTTCCCAAGTGCCGCAGATTGCCGTGAAAGAGGAGCGAAGCGTACTTAAGTACGTGAGCGACGATTGAACGGCAAGGTGCGGTGCTTGGGGAAGCTGCTAATCGAGTCCGGAGAACGAGGGGTACGCGCTCTCACCGTGTTGACTCGCATCCAAGCCCAGCGCCTCATCGGCCTCGTCCACGCGCAGGCTGCCGCGGAACAGCGCCTTGACCACCGCGGCAATCACCAAGTCGAGCACCAGCACAATAGCGACCGTCACCACAATGCCCAGGATTTGCGAGATGAGCAGCGACATATCACCCGTGTAGAACAGGCCGCCCTTACCGGTCCACGAAAGCTCCGGCACGCAGAACAGGCCCGTGAGCACGCCGCCCAAGATGCCGCCGATACCGTGGCAACCGAACGCGTCGAGCGCATCGTCGTAACCGAACTTGGTCTTGAGATGGCTGATGGCCAAGTAGCAGACGGGAGACACGATCAGGCCCATGACCAGCGCCGCCCATGGCTCGACAAAGCCCGCGCCCGGCGTGACCACCACGAGGCCCGCAACCAGACCGGTGCTGGCGCCCACCAGCGTGGGTCGACCGGTGTGCACGCGCTCAACGGCGAGCCACGAGACCATACCCGCCGCGCTGGCCGTCACAGTGTTGAGGATGGCGAGCGCCGCCACGGCGTCGGCCTTAAACTCGCTGCCGCCGTTAAAGCCAAACCAGCCAAACCAAAGCAGGCCGGCGCCCAGCGCCACAAACGGCACGTTATGCGGGCGATAGCTCACCATGCCAAAGCCACGACGGCGGCCGAGCATTAAGCAAAGGATCAGGCCCGTCAGGCCGGACGAAATGTGTACCACGTCGCCGCCGGCAAAGTCGAGCGCTCCGATGATATCGCCGATAAAGGAGCCCTCGCCGCCCCACACCATATGGGCAAGCGGCGCGTAGACCACGAGCAGCCAAATACCCAGGAAGGCCGTCATGGCGCCAAACTTAACGCGTCCGGCCAAGCTGCCCGTGACGATGGCGGCGGTGATCATGGCAAAGGCCATCTGGAAAGCGATGTTGATAATCTGAGGGTAGACGGCGCCGTCCGCAGCATTGCCCTCGGCCGCCTGCAGCACCTGGTTGAGCACCGGCAGGCACAGCAGCTGGTCAAGGCCTCCAATAAACGGGCTGGAACCGTCGCCGCCGTAGGCCAGCGACCAGCCGGCAACAATCCACAGCACGCCGACCAGGCCAATGGCGCCAAAGCACATGAGCATGGTGTTGATGACATTTTTGCGCCTGGACAGGCCGCCATAGAAAAACGCCAGACCCGGTGTCATTAAAAACACGAGCATGGTGCAGATGAGCATAAACGTTGTCGATCCCGTATCGTACATTCGCTCCCCCTTGATCGCATGAACGTTGTCGGCGCCCATAATGCGGCCGAGGGGCAACTGGTGTAGACCAGATACGGCGTTGTTAAACGCTGCGTTGTCGAATGGAAACGGTGCCGCAATCTTGGAAACGGCGCGGCAACGGACGCGAAACGAACGGGAAATACGCGAGCAAGGGAGCCGTGAGCGCGCCCATCCCGGCTAGCGCCGAAACAGCTCGTGGGCGCGGTCGCGGAGATTAGTTGCTCGAATGACACCTTCGTAGCGATTGATGCGCAGACGCGGGAAGGCATTGAAAAAGCGCAGGTCACGACGACTGAGTGACACGCTCGGTACCGGACGGCTCATGCGCTTACCGGCAAGGCGACGGCTGAGCGACGGACGCGGCATGCTCGGCGCGGCATCGGCCACGCGGCGGGCAGCGAGCGCCAGGCCGCGAGCACCATCCGAGATAAACGTCGGCATCGAAGCCTTCTCGCGCAGGGCATCGAGCGTCGCGTCGCCCAGCTCCGCCAGCCACGCGTTAACGGCACGGCTGCGGATGTGCGTCTGTGCCACCGAGTCGATCGCCGAATCGGGAATACGTTCGAGCATGGAGTCTGACGCATCGGCAAGCGACTCATTGATGCGGTCGGCAAGGTCGGCCCGGACGCGCTCCAACTGATCGGACAGACGCCGCCAGCTCGCCAACGAGCACACCGCGTCGACCATCATCGCGACCGCGACGATAAAGGCGGACAGCCGCACAATCAGCACCGGCAGATGGCCAAGCAGCCCCAGCAATGCCGGCTCCACTAAACGGCAAATGCATAACGCACCCAAGCCAAACGCGCAGGCCCAGTACAGGCAGATGCGCCCGTGCAGGTTAAACGGCAGATGCGAATAGTCCCAAAAGCGAGCGCCCGTTGTTTTTTCCAACAGCACGCCCACGCTGTACTCAATCACGCTGCATACAAGCGCTGCAGCGACAAACTGGCTCGAGGCATCCGGAATCCCGCGCAACAGCAGCCAGCAGGCAATGCCGCCCGCGCCATAGATAGGGCAGCACGGCCCCAGCAAAAAGCCGCTGTTGGCAAATCGTCCGTGGTTGAGCATGGCGCAGACTGTCGATTCCCATGCCCAGCCGCAAAAACCGTAGAAGGCAAACGAGAGCACCAGCGCCGAGAGCGGACAGGCGGCAAGCGTCGCGCCGTCAAATGCCATGTCGATCGCGGTCCCCACCGTCTACCCTCTCCTCTTTTCGCTCGATTCGCCACTCACGCCATCGTCCGCCCCGTCCTTGCGCGGCAGGTGGCCGGCGACCGTCTCGCGCAGCGCGCACCATTTATCTGCCAGGCACACAATCCATGCCTCACGACACGTCGGCGGCACCGGCACCAGCGGAAACATATGCCGCACGATGATATTCCGCTCGCGCGGCGTCAGCTCAAAATCTTCCTCGGCACGCGCCAGGGCAAAAAACGGGTGGCGAAATCCGTGCAGCCGATGGCTTGGGTCGGGATCGTGCCAGTCATAGAGAAAGTAATCGTGTAACAAGGCTCCGCGCAGCAGCGAGGCACGGTCGATCGAAATGCCAGCACGGCCCAAGTGCTCGGCAAAGGACAGACTTGCCCGTGCCACCGAGGTCACATGTGCATAGACCGTCACGTCGCCATGCTGGATAAACTCGCGCGTCAGGTCCAGACGGCCCGCCTGCGCCAGTTGACAGGCAGCATGGTCTACTTCGCACGCGATTTTCTCGGCACGAACGGCATCGGACATGCTGCCTCCTTCCAGCGGCTCACGGCGGCAAGCCACGGCCTGTGCACAATCGATAAAAACATCATGGAACACATCAGTATGGCATCGGACAAAACGTTTTGCCCCACCAGTTGGCGAATTACCGTGCCGCCGTCACATATCAAACGCCAAAATGTGCGAGACTGTCTTGTGCAATTGTGTCGGCCGAGGGAGCGCCGGCGCTCGATTCGCATGGAGTAACCCACAACGATGCTGCTTACGCAAACGACAACGCCCGAGGACGTCAAGGCTCTCGACCGCGCCGAGCTTCCGCTGCTCTGCGGCGAGATTCGCCACGCCATCCTCGAAAGCTCCGCCGCTGTCGGCGGACACGTTGCCCCCAACCTGGGCGTCGTTGAGCTTACGGTTGCGCTTCATCGCGTGTTTAACTCCCCTATCGACAAGATTGTCTTTGACGTTTCGCACCAGACCTACGCCCACAAGGCGCTGACCGGGCGCGCATACACTTATATCGATCCGAAGCGTTATGGTGAGGCTTCTGGCTTTGCCAATCCCGACGAGTCCGAGCATGACCTGTTCGCCATGGGTCACACCTCGACCTCGGTGAGCCTGGGCTGCGGCCTAGCGCACGCTCGCGACCTGGCAGGCGACAGCTACAACGTCATCACCATCATTGGCGACGGCTCGCTTTCGGGCGGCTTGGCGTTTGAGGGCTTCAACAATGCCGCCGAACTCGACAGCAACCTGATCATCATCGTCAACGATAACGACCAGTCCATCGCCGAGAACCACGGTGGCCTCTATCGCAATCTGGCCGAGCTGCGCACCAGCAACGGCACCTGTGAGCGCAACGTTTTCCGCGCGATGGGACTCGACTACCGTTATTTGGACGCCGGCAACGACGTGTTGGCCCTGGTCGACACGCTGCAGGAACTGCGCAATATCGATCATCCCATCGTGCTGCACGTCTCCACCGCCAAGGGCAAGGGCTTTGAGCCGGCCCAGAGCGACCCCGAACGCTGGCACCACGTGGGTCCGTTTGACATGGCGACTGGGCGCAAGCTTTGCCCGGGCCATCCGAGCGAGCCCGCGCCGCGCACCTATGCTGACATTACGGGCGAGGCGCTCAGCGCCGCCATCGAGCGCGATCCACAGGTCGTTGGCATCACGGCCGCCACGCCCTACATTATGGGCTTTACACCCGAGCTTCGCGCTGCCGCCGGCAAACAGTTCGTCGATGTGGGCATTGCCGAGGAGCACGCCGTGACCTTTGCCACCGCGCTTGCGTGCTCGGGCGCCAAGCCAGTCTTTGGTGTGTACGGTACGTTTTTGCAGCGCGCCTACGACGAGCTGTGGCACGACCTGTGCCTCAACGACGCCCCCGCAACCATTTTGGTGTTTGGTGCGTCAATCTTTGGCACCACGTCCGAGACGCATCTTTCGTTCTTTGATATTTCCATGCTGGGCGGTCTTCCCAACATGCACTACCTGGCGCCGGCCTGCATGGAGGAATATCTGTCCATGCTGAGCTGGTCGCTCGACCACCGCGAGCATCCCGTGGCAATCCGCGTACCGGGCATCGGCCTGGTAAGCCGCCCCGACCTTGCGCCCGCCGAAGACACCGACTACAGCGCCGTTCGCTACAACGTGGTGCGTCAGGGCCGCGACGTTGCCGTGCTCGCGCTTGGCGATTTCTTTGAGCTGGGTGAGTGCGTGGCAAACCGCTTGGCCGCCGAGTACGGTATCGAGGCCACGCTCGTCAACCCGCGCTTTGCAACCGAGCTCGACCGCGAGTTCCTCGACAGCCTTGCCGCCGAGCATCGCGTTGTCGTCACCCTCGAGGACGGCATCTTGGACGGCGGCTGGGGCGAACGCGTGGCGTGCTACTTGGCCTGCACGCCGTTGCGCACGCGCACCTTCGGCATCGCCAAGGGCTTCCCCGACCGCTACGACCCCAACGAGTTGCTCGCTCAGAACGGCATGACGGTCGAGAACATGGCCGCCGAAGCTGCAAGGCTACTCAACGAGTAAGAAAACCTCCGCAAGGGAAGCATCCCTGCGGAGGTTTTTGTTTTTCGAGCTCAACTTTCTCGATCTGTAACACCTAGCGGACAAATCCGCGTCTTACTGTTACAGATCTAGACAAGACGTCTTAGTCCCTGACCTTTGTCTCAATCTGTAACAGATAGAGACCTTTTGGCCGTCAAGATGTTACAGATTGAGACATTCGAATTCCCCTGAAGAGAAAATCTCGATCTGTAACAGGTAGAGTTTATTTCCTCGTCTAGCTGTTACAGATCGAGACAAAACAACGAGGCGGGCCGTCCGCAAAACGTTATCTCAGCTGTAGTAATCGACGTTTGTCCAGATAAAACCTGCCAAAATAAACCTGTCCCTTTTTAGTAGGTACAATAACCTATAAGGTAAGTATGTTTCTGAGTTATTTCGTGTTGACCTATTTGAGCGGGATAGGGTATAACTCTACTCAACCGCTAGGGATTTTATTGAGAAAGGTGTTCTCACATGAGCAAGAACCTCTCCCAGCAGGTCGTTCTCGACCGCCGCGGCTTTGTCGCCGCCACCTTCGCAACCGTCGCCGGCCTTGGTCTTGCCGGCTGCTCCGACACCAGCGCCGAGGCCGACAAGGGTTCCGCCGCCGGCTCCTCCAAGAGCTCCGAAGATACCGAGGCTTCCACCACGCTCGACGCCAAGGCATTCGACAAGCTCGTCGACAACGGCCCCAAGGCCGATGACGACGCCATCGCTGCCAGCACCTGGGCCACGGCCGTTAAGGACGCCGGCGTCTTTAAGATCGGTGGCGTTCAGACCTCCACGCTCTTCTCCCTCCTTAACGAGAAGGACGGTCAGACCCGCGGCTTCGATGCCGGTATCGCACAGCTCCTGTCCAACTACATTCTGGGCGAGAACAAGGTCGAGATCACCCAGGTAACCTCGGACACGCGTGAGTCCGTCCTGCAGAACGGCCAGGTCGACGCCGTCTTCGCCACCTACACCATTACCGATGAGCGCAAGAAGCTCGTCTCCTTTGCCGGTCCCTACTACTACACGCAGCAGGCCATCCTGGTGCTCGCCGATAACGACGACATCAAGAGCGTTGACGACCTGGCCGACAAGAACGTCGCCGTCCAGTCCGGCTCCAACGGCCCCGCCATCCTGGAGGAGTTCGCCCCCAAGGCCAGCCAGCAGGAGTTCAAGACCGACGAGGAGGCCCGCCAGGCACTCCAGCAGGGCCGCGTTGACGCCTACGTCATCGATAACAACATGCAGCAGAGCGCCCTGGTCCGCGAGCCCGGTAAGTACAAGATCGCCGGCAAGCCCTTCGGCAGCAAGGAGCCCTATGGCATCGGCCTGCCGCTCGATTCCGACGGCGTCGCCTTCGTTAACGACTTCCTTAAGAAGATCGAGGACGATGGCACCTGGACCGAGCTGTGGCAGATCTGCATCGGCGACCGTACGGGCGACACCAATGTTCCCGAGCTGCCCGAGATCGGCGCCTAGGCAGCGAGCCTGGTAACGGCCGCTACGAAACCATACGGAAACGCACGATGCGCTTTATTGCGCTAAACTGTTTCCTCACTGAGTTGTCGGGGCTTCCGTACACACGGGAGCCCCTTTCCTTACCGGCGGGAGGTCCGCATGAGTCTCTCCGAGCTCTGGTCGCTCTATGGCCAGAACTATATCGACGCGCTGCTAGCAACCTGGGGTATGACGCTTGAGTCGTTTGTCATCGCCATGGTGCTGGCCGTCGCCGTCACTGTGATGCGCGTGTCGCCGCTCAAGCCGCTGCGCGTCTTTGGCGACCTGTATGTCCAGGTCTTCCGTAACATTCCCGGCATCGCGCTGCTCATTATCGTCGTCTACGCGCTGCCGCCGCTCAAGGTCGTCCTGCCCTACCGCACCTGCGTTATCGTCGCCACGGTCCTTTTGGGCTCGGCCTTTGGCTCCGAAAACTTTATGAGCGGCATCAACACCGTCGGCGTCGGCCAGGTGGAAGCCGCCCGCTCGCTGGGCATGAGCTTTAACCGTATCCTCGCCAAGATCGTGATACCGCAGGCACTGCGCTCAAGCGTGCTGCCCATGACCAACCTCTTTATCGCCGTCATGCTCACCACCGCGCTCGGCAGCCAGGTGCCGTTGCAACCGCAGGAGCTCACCGGCGTGGTGAGCTACATCAATACCCGCTCGCTCGGCGGCGTCGCCGCGTTCTTCATCTCGGCGCTCGGCTACCTGGGCACGGCCTTTGTGGTGAGCCACATTGGCAACTACATCGATAAGAAGGTGAGGATCCTCCGATGAGCAAGCACTCCACCTCCGCGCTCACCATGCGCGATGCGCTCTACGAGGCTCCCGGCCCCAAGATGCGCACCAAGATTCGCATCGGCACCGCCATCTCGCTTGTTGCCGTCGCCGCACTCGTCGTCCTGGTACTGCAGCGCTTTTATGTGACCGGTCAGCTTTCGGTCCACTACTGGTATTTCTTTACGCACCTCACCACCTGGAAGTTCTTACTTGCCGGCTTTGAAGGCACCGTTAAAGTCGCACTCACCGCTGGCGCCATCGCGCTGGTGCTGGGCTTAGCCCTTATGCTCGGCCGTACCAGCGACATTAAGCCGCTGCAGCTGGTCTGCCGCGTGCTCACCGATTTCTTCCGCGGCGTGCCGAGTCTGCTGTTCATCTACTTCTTCTTTTTGGTGCTGCCCCAGTATAAGATCGCACTGCCGTCGTTTTGGATGCTCACGCTGCCCGTCGCACTCGCCGCTGCCGGCGTGCTGGCCGAGATCTTCCGCGCCGGCGTCAATGCCGTGCCGCGCGGCCAGGTCGAGGCCGCTCAGGCACTCGGCCTCTCCAAAGCTAAAATCACCTTTAAAATCGTGCTACCGCAGGCGATTCGGTTTATCATTCCCTCGTTGATTTCGCAGCTTGTGGTCGTAGTCAAAGACACCACCGTCGCCTACGTGGTGAGCTACCCCGACCTCATGCAAAATGCCCGCGTGCTCATTACCAACTACGACGCCCTCGTGTCGGTCTACCTGGTAATCGCGGTCATCTATATCCTCATCAACGTCGCGATCAACAAGGCCGCTGTCTACGTCTCGCACAAGACCGGCGCGACGATCATCCGCTAACGCTTTACCATTTCGAGTCATAAGGAGCCGAGCACCATGGCACAGAGCACCTCTTCCACCGGCAATCAGCCGCTGATCGAGCTCAGACACGTCGATAAGCACTATGGCGATCTACACGTCCTCAACGACATCAATCTCTCGGTCGACCGCGGCAAGGTCGTCGTTGTGATCGGGCCCTCGGGCTCGGGCAAGTCGACCATGTGCCGCACCATCAACCGCCTGGAAACCATCGACTCGGGTGAGATCCTCATCGAGGGCGAGCCCCTGCCGCAGGAAGGCAAGGATCTTGCCCGCATGCGCGCCGAACTGGGCATGGTGTTTCAGCAGTTCAACCTGTTCGCACATATGACCGTGTTACAGAACGTCATGCTGGGACCGGTCGATGTGCTGGGCGTCTCCAAGGACGAAGCCCGCGAGCGCGCCATGGACCTGCTGAGCCGCGTAGGCGTGGCCGAGCAGGCCGATAAGGTGCCCGCGCAGCTCTCAGGCGGCCAGCAGCAGCGCGTAGCCATCGCCCGCTCGCTTGCCATGCAGCCCAAGGCCATGCTCTTCGACGAGCCCACGAGCGCTCTTGACCCCGAGATGATCAACGAGGTGCTCGAGGTCATGGTCCGTCTGGCACAGCAGGGCATGACGATGATCGTCATCACACACGAGATGAACTTCGCCCGCCGCGTGGCCGACCGCGTCGTGTTTATGGCCGACGGCCAGATCGTGGAAACCGGCACGCCCGACGAGTTCTTCGACCACCCCCAGACCAAGCGCGCCCAGGACTTCCTCAACTCCATTAAGGGCCACTAACCAGCCACCTCGTGGGACAAATCCATTGAAAGTATTGTCCCACGTCTCTCATGCGCCCTGTCACCTTATGATTCGAAAGCTACACCTATGATCGGAACTCGCACTTCATCGTCATACACCCCGCACGTCGACGTCGCCCCCGCCAACCGCCCACTCATCCTCGTCGCGCCGCGCTGGGAAGAGGCGAAGCCGTTTTTGAGCGAGACGCTCTCCCCCAACGAGGAGATCGCCAGCGTCTTTGTCGATGCCATCCTTGCCGCCGGCGGCCTGCCGCTGCAGATGTCCATCACCGAGGACATTGAGGTCATCCGTCATTACGTCGATATCGCCGATGGCATCGCCATTCCCGGCGGCCCGGATGTCAACCCCAAGCGCTGGGGCGACGATCGGCCCTACGACCCCACCCTCTGCTGCGAGATCCGCGATAGCTTTGAGTTCAAGCTGGTCGACGAGGTGCTCCGCGCCAAAAAGCCGCTCTTTACCACCTGCCGCGGCACACAGCTGCTCAACGTCGCCACCGGCGGCACCCTGTGCATGGACGTGCCGAGCCTGGGCGCTCGCGAGGGCCGCACGCAGTGGCGCCATACCCACGTGCTCAACGACCCTGTGCATCCCGTCGAGGTCGTGCCGGGCTCGCTGCTGGAGCGCGCGGTTGGCGGGCACAGGCTGATCCAGACCAACTCCGCACACCACTGCTGCGTCGATCGTCTGGGTAAAAGCACGCGCTTGGTCGCCAAGGCAACCGACGGCGTTCCCGAGTGCATCGAAGTCGAAGGCCAGCCGTTCTGCCTGGGCGTGCAATGGCACCCTGAGTACACGTGGAAGACGCTCGAGACCGACTTTAACCTGTGGAAGTCGTTTGTCGAGGCAGCGGCAAAGGTTAAGCAGGCCCGTTAGTTCACGGACGGCACAACACAAAAGGGCTCCCCGCCGGCCACATGGTCCGACGGGGAGTCCTTTTACCTATATGTGGCCGGCACACAGCCCAAGGCCCGCAAGCTCTTATTCGGCCGCCTCGCGCAGGGCCGACATCGTTGCCGCATATTGCTGCTGCAGCGCATGCATTCCCTCGCGAGCGCCGTCAACGGTATCGGCACCGCGCAGCGCCTCGGTCACCACGACCGCCGGCTCATACAAATTATCGAATCCCAGGTTCTGGCTCACGCCCTTGAGCGTGTGCGCTGCCATAAACGCACCTTCGGCGTCTCCCGCCGCCATGGCGGCCTCCAGCTTGTCCATGCTCTCGTCATCCAAAAACTTGAGGGCAAAGCGGCTAAGCATCTCCTCGCCCATCAGCCGAGCGCACGCGTCATCATAATTGGCGCCAATCTTCTCATACGCCTCACGCATGGAAATCATGGATTAAAACTCCTTTGGTCAAACTAAATCGTGGGAAACTGAACGACGTCGGCGGGGCGTGCCAACGTCTCGGCAATTTGGTCTTGCACCTCAAGCAGACAATCGAGCAGCAGCGGGTTAAAGGTGCCGCACTTACCGTCCAGGATCATCTGAATTGCCTCCTTGTGCGGGATAGCGTCCTTGTACACGCGCACGCTCGTCAGAGCATCGTACACGTCGGCCACCGAAACCACCTGTGCGGCAATGGGAATTTCGTCGCCCTTAAGGCCATCGGGATAACCCTTGCCGTCCCAGCGCTCGTGATGCCAACGCGCAATCTGGTACGCATATTCCATAAGCGCATTGCCGGCGTGATGGCTACCCAGCTCAAGCAGCATGTCGGCGCCGATCGTGGTATGCGTCTTCATAATCTCGAACTCCTCGGACGTAAGGCGCCCGGGTTTGTTGAGAATCGCATCGTCAATCGACATCTTGCCGATATCGTGCAGCGCCGAAGCCAGGGCAATCGTGGAGCGCTCCTCATTGTCAAGGGAAATGGTGTCGCTACGCTGGACCAGACAGCCAAGCAGCAGCTCGGTCAGCTTTTCGATGTTCGTAACGTGCCTGCCGCTCTCGCCGTTGCGAAGCTCCATGACGCCAGCCATGATGTCGATGAGCATGCGACTGTTCTTGACACGCTCGTTGTACTGCTGGGACAGCAGGCTCGTCAGACGGCGCTGTTTGGCGTATAGGCGGATGGTGTTGCTTACACGGCGGCGCACGACACGGGAGTCAAACAGGCGGTTGATATAGTCCGAGGCGCCCAGCTCGTACGCGCGCAGAACCATATCATCGGAATCTTCGCTCGAAATCATGATGACAGGCAGATTGTCACTAACCGATCGGCGCGACAGACCGGCCAGCACCTCAAAGCCGCTTATGCCCGGTATGACAATATCCAGCAGCACGAGCGACAACTCATCACCATAGCGGTCGACCATGTCGAGCGCCGTACGACCGTTGTCGGCCTCGAGGATGCAATACTCGTCCTTGAGCATCTCGCTGAGAATGACTCGGTTCATCTCGGAGTCATCGACAATAAGTACCAAAGGCTTTTCGCTTTGGAAGGCCTCGATGGAATCGGCATCGGTCACGACCGTACCGGCTTTTGCCTTAGCGCGGCTCAGTAACTGGACAGCGCGGCCAACGCCCTCATCGACCGTCTCGCCATGAATGCGAACGCCACCAACACATGCCGTCAAGCTCACGTACTCATGGCCCGGAATAATCGTGGAACGAACGGCATCGGACACCTGACGCAGACGACGGGCAAAGTCATCGGAGGGAATATTGGGCATGACAGCTACAAACTTGTCGCAGCCATAGCGCACAAGTTCGTCAGTCGAACGAATACCGCTGCGTATGGCTGTTGCCACAGCACCGAGCGCAAGGTCGCCGGCATGGCGGCCACACGTATCGTTGAAGACCCTAAAATCATCAAGGTCGATCATCGCAACACCGGCCTTCATGCGGGCGCTACGGAGCTTTTCTTCGTAATATCGGCGATTGCGCACATTCGTCAGCACGTCGGTGTAGACAAGGTCCTCTTCTGCAGCCTCTTGCCCATCGATCGGACGCACCATCAGCAAGACATGAGGCTCGCCCTCGACCTTTAGAGGGCGCAGACGGGCGCGGTACTCAACACCATCGTTGAGCAGTTGCTCCGACACCTCATCGGAATCTGTCAAGGCCTCAAGACTCGACTGACGCAGACAAGGGCAGCGATCGCCGGCGAGCAGGCAGTTAGGCTCGCTCTTAATCTGATCGGCCGACAGCAAACGTACCACGGGGTAGGTCCTTGCGACACGGGCGACCTCGGCGGCAGCCTCCTCGTCGGTTAGATTGACCTCGTGATTATTGAGCATACGGGGCCCTTTCGATAGTTTCGCATGGAGCGGTGGGTTCCAAATGTTACAAGGGTAACACCTTGTCGATGCAGGTAGGCACGTGAATGCTGTTACATTTTTATGAGTTGGCAGACGGCGCGATTGAAGCCGCAGGCGTGAGGTTTTGAGCACGTTTGTTAACACGGCCGAAACGTTTGCGGATGAAGCCTGTTTTGTTTTTTTTTGCAGCTGCTAGAACCCCAGGATGCCACGGACAGTCTGGGCAGCCGCTGCCGGGCGATCGCGCAGGCCGTTGTGCGCGCCGGGAATCGTTACGAGGGGGCAATCCAAAAGCTCAGCCGCCATCCTCGTACCCGCCTCGCGGGGCGTGCCAATCGAAAGCTCGCCCAAAAGCACGGCGGCCACCGTTTTCGACGCGCGAACGCTATCCCAATCGGGAACGCAGGTCATAGTAATCCCGTATTCGTTCGCCATGAAACTGCGGCCGTTGCGCAGGGCATGCTTGGCTTCTGCCTCGGTTAACTTGGGGGCCTCAGGGTCCGAATCGCCGATGGCGCCCAGGAAGGCCCGTAATGCCCTGGAGACCTTTCCTGCGGCGATCATCTCGAGCAAAACCGGGGCCGCGCCCAGACCGGCACCCTCATCCGTCACGGCGGGTTCATGCAGAATCGCACGCGAGATTATGGCGGGGTTTGCACGGAGAAGCTCCAGGGCCACCAGCGTACCGGCACTGTGCGCGAGCACGTTTACCGGAGCGCCAATATGCTCGATAACAGCTTGCAGGTCGGCGGCTTGGGCGGCGAGGTCGTAGCGTCCGTCTGCAGCGTCGCCACTCTCGCCGCAACCGCGGCGGTCGTAGGCAATGACGCGATAGTCGCAGGCGAGCTCGCGGGCGATACCGTCAAAAAAGACACCGTCGACGCAGGCGCCGTGCACGCACACCAAGGCGGGTGCATCGGACGATACAACCGGGCCGGCATACTCGCGGCAGGCGATCGTAGTGCCCGCATTCTCGACCGTAAAATCCATACTGTGTTCCCATCGTCAACGCCCATCCAGTTGCACGTCAGTACGGCTAGATGGACCCGCATTGCCTTACAGCTTGTTAACAGATTAACTGTACCCGACCCAAGGCTTTTCATGGCACGGCATAATGAGCGACGTGAAAAAACGAAACTTGTAAAGCAAGAGCCCGCACCTTGCTTTGGAGCCGATGCTATGCTTAGGCACAATTGTCTTGAGGAGCATATGCCTATGTCTACGTTTTTGAATGCCAGCCCCATCTTTGGGCCCGTTCGCAGCCGTCGCCTTGGTCTCTCGCTCGGCGTCAACATGATGCCGGCCAGCGGCAAGATCTGCACGTTCGACTGCATTTACTGCGAAAACGGCCTCAACGCCGAGCGCCCCTGCCACGAGCCGTACAACACAGCTACCGTGGTACTCGACGCGCTCGAGGCAAAGCTGTGCGAGATGGCAGCCGAGGGCGAGCTCCCCGATGTGATCACCTTCGCAGGCAACGGCGAGCCCACCGCCGCACCGGAGTTTCCGCAGGCCATCGCCGGCGCCGCCGCGCTGCGCGACGAGCTTGCCCCAAACACCAAGATTGCCGTGCTCTCCAACGGCACGCGCGCCGACCGTCCCCAGGTACACGACGCGCTCATGATGGTCGACGACAACATCCTCAAGCTCGATACGGTCGACCCGGCATTTATCCAGCTGCTCGATCAACCCGTTGGCCCCTACGATGTGGAGCACCAGATCGAGACGTTCGCGAGCTTTAACGGCCACGTCATTATCCAGACGATGTTTTTGACCGGCGAACACCAGGGCAATCCTCTCGACAATACCGGCGAGGAGTACGTTGGCCCTTGGCTCGCGGCACTCGAGCGCATTCGTCCGCAGGAGGCGACCATCTACACGGTGGCGCGCGAGACACCGATCGCCGGCCTTGCCAAAGCAGCGCCCGAGGTGCTCGATGCCATTGCCGCACGCGTGCGCGCCCTCGGCATTCCCTGCCAGGTGAGCTACTAGCAAAACCACGCAGCAGCTAGTACCCGCTATCCCGCCCCATCAGTTGCGGTGATATAGTTCCTATTTGTGCTGTTAAACCGCTTAAATCGGAACTATATCACCGCAACTTTTACGGACGCGTGGGTGGGCTATACTAGCTGCGAATGAAAGGAAGTTAGCCATGTTTGACAACGGACCCGTTCCTGGCCGCAACGACGCTTGCTGGTGCGGCAGCGGCAAAAAATATAAGAAATGTCACAGCGCCTTCGACGAGCGCCTCGAGCGCCTGTGGGAGGAGGGCTGGGAGGTTCTGCCCCGCACGCTCTACAAGACGCCCGCCGACATCGAGGGCATCAAGCGCTCCGCCGCCATCAACGTGGGCGTGCTCGACTACGTAGGCGAGCACATCGCCGCGGGCATGACCACCAACCAGATCGACCAGATGATCTACGACTACACCGTCGAGCACGGTGGCACACCGGCCGACCTCCACTACGAGGGCTACCCAAAGAGCGTGTGCACCTCGATCAACGACGTCGTCTGCCACGGCATTCCCTGTGATACGGACGTGCTGCACGAGGGCGACATCATCAACGTGGACTGCTCCACGATCCTAGACGGCTACTTTAGCGACTCGAGCCGCATGTTCTGCATCGGCGAGGTCTCGGCCGAGCGCCAGCGCCTGGTCGACGTCACCCGCGCCAGCGTGGAGGCGGGTCTGGCAGCCGTCAAGCCATGGCTGCCACTGTCCGTGATGGCCGAGGCCGTGCAAAAGACGGTCGAGGACGCCGGCTTTAGCGTGGTGCGCGAGTACGGCGGACACGGCATCGGTAAGGAGTTCCACGAGGACCCGTTTGTGGGCTTTACCACCGAGGCACCCGATGTGGACACCATCATGGCTCCGGGCATGGTCTTTACCATCGAGCCCATGGTCAATGCCGGAGCGCCCGACATCAAGATCAGCAAGGGCGATGGCTGGTGCGTGCGCACCAAGGACGGCAGCGACTCGGCCCAATGCGAGGTACAGCTTGTGGTGACCGAGGACGGTTACGAGCTGCTGAGCTGGTAGCCGTGGATGCGCCGGATGCTGACGGGCACGCTCGTCTTGCATCCGGCGTTTTTATTTGAACGTTTTGCCTGATAAAACCTGCCAACAATAAACCTGTCCCTTTTTGGCAGGTCGAGCGGAGAGGACTGCTTGTGAACATCCTGGTTTTGCTGCCCGTCAACGACCGCCATCGCGCAATTCTTGAGTCGAGTGCTCCGGGCGAGAACTTTTTCTACACGAGTGCCGACGCCGCCACGCGCGAGCAGGTCGCCAACGCCGACGTGATCCTGGGCAACATCGACCCTGACATGCTCACGACATGCGAACATCTCCAGCTGTTGCAATTGCAGACCGCCGGCTATGACGATTACCTTGCCGCCGGGACCGTGCCGGCCGACGCCAAACTGTCTTGCTCGGTGGGCGCCTACGGCCAGGCCGTAAGCGAGCACATGTTTGCCATGGTGCTGTCTATGATGAAGCACCTGCCCGGCTATCACGACTTGCAGCGCGAGCATCGCTGGGAGGATTTGGGGCCGGTCACCTCGCTCAAAAACGCCAATGTGCTGGTGCTGGGCGCGGGCGATATCGGCGGCCACTTCGCCACGCTCTGCCGCAGCATGGGCGCGCACGTCCGCGGCATCAAGCGCCATCCGCTCGTCTACCCCATTGTGTTTGAGGACATGGACGGCATGCACGCCCTGCCCGAGCGCCTGGCCGAGGCAGACGTCGTCGCATCCTTTATGCCCAGCACACCCGAGACCCGCGGTCTGGCGAACGCCGAATTCTTCGCCGCGATGAAACCAGGCGCTTTCTTTGCCAACGGCGGCCGCGGCGACCTCGTGGTTGCTGACGACTTGGTTGCCGCCCTGGAGTCGGGACATCTTGCCGGCGCCGCGGTCGACGTCACCGACCCCGAGCCGCTGCCTGAGACAAGCCCCCTGTGGGATGCGCCCAACATGCTCATCACACCGCACGTCTCCGGCTGGTTCCACCTGGAGGCTACGCTCAACAACGTGGTCGACATCGCCGCGGAGAATCTGCGTCATCTACAGGCGGGCGAGACGCTTCGCTGCTGGATCGAACACTGATTGTTCCGGCGTTTTGCCAAACGCCGGAACCCCTCGACGCTGCGAGCCCGCCGTTTGGCCAATCTGCCGTTCAATTTCAAAGGCGCGACCAGAAGGTCAGCGCCTTTTCATTTCACGGCACCTTGGCGCAAACGGCGGGCTCTCGCTGACTTTTGTTCGACCTGCGGGATCTTCAAATTGCTAGAGCGTTGCTAAGTAATTCTTTGCGTTTTCGACATTCATTGCTGCGACGAGCGCATGCGAACAGAGCTTGACATCGTTGGTGACCAGTAAATCTGCTTGGGCGCGCATCGCTGCCGCAATGATTAAATCGTCTTCGTAATCGCTATGGAGCTCACGCTGCCTACTCGCCATCCATATATCGCTCAGGTCACAGGGCACTGGCGTGGCAAGCTGCGACAGCACGCTAAGACAATCCCATGCAAGCGAAGTCGCTGCCGTAGCGGCATACTGGGAAAGCGAACCGTGCTCTCGCCGATACCATGCCTTATGTTCGCTTGAAATCAAATAGAACAGGTCTTTGGACGATGTCGCCGCATACAGCAAATCCACCTGCGCCGCGCATGCATCGCGTAAAAACTCAATCGCCACCGAACGACCACGTCGTGAAGGAATGAAGTAATCGAGCCACACGTTGGTGTCAACCAAGATGCGTTTTGGAGTCTCACTCATAGAGCCAGCTCATCTCCTCGCCATAGCGATCCGCGTAGGCATTCCGTTTGAGCTCTTCGTCGTCCGATGGCTGAGCCCTGACCATATCGATTCCCGACTCACGGCAAGCGGCAGCGAACAGCTTCGACCCCTGATCCATGAGCTCGAGCTTACGTTTGGCGGCCTTTTCGCGCTCGCGCTGTTCCGCCCGGGCACGACTGGGCAACAGGATATCCTCGAGCGCGCCGGGGCGATCGGCCAGCGACGCCGCAAGCTGCCAGAGCGCTCGCACCGCTTGGCTCGGCGTCATACCGGCCCTGGAGAGAGCGGCGTCCCCACTCCTTTTAAGATCGGCATCGAGACGCACGTTGATCTGAGCGGCTGTTGTGGTCATGACCCCTCCTTAATACTTTAAAATCATCATAAAACTCTATGGTAGATACGTAAAGCATGTATAGCATTTATAAGCAGTAGCCGTACTCTGTACACAAAAAGCCGCCGAGGCATACTGCACCTCGGCGGCTACGTATCACCGATCTAGTTCGGTTTCACCCTTTGCATTCGTCCAGATAGAACCTGCCAAAATGAACCTGTCCCTTTTTGGCAGGTTTTAGAGCTCCACACTTTCGGCGCCGTTGATGGTTAGGTTTCGCTCGTAGAAGGCGGTGAGGGCGCGGATAGCGTACATCACGTCGCGCACGCCGCCGGTCTCGTAGCTCGAGTGCATGGCAAGCTGCGGCAGGCCCACGTCCACGGCATGCATGCTCGCCTGCATATTGGACAGATTGCCCAGGGTAGAACCGCCGGCCATATCGCTCTTGTTGGCGAAGGCCTGCGTGGGCACGTCGGCGTCATCGCAAATGGCCTGGAACACCGCGCGGCTAAAGGCGTCGGTGCAGTAGTGCTGGTTGGCGGCCTCCTTGATGACGATGCCGCCGTTGAGCACAACCTGGTTGCGGGCGTCGCATTTCTCGGCGTGGTTGGGGTGCACGGCATGCGCGTTGTCGCAGCTCACGAGCATCGAAGCGGCAAGCGCACGGTGGTACGACTCGTCGTCAAAGCCCAGCGATCCGTTGATGCGGCGCAGCGCGTCGGCCAAAAACGTCGACATGGCGCCCTGCTTGGTCTCGGAGCCAACCTCCTCGTTATCAAAGCAGCAAAAGACCGAAACGTCGTGCGCATTCTCGGCACCCAAAAATGCCTGCAGCGAGGTGTAGGCGCAGGCCAGGTCGTCGAGCTTGGGCGTCGAGATAAACTCGTCGGCCCAGCCCCAAATGCGCGCATCCTGACGATTGACCAGGAACAGATCGCGGCCCAAAATCTGCTCGGGCTCAACGTCCAGCTCTTCGGCGATCAGGGCATCGAAGTCACCCTGCTTAAGCTCGCCGGCGCTGATGAGCGGGCACAGGTCGACGGCTCGGCTGGGAGCAAAGCTCTCGTTAACGCCACGGTTCATATGGATGGCAAGGCTCGGGATAATAGCGACCTCGCGCTCGGTGGCAAGCAGGCGGCTCTCAATGCGGTCACCCTCGCGCACCAACACGCGGCCCGCGAGCGCCAGCGGGCGATCGAACCAGGTGTAGTCGATCATGCCGCCGTAGGCCTCGGTGTTCAGGCGCAGCGTCTCGCCCGCGCCGTCGAGCTCGGGCACGGCCTTAACCTTAAACGTCGGCGAATCGCTGTGTGACGCTGTGAGTTGAAAATGATAGTCGCCGGCAACGCCGTCCTCGCCCCACGTAGCGGCCAGGTCTTCGCCCACCTTAAAAGCGATGACGCTCGAGGTATTGCGCTGCGTGTAATAACGCCCGCCCGGCTCTATGTCCCACGCCGCATTCTCGGGCAGGTAGGTAAAGCCCGCCTCGTCGAGCTCGGCCATAATGGTCGCCGCCGTATGAAACATGCTGGGGCATGCCTCGATAAAGTCGATAAGGTCGTTGGCAGCCTCGATATCGTCGGCCGTCACATGCGCGCGCTCGGGCGCTTCCTGATCCGTCATGCTCTCCCCTTTCGCTGGGCTGATGATCCCCTCCAGCATACCCCGCCACGCCAGCGCCGCACTCTTCATTCCGTGCTTAATTCCGCGCCGCTCGCCAAGTTGAGCCATCATGCCCGCACTCCTTTTGCGACAATTACGCTAACAGGACGAAAGGAGCCGCCATGAAGCCACGTAACATTGCCATCGCCTGCGGTGTCGCGGGAGTCGCCGTCGGCCTTGCCGCTGCCACCGGTATCGTTTATCGCAAACAAATCAAGTCCGCCGCGTCACTCAAACGCTTGACCGGCTACGCGGATGGCTATGACCTGTACGCGATTGATATCGCCTACGACTACGACCTTGACCGCATCATCGCCGCTGGCGTGCGCGACGACCAGGCCTACATCGATGCCGTGGTGGCGCAGGTGCTCCCCGGCGTGCCGGCACATGTCCAGGCGCCCCAGTTTGCCTGCAGCGCTTTTGTCGCCGTAGATGCCGAAGGCCGCGTGCGCACCGGTCGCAATTACGACTTTAAGGACGACACCTCGGCGCTGCTGGTGCGCAATCACCCGCGCGACGGCTATGCCTCCATCGGCTTTGCGGCCCTCAATAACCTGGGCGCCAACACTCCACTTGACTCCGTCGCCGGACGCGTCGCGGCGTTGATGGGCCCGTTTGCCCAACTCGACGGTGTCAACGAATGCGGCGTGTCCATTGCCGTGCTCACCCTGGATTCCAAGCCCTGTGACCAGGACACGCAACGCCCCGTCATCAATACCTCGCTCGCCATCCGCCTGGTGCTCGACCGCGCGGCTACCACGCAGGAGGCCGTCGACCTGCTTTCTGCCTACGACATGCACGCCATGGCCGGACGCGACTATCACTTCTTTATCAACGACGCCGCCGGTGACGCGCGAGTGGTGGAGTGGGATCCGCGCGATCCCGACCGTGCATGCAAGGCGACGCCCGTACGCCAGGTCACGAACTTCTACGCCTGCTATGGTGACGAGGTGCTCCCCAACCAAAAGAACGGCGAGCTGGGCCATGGTAAAGAGCGCGCCGTCGCAATCGCCGATGTCCTTGACGCCCATGCCGGTGCCCAAGGCGAGACAGTCGCTTGGAAGGCCCTACGCGCTGCGGCGCAAGAGCCCAATCCGGAAGACATCACCAGCAACACGCAGTGGTCGGTCGTCTTTGACAACACCGAGCCCGCTGCCGCCATCACGCTGCGCCGCCACTGGGGCGACGTCGACACCTTCGCACTGTAAGGAGCCAGGCCCGTCGACCTTACGCTCGCCTGACGTTGCTTACATTTCTATACGCTTGAGCTAACACGTTTTACCTCCGCATCAACAGTGTGCGGGGGTAAACTTATGCGCATGTTATAACTTGCCCGGAAGGATTCATCATGCTCAGGATCGGTCTTCTTACTAGTGGCGGCGACTGCCAGGCGCTCAACGCCACCATGCGCGGCATCGTCAAAACGCTCATGACCAATAGCGAAGAGCCTATCGAGATCTACGGTTTTGAGGACGGCTACCAGGGCCTTATCTACAGCAGGTTCCGCGTCATGTCGCCCGCCGATTTTAGCGGCATCCTCACCCGCGGCGGCACCATCCTGGGCACGAGCCGTACGCCGTTCAAGCGTCTGGACATTCCCGAGGCCGACGGCGTCGAGAAGGTACCCGCGATGGTCCACACCTATCACAAGCTGCAGCTCGACTGCCTGTTTATGCTGGGCGGAAACGGCTCCACCAAGACCGCCAACCGCCTGCGCGAAGAGGGCCTCAACGTTATCGCCCTGCCCAAGACCATCGATAACGACACCTGGGGCACCGAGCTGACGTTTGGCTTTACGAGCGCCATCGACGTCGCCACCAAGTGCATCGACGACATCCACACCACCGCCTCGAGCCACGGCCGCGTGTTCGTCATCGAGATCATGGGCCACAAGGTTGGCTGGATCCCGCTGTACGCCGGTGTCGCGGGCGGTGCGGACGTCATCCTGATCCCCGAGATCCCCTACGACATGGACAACGTCATCAAGACCATCGAGCATCGCATGGAGACCGGCAGCCGCTTTACCATCGTGGCCGTTGCCGAAGGCACCATCTCCAAGGAGGACGCGGCGCTGCCCAAGAAGGAGTACAAGAAGAAGCTCGCTGAGCGCACGAGCCCGTCGATCGTCTACGACATCGCCAAGGAAATCGAGGCCAAGACCGGCCGCGAGACCCGCGTCGCCATCCCCGGGCATACGCAGCGCGGCGGCCAGCCCGATGCCCAGGACCGCATCTTTGCGACCCAGTGCGGCGTCGAGGCGGCACTCGGCTGCCTGCGCGGCGAGTTTGGCTACATGATCACCCTGCGCGACGGTAAGATGTGCCACATGCCGCTCGAGGAGGTCGCCGGCAAGCTCAAGTATGTCGATCCCCAGAGCGATCTGGTACGCGAGGCCAAGGCGTTGGGCATCAGCTTCGGCGACGAATAGCCTCGGCGTAAATCCATCCCATCGGGCCCTCCGACCCCCGCCCGACGTATTTCGATTTGGCTCCTCCCTTGACTCCGTCAAAGGTCGCCAATCGAAATCGTCGGGCGGGGGGTCGGAGGGCCCTTCGTTTACATACTCGCCGAGGCTAGTCGTCTTCTTGCTGCGGGTGCTTGGTCTGAAAGATTTGGAATGATAGGTGCTCCTGGCTGTTACTTGCACTGACATTTGTCATGAAATGGCTGGTCGTTGGGGGTTGCTACTGGTAGTTGCGGTAGGGTTGAGGCAGATTCTAACTAGAAATGGTGGTCGCTACCGGTTGTTCTCGGCATACTCGGCTCATTCGATTACGGTCACCACATGAAAGGAACTGTCATGGATCTTGCGATGGCGCAGCGGCTCGTTGATCGCCGCAAGGCTGCCGGGCTTTCTCAGGAGGCGCTTGCCGCCCAGCTGGGTGTGAGTCGTCAGGCTGTCAGTAAATGGGAGCGCAGCGAATCCTCGCCCGATACCGATAACCTTATTGCGCTCGCCGCGCTGTATGGCGTGTCGCTGGATGAGCTGCTGTACGGGGAGGCAGTTGGAGACGGCGACGGCGGCACCGAGGCTTCGGATGAGACCGAAGAGACTGAGAACTCCGCTGACAATGCTCGCTGTGGTGACAAGCCACTCGTCGACATTTCCCTTGAGCACGGCATCCACGTTATCGATCCCGATAAGGGCGAAGAGGTTCACGTTGGCTGGAATGGCATCCACGTAACCAACGATCGCAAGGGCGAAGAAGTCCATGTGGGACCGGGCGGCGTGCACGTCGATACGCTCGAGGATGATGGGCATAGCGTGCATACCAATGCCGACGGCACCGTCACTATCGACGGCGAAACGTTTTCAAGCTGGAAGGAGGCACACAACAAGCTCGACCATCATGGCAAGCACTTCCACACCAAGCTCGGTCGTGCGTGGAACAAGTTTCCCTTCCCCGCGCTTATCGCCCTCGCCTATCTGGCGCTCGGCATTGCCTACGGCACGTGGGGCATGGGGCTCTTCCTCGTCTTTTTGATTCCCGTCTACTACGCCATTGGCGACTTTATCGACCGGCGCCGCCTGTCTAAGCTCATCGGCAGCATCTATCCGGCAGCTGCCATTGCCTGGTTCCTCTACATGTGGCTCTGCCTGGGACAGCCCCATCCCGCCTGGGTAATCCTCATCACCATCCCCGTCGTAGGAGCACTCATGCACTGGTGCCGAAAACAATGGAAGCACCGCAAGCAAGCCTAGTTTGCCCCGTCCCGCCGGCAAGCCCCAGCCGACGACCCTCCCCCTAAGTTGCGGTGATATAGTTCCTATTTAAGGCCCAAATGACCGAATCTAGGAACTATATCACCGCAACTGAAAAGACATCGAAGGAGTTGCCTCATGAGGATTGCCGAGGTTTCCAAAGAGTACGGCATTTCGGCCGACACCCTGCGCTATTACGAGCGCATTGGCTTGCTGCCTCGTGTACACCGCAACGAAAATGGCGTTCGCGACTACGATGAACAAGACTGCGCGCGCATCAAGTTCGTCAAGTGTATGCGCGGTGCAAGCGTCTCAATCGAAGCGCTCATCGAATATATGCAGCTCTTGGAACAGGGTGACGAAACCATGACGGCGCGCAGAGCCATTCTCGAAGAACAGCGCGACCAGGTCACCGAGCGCATTGCCGAAATGCAGGCCGGTCTCGATCGCCTCAATTACAAGATTGCCCACTACGACGACCTCATCCACGCCTGCGAGCAGAAGATAGCAAAGTAGCAAACGCCGGGCAGCCCGTGGGCCGCTCGGCGTTTGCGCAGATAAAACCTGCCAAAATAAACCTGTCCCTTTTTGACAGGTTTGACGAGCGGAGGAAATATGCGAGACGTAGCCGAAAGCGACTGGAAACTGTTTAAGAAGCTACTCCCTGAATGGCAAGAGCGCCATATGGAGGAGCTCATCGACCAGTACGTCGAGATACTGAACGGCAGCGGCGAAGCGTCCAGTAGATTTTGGGCACTAGAAGAACGTATCAATAGGGACAAGCTGTCCTCAGGCGTAATAGCAACCGACATTCGCCGCAGCACAATGCACCGCGAGATAGCCAACTTACTTATCGACAACGTGATCACTCTTGACGACCTTGACGGTTTTACCGAGGAAATTAAGAGCTATGCGCAGCACTGGATTGATCAGTAAAGGTGCCGAACAACACACGCGCCCATAGTCAAACAAAGTAACAAACGCCGGGCCACCTAATTGTTGCCCGGCGTTTGCCCAGATAAAACCTACCAAAAATGAACCTGTCCCTTTTTGGTAGGCTACTCGGCGCTTTTGAGGGCGCCGACCATGTCGATCTTGTTGAGCGTTCGGTTGGTGGCGAGGTTGACGATGATTGTGAACGCAAAGGCCAGCAACACGGATAGCACGTAGCTCAGCGACTCGACCTCAACGTCAAAGTACAGCGACGGCATCTGCAAAATGTAGGTAAAGCTCTCGGCCAGCAAGCCGCCTAGCGGCACGCCCAGCGCAGCGCCGATCGCCGTGAGGATTAACGTCTCCTTGTTGACGTAGTGGTGCACCTCGCCGCGACGGAAGCCCAGCACCTTAATGGTCGCCAGCTCGCGCTCGCGCTCGGAGATATTCGTGTTGGACAGCGTAAACACCACCACAAACGATAGGCATGCTGCCATAAAGGTCACGAGCACCACGACAGAATTGATAATCGTAAAGTTCGCCTCGTAGTTCTGCCAATGTTCGGCCGTGCTCGAGATGGTGAGCCAACCGTCGCTCTTAATTTTCTTGCTAAACACAATCTGGTCGGCCGACGAACCCTTAAGCAGCACAAAGACGCCGTTGAGGCGTGCGCTTCGACCGAACGCACGCTCATAGGTACTCTGCGTCATGTAAAGCGTGTTGCCCAGATAGTTGAGCGAAATGTCGCTGACTTTGACCTTGGCAACATTGAGCGACGAATCCTGGACGTGCGCCGTATCGCCCGGCTGAATCCCCAGTACCAGCTGTGAACTCTTGCTCAGATACACGTCTCCGTCACGCAAAGACAGCGGCTCTTTGGACTCATCCTCGAGGCACACGTAGTCGTCCAGATCGTTCGTGCGGTCATCGGGCACCACGATCAGCTGCACGGTCTCGCTCTTGCCGTCAAATGTAAAGGTGACGTTGTCGGTCATAATCGGCAGCGTCGAAGTCACGGTCACGTTGGAATCCTTGGCTGCGCTGCGCTCATCCAATGCCGCGCACGTCTGCGAAAAATCGTCGGGATTGGCAACCGCCAGCAGGTCATAGCGCGTGATATGCCCGTACTGCTTGGGCGAAAGCGCGACCGACGTGTCGCGGATGCCCATGCCGCAGATCACGAGCGCCGTGCAGCCGGCGATACCGAAGATGGTCATAAAGGCACGCTTTTTGTAGCGGAACAGGTTACGCGCTGCCACCTTGTTCAAAAAGCCCATGCGGTGCCAGATAAAGCCGATACGCTCAAGCAAGATGCGCGAGCCGGCGCGCGGAGCCTTGGGGCGCATGAGTGAGGCTGGGGTCTCGGCCATCTCGTGGCGGCAGGCGACAATCGTGGCGCCCACCACGCCCACGGCAAACAGCGCAACCGACACGATCGAGGACACGATGTCGTACGAAAGCAGCATCTGAGGCAGCGAGTACATGTCGTCGAACACCGTAAACAAGAACAGCGGCAGGCCCACAAAGCCGATGATGTTGCCGAGCACGCCGCCGATCAGACAAGCCCACAGCGCATAGTCCACGTATTTGGACAGGATGCGCCCGCGCGAATAACCGAGCGCCTTATACAGGCCGATGAGTGTGCGCTCCTCCTCAACCATACGCGTGGCGGTGGTAAGACTGATGAGCACGGCGACGATAAAGAAGATGAACGGGAACACCGTGGCGATGGCCTCGATTGAGGAACTATCGCTCTCGACGCTCGAGTAGCTTGCGATATTGCCGCGGTCCTGGATGTACCAGGTGCATTCGCCCAGGTCGGAAAGCTCGGCGCGGGCATCGGCAAACTGCTGGTCGGCGGCGGCGCGGCGCTGGTCCAACTCGGCCTGAGCCTGGACGCGCTCCTCACTGCCCTCGGCCATACGATTGATGTTGCCTTGTTCAATCCCAAAGAGCATATTCGCCTGGCGCTCGGCCGCATCCAAGCTTGCCGGCGTGTCGACCGTCAGCTCCTGAGCGCGCGCCTTCTCACGTTCCTCGCGGATCTTCTCGATATTGCCCTTGACCTCATTGATCTTTGCCGTGTAGGCATCCGAATAGGAGTTGAGGCTCTTGGCTCCCTCGACGACCACGTGGATCGCGGAATAGGACGACGACGTCGCGGCGTCCTCGTTCACATAGAACTTATAGTCCGCAGCCGAAGCAGCGCGAAAGGCATTGACTGTCGAGTCAGAGCTCACGTCGGTGGAATCGAGGACCTCGGCCGTGATGGTGTAGTCCCCATCGGCAAACTGATCCTTGGCGCTTTGGTTCGATGAGCTCGCATCGTTGGCGGCAAAGCTCACCGTATCGCCGAGCTTTTTGCCCGAAGCCTTCAGGAACTTCGAAGTCACCGCGACCTCATCGGCACTCTCGGGCAAATCGCCGTTCACCAGCACCGGCTGATCGATGTTCTCCTTGGAGAGACTTTGCACGACCACGCGCTCGCGCGTTGTGCCCACGGCGGTGTAGGCGGTCTCGGTGTAGATGCCTTCGGCCGTCTCGACGCCGTCGACCTCTTGAATGGCCGCAAGATCGTCGCGCGTAAGGCCACAGGTCGACTGTACGTTAATGTCATAGACGTTCTGCCGGTCAAAATAAGCGTCGACCGAATCGCGCAAATCCTCGCAGCCCGCCTTAAGGCCGCACATCACGCTCACGCCAAGCGCGGTGATGACCACGATAGATAGGAAGCGCTTAAGACTGCCCCGAATCGTGCGGTAGATGCCACGGCGAAATACCGTCGGCACCATATCGTTTGAGCTTTGGGCGGTACGATAGGTCGCGAACTCCCGGTCGCGGCCCGCGTGCTCCGTATCGTGGTTTTGGCTGTTTTGGCGATCTTGGTCCATGGGCGCTACCACTCGATCGTCTCGATCGGCACGGGATTTTGCTGGACCGTCTCGCTCTCCACGCGGCCGCTCTTAAAGCGGATCAGGCGATCGGCCATGGGCGCCAGCGCGGAGTTATGGGTGATGATAATGACCGTGATGCCCTGCTTGTGGCAGGTGTCCTGCAGCAACTGCAAAATCTGCTTGCCGGTTTTGTAGTCGAGTGCACCCGTGGGCTCGTCGCACAAAAGCAGCTTGGGGTTCTTTGCCAGCGCGCGGGCAATGGAAACGCGCTGCTGCTCGCCGCCCGAAAGCTGCGCGGGGAAGTTGGCGAGGCGCTCGCCCAGGCCAACCTGGCGAAGCGTTTGCTCAGCATCGAGCGAATCGGGGCAGATCTGAGCTGCGAGCTCAACGTTTTCGAGGGCCGTCAGGTTGGGAACCAGATTGTAGAACTGGAAGACAAAGCCCACGTCGGCGCGGCGGTATTCCACAAGCTGTGCCTCGTTGGCAGCGCTCACGTCGCGCCCGTCCACCGTCACGGTGCCGGAGGTTACCGTATCCATGCCGCCCAGGATGTTGAGCGCCGTGGTCTTGCCGGCACCCGAGGCGCCCAGGATAATGGCGAGCTCGCCACGCTCAACGGTAAAGCTCGCGCCGTCGAGTGCATGAATGCGGGCATCGCCCTCGCCGTATGCTTTGATGACGTCTTTGAATTCGATATAAGCCATCGATCGGTTCCCATCTGGTCGGATAACTCTTTAGTATTACCCATTTCACGCCGACCAAAAAGGGACAGGTTCATTTTGGCAGGTTTTATATGGGGAAACGGGGAGCGCAGACAAGCGCCGGGAGGCAGAGAAATCATCGACGGGGTCAGGCCGACCGCCAAACACAACGCACGCATCTCTATCTGTCAGCAAAATCATTCGAACAGCTGTTCGTTTCTATGATATGATTCCGTTATCCAAGCAGGCCAATACGCAGAAAGGCGGCCAACATGGCGTTCGACTTTAAGAAGGTATGCAAGGAGCTCTACAAACCTGCAAGCAAGCCGAGTATCGTAACTGTCCCGCCTATGAGCTACGTTGCCGTTCGCGGAAAGGGCGACCCAAATACCGAAGGTGGCGAGTATCAAAACGCCCTGCCGCTACTTTACGGCATCGCCTATACCGTCAAGATGTCAAAGAAAGGCTCAAGGAGTATCGAGGGCTATTTCGACTTTGTGGTACCGCCGCTCGAGGGTTTCTGGTGGCAAGAGTCCCCGAGCGGCGACATCGATTATGCCCGCAAGGACAATTTCAACTTTATCTCGTGCATCCGCCTGCCCGATTTCGTCACCCGAGATGACTTTGACTGGGCAGTCGCGGAAGCCACGACCAAAAAGAAACTGGACTTTTCCGCCGTCGAACTGCTTAAAGTTGACGAGGGTCTCTGCGTTCAATGCATGCACACCGGGCCCTACGACAACGAACCGGCGACCGTAGACGCTATGCATGAATACACGACCGAGCTGGGCTATGTTCCCGACTTCTCAGACACCCGTTTACATCACGAAATCTATCTCTCCGATCCACGCAAGTGTGCGCCGGAGAAACTTAAGACTGTGGTTCGTCATCCTATCAAGCGCGCTGAATAGCGTGGAGCGTCATTTCACGCGCTGGGTTTTAAGCCAGCCAACCAGCCGCCTCCTAGGCCGTCCGGTAATTATCTTGACGCGGCCCGTCGCATCTTATAAGTTTGTTTTGCTAAAGCTGGAAAGCCTCTCAACGATGCGCAACTCCAGCTCTTTTTCTATCAAGAGGCTTAATGAAATACCAGAAGTCGCGGATATCCATCAACGAACAAATAGCACTATTGACAGAAAACAAGGGTCTTAAGTGCTCTGATCAAAGCGAACTCGAGCGAGCTTTGGTCGAAGTCGGCTACTACAGGCAAAGCACTCGAACGCTACTCCTCGTACGCGCCCTCAAGCCGAAGCAGCCACTCCTTGCGATCAAGCCCGCCGGCATATCCGTTAAGCGAGCCGTCGGCCGCCACCACGCGATGGCATGGCACAATAATCGAAACAGGGTTGCGAGCGACCGCGGCCCCCACGGCACGGGGAAACACAACGGGTGTCTCATTTCCCGGCACACGATGTCGAGCCGCAACACGCTGGGCGATCTCGCCATACGTAGCGACCTCGCCACGCGGAATAGAAAGCAGCTCGTACCAAACTTCACGCTGAAACGCCGTGCCAATCAAATGCAACGGCGGCGTAAACCGAGGTTCCTGCCCTGCAAAATAAGCATTCAGCCAAGCCCACGAACGCTCAAGCACCGAAGAAGCCGCACCATTTGCAGGACTCACCGACGACATGCCGCCAGCACCAGAAACTGCATCGGCGCCTTCAACATGTTCAGGATCTTCTTTGAGAAGCGTGGAGCCAAAATGCTCCTGTCCCTCAAACCAAAGCCCCGTCAGACCGCGGCCATCAGCGGCAAGCAAGATTTCGCCCAAAGGCGAAGCAAACGTCGTCGTGACCACCAGCGGCTCCTTTCAAAACTCCGCAACATAATACCGCGAATTGTGCAGACAACCCCAATCGACCCCAAAGTCACCCCAGGCGGCAGGCGCAAAGCGCCGAGGCCGCCGCCGGGACCAGGGCCCGCAACAGCCACGCGCCCCCACATCAGCCCAGCGGCCTCAACCAACAACGACCCCATCGCAGGCCGCTTGCAGCAGCGTCACCGCAGGCGGGGGCCGGGCTCAGTTTTCAGAACACTCCGCAGACCAGTGTGGCGCCTTGTCCGCGGCTCCGAAGGAGCAGGACAAGGCGCCACACATGGTCGAGGACGTTCTGAAAACTGAGCCCGGCCCCCGCCGGACAGGTCACACTACTCGCAGAGCAGCTTAGCGATCTGGACGGCGTTGGTTGCCGCGCCCTTACGGATTTGGTCACCGCAGCACCAGAAGGTAATGCCACGCGCGGCCTCCGGGTTCGAGATGTCGCGGCGCACGCGACCGACCCAAATCAGGTCCTGATCGGACGTATCCATCGGCATGGGGAAGCGGTCGTGCGCATCCTCGGCGCTCATGTCGTCAACCAGCTTCACGCCCGGAGCGGCAGCCAGCGCAACACGGGCCTCGTCAACCGTAATGTCACGCTCGAACTCGAGCGTAATGCTCTCGGAGTGCGAGCGCAGCACAGGCACGCGCACGCAGGTGCAGTTCACGCGCAGCTCGGGCAGGTGCATGATCTTACGGCCCTCGTTTTGTAGCTTCATCTCCTCAGAGGTAAAGCCCTCCTCCTTGACGCCGCCAATCTGCGGAATCAGGTTGCTCGCCAGCTGGGCGGCAAATGCGCGCGGCTCGGGAATCTCCTCGCCACGGCCCAGGGCAGCAAGCTGCGCTTCGAGCTCGGCCATACCGGGAGCACCGGCACCAGAAGCCGCCTGATACGTCGAGACGATCATGCGCTTCACGCCGGCAAGCTGATGCAGCGGCCACGTGGGAACCAGGCCGATGATGGTCGCGCAGTTGGGGTTGGCGATAAGGCCGTGATGCCACTTGATGTCGTCGGCATTGATCTCGGGCACGACCAGCGGCACCTCGGGATCCATGCGGAAGGCATGGCTGTTGTCGACCACGACGGCGCCGCGCTTTACGGCCTCGGGCAGCAATTCCTTGGCGATATCGTCGCCGGCAGCGCCAAGCACAATGTCACAGCCCTCAAAGGCCTCGGGGCAAGCCTCTTCGATCACGATTTGCTCGCCGCGGAACTCGACGGTCTTGCCCGCGGAGCGTGCGCTTGCCAACAGCTTGAGCTTGCCGACCGGGAACTCCTGCTCGTTGAGGCACTCGAGCATCTGGGTGCCCACGGCTCCCGTCGCGCCCAAAATAGCAACCGTGTACTGTTTCATGCTTCCCCCTTTAAAGGTTGTGGCTTTTGCCCGCACGCCGAGCAGGCCGATTATTGTTGCCAGTTTATACAAGAACAGGGCGGGCATGAAACCCGCCCCGTCGAAACGAAACCGAAACGAAACGCCCCGCCGTAGATTTTTGAGACATGACCCAAAAATCTACCGAGCAGTCGCTACTTTTTGAGCGCGGCCAGGGTGGGATCGGCCGGCGCGGGAGCCTCCAGATCGGAGACCTTCACAATGCCGTTCTCATCGGAGAAGGCGCGGTAAATGGTCCGAATCGCAAGGTCGAAGTCCTTCTCCTCGACACCGATAATGATATTGATCTCGTCACAGCTCTGCGAAATCATGCGCACGCTCACGCCGGCCTGGCCAAGCATGCCAAACAGGTGGCCCGAGATGCCTGCACGACCGCGCAGGTTACGGCCGACGGTCGCGATGAGCGCCAGACCCTCGACAACCTCGATCTCGAGCGGCTCGACCTCCTGCTGAATGTCACCAACGAGCGAGTACAGCGAATCGTGCACGTCCTGCTCCTGCACCACGGCGCCAAAACGGTCGACACCGGTGGGCATGTGCTCGACGGAAACGTCATAGCGTTCGAACACCGAAAGCGCACGGCGCATAAAGCCAACGCGGGGCTTGGTGCGGTCGCGGGCAACGTTGATGGCGACAAAGCCGCGCTTGCCGGTCACGCCGGTAATGATGGGCTCCGCCTCGCCCTCATCAGCCGTCTCGCTAATGATGGTACCGGGGTCCTGCGGCGCATTGGTGTTCTTGATGACCAGCGGAATACCCGCCTCGCGCACGGGGAACACGGCCTCCTCGTGCAGGACGCTTGCGCCCATGTACGAAAGCTCGCGCAGCTCCTCGTAGGTAACGCGCGCAATGGGCTGAGCCTCGGGAACAATACGCGGATCGGCAGAATAGAAGCCCGAGACGTCGGTCCAGTTCTCGTACAGGTCGGCGCCCAGGCACTTGGCCAAGATCGAGCCCGAGATATCGCCACCGCCTCGATCGAGCAGCTTGATCTGGCCCTCGCGCGTCGCGCCGTAGAAGCCAGGCATAACGAAGCCGCCCTGCTGGCCATACTCCTGCACCAGCTCGGAGGTGCGATTCATGCTGAGCGTACCGTCGTGATGGAACGCCACAACCGTCGCGGCGTCCAGGAACGGTAGGCCCAGGTACTCAGCCATCAGGCGAGCGGTAAAGTACTCGCCACGGCTCACAAGCTCCTCGGTGGAGTAGCCGCCCGAGCGGGCGCGCTCGGCAAAGGCCGCGAACTCCTCACGGATGGGATAGGTGAGCTCCAACTCATCAGCGATATCAAAATAGCGCTGGCCGATGTCCTCGAGCAGCTCCTCACACGACACGTGGTACTTAACGTGCGCATTGACCAGATAGAGCAGGTCGGTCACCTTGGTGTCGCCCTTAAAGCGGCGGCCGCAGGCGGAAACCACCACAAAACGGCGGGCAGGGTCGGCGTCGACGATGGCCTTGATCTTTTTGAAGTGTTCGGCGTCGGCGACCGACGAGCCGCCAAACTTGGCAATCTTAATCATGGGCTGGAGGTTACCTTTCTAAAAAGCCTCTGCGAACCTATTTTGCGCGCTCTGATACCATGGTTTCACCGATTGGGACCAAGGCATCCGAGGAGCAGTGTTATATGGGAACTTATCATAGTACACGAGGACGCACTTTATCGTGCTCAAGTAAGGTGGCAATCCGTACCGGCATCGCTCCCGACGGGGGTTTGTTTGTCTCGGACGAGCTCGGCACCCAGCAGGTCGATATCAGCTCGCTTGCAGATAAATCGTACTTTGAAATCGCTCAAGATGTGTTGGAAATGTTACTGAATGATTACACGGCCGAAGAAATTTCGGCGTGTGTCGACGAGGCATACCGCGGCACGTTTGCGAGTGAAGAGGTCACGCCGCTCGTCAAACTCGACGCCGCGCCGGGCGCCGACGCCCCTCAGACCTATGTGATGGAGCTCTTTGGCGGCCCCACGAGCGCCTTCAAGGACGTCGCTCTGCAGATGCTCCCCCGTCTGATGGCCCGCACTTCCGCCAAGGACGGCGGCGCCGAGCGCATCATGATCGTCACCGCCACGTCGGGCGACACGGGCAAGGCCGCGCTCGCCGGTTTTGCCGACGCTCCGGGCACGGGCATCACCGTTTTTTATCCCGAGGGCAAGGTCAGCCGCGTTCAGAACTTGCAGATGTCCACGCAGGAGGGCGATAACGTCGCCGTCTGCGGCATCCGCGGCAACTTTGACGACGCCCAGAGCGCCGTCAAGCGCATCTTTGCCGATAAGGAGCTTGCCGAGCGCCTGGAGGCCGCTGGCACTGTGCTTTCGAGCGCCAACTCCATCAACGTCGGCCGTCTGGTGCCGCAGGTCGTCTACTACTTTGCCGCCTATGCGCAGCTGTTGCGCGCCGGCGCCATCGAGGCCGGCGACGCCGTGGAGTTCTGCGTACCGACCGGCAATTTTGGCGACATCCTGGCCGGCTACTATGCCAAGCGCATGGGTCTGCCCGTCGCCAAACTCGTCGTGGCCAGCGACAAGAACAACGTGCTCGCCGACTTCCTGACCACCGGCGTCTACGACCGCAACCGTCCGTTCTTCACGACCATCTCGCCGTCGATGGACATCCTCATCAGCTCTAACCTGGAGCGCATGCTGTACTTCCTGTCCGATGGCGACTGCGAGCTCGTTGCCGGCCTTATGGAGCAGCTGGCACAGACTGGTCGCTACGAGGTTCCCGCCGACCTGCTGGCAAAGATCCAGAGCGTCTTTGGCTGCGGTTGGGCCAGCGAGGACGAGGTCCGCGCTGCCATCAAGAGTTGCTGGGATGCGAACGGCTACGTGATCGACCCGCACACCGCTTGCGGTTATCACGTCTTCGAGCAGGTCGCTCCCGCCGAGGGCGCCAAGGCCCGCGTGCTGCTTTCGACCGCCAGCCCCTACAAGTTCCCGCGCGCCTGCTGCGACGCCCTGGGGCTCGACGTTCCCGAGGATGATTTTGAGGCCATGCGCGTGCTCGAGCAGGCCACCAACACGGTCGCCCCGACCCAGCTCGCCGAGCTCGAGTCCAAACCCGTCCGCTTCGAAGACGTCTGTGACGTCGATGAGATGGCAAGCTACGTAGAGTCTGCAGCAAAACGAATGAGCACCAACTAGATCCCTTATTAAGCGCCGGCGAAAGCCGGCGCACCTTCTTTTTATTTAGCTTTTGGGATAATGACGAGCATGCGAGCGGGTCTGGCCGTTTAGTTCGTCGCGAGTTCCGCACGAGCCGGAAAGCACTTAATGTGCTTTCCGAGCGAGCCAGGACTGCCCGAGCAGCGAACTAAACGGCCAGACCCGCCCAGGAGGACCCACATGATCAAAATCACCGTCCCAGCAACCAGCGCCAACCTAGGCATCGGCTACGATACCCTCGGCATGGCCGTCAGTCTCTACTCGCACTTCACCTTCGAGCGCGCCGACAAGCTCACCATCACGGGCTGCCCCGAGGAGTTCCAAAACGAGAATAACCTGGTCTATGTGAGCTTTGTGGATGCACTGGCCGCATGGGGCGAGCCGGCCTTCCCCGTCGCTATCGACATTCAGACCGACGTGCCCGTCGCCCGCGGCCTGGGCTCAAGCTCCACCTGCGTCGTCGCCGGCATCATGGCTGCCGCCGCGCTGACGGGCCACACCGTCGACCGCGCCGAGCTCGTCCGCATTGCCACCGAGGTCGAAGGGCATCCCGATAACGTCGCCCCCGCTATCCTGGGCGGCGCCGTCTGCTCCTTTACGCCGACCGATTCGCTTCCCCAGTGCCTGCGCTACGAGGTGAGCGATCGCTTGCGTTTTATTACCGTGATTCCGCCCTACGAGGTGCATACGAGCGAGGCGCGCAAGGTTGTGCCGCAGGAGATTCCACTCTCCACCGCCGTATGGCAAATGGGCCGCATCGCCGGCATGACGCGCGGCCTGGAGACCGGCGATCTGGACCTGATTGCCGCCGCTAATGACGACCGCATTCAGGAGCCCTATCGTCGCCGCCTCATCCCCGACTACAACGCTGTGCGCGACACCTGCCTTAACGGAGGCGCCAAGACCATCTGGATCAGTGGCTCCGGCTCGACCCTCATGGCTGTGACCGACGACACCATCGTGGCAAAGTTCCTGCAGGTCAAACTGCGTGAACAGTTCCCCAAGTGTGATACGCATATTCTGACGTGCGACACGGAAGGCGCCCAGATCGAATACCTGTAGTCGCCGTCCCGTATACTCGCCGGGGAGGCCAGGGGGCTTTGCCCCCAAATCGTCCTCGGACATGGCAGGACCCCAGCTGCGCACTTCGTGCGGCGGGGGTCCTGCCGTCCTGCGGAAAGATTTGGGGGCAAAGCCCCCTGGCCTCCCCTATGTTAACTTCGCCGGCGGCGGCTACAGGGACCTACGCTCTGGAAAGTCGCCGGGCTGATAGTTTGGCTTTTATTGGTAGGGGCTCTTGCTAGGCTGGAGCACTTCCTAGAGGCGGGCATCGGCTGCGTGCCTGGTTTAGGCGGCGCTGGTTTCCTTGTATTCGAAGACTGGCTCTAGGAGGTCTTCGATGTTGCAGTGTAGGGCTTTTGCTATATCCCTTACGGTTGTTACCGAGGCTTCGTTGATGTTTCTCTGGCGTTGTTCGTACATTTGGATTGAGCGGAGGGACACGCCCGATTCGTATGCCAGGTCTTGTTGGGTTTTCTTAAGCTTCTTTCTTGCTAACGCAAGTTTGGTTTGCCTGGACGCTTTTTTCGCCATATCGCAGACGAGGCGAGCCACGCGTTCCTCCGAGGCTTCATGCCAGGGATAGTACAGACTGCGCAGTGCGTCAAACGGAACGACATGCAGCAGGTCTTCGAAAGACTCCCCTAAACGCCACTGCAGATATGCCAGTATCCAGCCTGTCCAATACTCTGGCGTCTTCTCAAAACGATAGCTGCGATCCGGTATAGACCCGCTCTGATAGCCGGACCTTTCAGCGATAAGCGCGAACAGCTCAACGCCCGATTTTCCCGATACGACCCATGCGTTGCCGCGTTCGAACTCGCGAGCTACGCCGCTCAGGCAAAAGAGTTCAGCAACTTCCGATCCTTCTGCTCCATAATCGTTAACGGCATAGTCAAAGCAGTCGCCGAGGTTGTTCATTGCATCCTCGAGGTAGTAGACGGGGTATGTCCTACTCGGCCCACAATCCGTTAACTCTTGGATCATTTAAATCAACCCTCCCTGCCATTAAATCCCTAATGTCGATACCTTCGGAATCGAACCCGTTAACCGTATCCAAGTATTTGCGTCGAGCATTCTGCTCTCGCTCAAAACGCTTGGGATAAAACTCAGACCCCAAAGCCTGCTTCCAATCGCAGAATCTAATCGCCGAAAATGCGCACTCGCTCATAAGAGCATATTGGATACCCAAATCACCCAAGCGCATGATACGTTGCAGCTGCCTGAGCGAGATCATGCCGCTGACAAACTGTCTTGCAAACGAAAAATAGGAGTCGTCGGCGCGATAACCTCGAATTACGTCATAGGGAGAAATATCAATCAGGCAGTTATCCAGCAGATAGCGAAGTCCTTCGCGCGCCAGCGGTGTCGAAACATTGAACTCCCTATTGTTAGCCAAAATCGCAAGCCAATTGAGAATTGAAAACTCCCCGGACTCCAAATCCAAGACTGCGAGACCATCCATATCGAGCTCATATCGATTTGCAATGCCATCAGACTCAGTCCGACATGCCCACTCCATTGCCATTTCCTCATGTGGCGTGCAATAAAACCCACACCCATAGTCATTGAATTGTCTGCATTTATCCAACGACGGATGCTCGACAACAACCTCCGACCCGTGCCAAAGCTCCATATCGACCTCCAAACAAAAAATATCACCCCAGTGATAGTGTACCAATAACTATCACTGGGGTGATATAGATAGATGCAAACTATTGCCTGCCAAGAACCCTTACTAGAGGCAAGCCTCGGCGATGCGCTTTTTGAGTTCGTCGATGCCGGTGCCGGTCTGGGAGCTTGTGATGATTACGTTCTCGGCCGGAACGTTGAGCTGCTTTTTGATGGCTGCTGCCTGGCGGGCCTGCTGGGTGCGACTGAGCTTGTCGGCCTTGGTGAGGCAGACGATAAAGTTGAACTCATTGCCCTGCAGGTAGTCGATCATGTCATGATCGAGCTTGCTGGGATCGTGACGAATGTCCACCAGCGAGACGACCAAGTTAAAGCTGCGCTCGGAGTCGAAAAAGTCGCCGATAAGCTCGGCCCAGCGGTCGCGCTCGGCCTTGGAGCGACGGGCGAAACCGTAACCCGGCAGGTCCACGAAATGCACGTCGTCGGCCTCAAAGAAGTTGATGTTGCTCGTCTTGCCCGGCGTACTGGAAACCTTGACTAGGTTCTTGCGGCCAAATAGCTTGTTCATAATCGACGACTTGCCCACGTTGGAGCGGCCGACAAAGCTCACCTCGGGGCAGGTGGACTCGGGAATCTGCGAAACCTTGCCATAGCTGGCGACGAACTTGGCAAGCTGGTAGTTAATGGAATCGGCCATGGACACTCCTTGGTCGTAGGTTCTTACAAATAGACGCGCTATTGCGCAGCGGCAATGCGGCGGACGATATCGAGCGTAATGTCACTTGCGACACGCGCGTACTCGAACAGATCGAACTCTCGCTCGCAAATTGCATCGTACGCCTCGTCACAATTATCGCTGATAGCGCGCAACACCAGGCAATCGACACCATTTTTGGTTGCGACATGGGCAATTGCCGCGCCCTCCATGCCGACACAATCGGCATGCGTCGCCTCGATAGCGTCGTTGCGCATGGCGGCGCCCGTCACAAAACGGTTACCCGTGGCAATCGTGCCGACCAGGAACTGCTTGGTGCCCTCATTCGAAGCGACTGCATTTGTCGAAGCGTCAACAAACCCACGCTCAGCAAGCACGTCGGCGGCAATATCGACCAGCGCGGGCGTCGAGCCAAACTCCTCGAGCCCCGGTGCGGACTCGGCGATAAGCGCGGTATCGGTATCCAGATAGCGTAGGCATTTGCCGATAACCACGTCGTCGATATGGAGCTTGGGGTTCAAACCGCCCGCAATGCCCGAAAACACAACAGCCTGCGGAGCATACTTGCTAATGAGGTGCTGTGTTGCAGCGGCGGCGTTCACCGTGCCCATGCCCGCCGTTGTGGCGACAACTGTCAGGCCGTCGAGCTCACCGCTCACAACGGTCAAGCCTGCCTCCCGTGCCTCGCAAACGTCGCTCAGCTCTTCCTTAATCTGCATGATCTCTTTTTCGAGCGCACCGATAATCGCGATGGTAGCCATACCATTCCCCAAACCTATACGAAATTCTCAACCAAAGTATGGTACCAGCATTTTGTTTGACCTCGCCAAACGAACACGCTAAGCCAGTGCAGCTCGCGTATCAAACAGAGCCTTTGCAATCGCAGCCGTAACCTCGCTCGAACGGTCGCTCCACGGCATCGATGTCATGATGCTCATGACATAGGTACGGCCATCGATGTCGATAAGGCCCGCATCGCATGTCGAATAGCAACCATCCTCGCTAATCCAGCCTGCCTTGTTGCGCACCAAGGCTTGGTCGTCCGCAATGCCATCACGGATAAATGAGCGCGATGTTGATGACAGCAGTTCAGATAACCACTGGGAGGTCTCACTGCCCCTGCTCAAATACTCACTCATCTCGCGCCACAACTTGGCCGAGGTGCGCGGGCAATAAGTGGGAAAATCACTCATCGGATCGAGTGCGGTATCGTAATTGATGCCAAGACCGACAATCCAATCCTCGTAACCGACACGGTCAAACGCCGCGCGTAACGCAATAAACGAATCGTTGTCCGAATTAACGACCGCGGCCTCGATCAGGTCGCGCACCGTCTGCCAGCCCATGTTGTAGCCGCCATAGGTGCCAAGGGAATCATCGAGTGAGACCTGACCCGTCTCGACCAGAGATTCGCAGACGTAGAGTACATAGAGCGCCTTATAACTGCTCGCACCGTACACCTCGGCGTCCGCGTTATACGTCACGCCCTTGCCACTTGACAGGTCGTAGAACACCACGCCCACATCGCCCAGCTCCTGCGCCTGACTCAGGGCATCTTGGAGCGCGGCGAGGCTCTCATCCTCCAAGGCGGGAATCTGGTCATCAACCAGTGAAAAGGTCTGCACGGTATCGCCTGAGGGAATATCGTTAAAGTCCGCCTTCGAAAGCCTCGTCTTGAGACTCGCTGTCGACAGGGTTTGGCTTGCGGTGGCTTTAGATTCAGAGACCTTTTTGTTTTGCGTCTGTACCGTTGACGCATCTGAGTGTGCCATTCGCTCCGAGGCGTAGGTTTTAGCGGTAATTCCGAGGATAATAACCACCAACGTTAGCATCCCAATTGCGGCAATCTTCGTTACGTGGATGCGAGCGTCAGCGTGGCCACGCGAAGGCGTGCCCCTCGTCTCATATCTGCTGCCATGCTGCGGCACATACTCGTCCCGCGATGCGTTGTTTCGCACGTGGTCTCCTGACTGCTACCGTTCATATATGAGCAGCATAATACCGAGCAGGCATTTCTTTCCAAAGATATTCAGCGACGTTTAAGGTGTCTTTAAAGAAACCACAAGCGTATTTATCCAAATGGCACGCTAGCCGATGGCGTTTTTGAGTTCCGCGCGGCGCTTTTTCATGCCCATCATGACGGCATTGCGCAGCTCGGGCATGCGCGCGGTATCCATCTGGGGCACGCCCTCAAGCTTATAGGGAATGCCCAGTTGCTCGTACTTGACGACACCCATCGTATGATACGGCAGCATTTCCAGGCCCACCACGTTGTGCCATGGAGCGATGAGGCGACCGAGCTTCTCGCACTCCTCCACCGTGTCGGTAATGCCCGGCACCACCACGTGACGGATAACGACCTTGATCTTGCGACGTGCAAGCTCATCGCCAAACGCCAGGATGCGTGCGGGATCGCACCCAGTCAGCTTTTTATGCTCGACCGGGTCGGCATGCTTAATATCGAGCAGTACCATGTCGGTCTCGTTGAGCACGGCATCGAACTTCTCGGGATGCGCGGGATCGAACGCATAGCCGCAGCTATCCAAGCAGGTGTGCACACGACCATCGGGGTTATTGTGCATGGCGTGGAACAGGTCGGCCAAAAACTCAGGCTGCAGGAGCGGCTCGCCGCCGGACACCGTAATGCCACCGCTGCGATAGAACTCGTGGTTACTCTGGAACTCATCCATCAGGTGTTCGACGGTCACCATGGTGCCGCCGTTGACCGACCAGGTATCGGGATTGTGGCAATACGCGCAGCGCATGGGACAGCCCTGAACAAACACCACAAAGCGGATGCCGGGTCCGTCGACCGTTCCCATCGTCTCGATCGAATGCACGCGGCCAAGGGCAAACGCAGAGTCCTCGGGACGAGCGTCCACACCCTCAAGCGTCATTTCTGCCATTCGCGCTACCTTGCCTCTCCTTGGATGCAACCAATTAAAATGCCAGAGTCATTCTAGCCCATGCGTTTGCGTTTAAACGTCTCGGACTAGAACGGCACGTTTTAATCTATCCCCCATCACCATGGCTGGGGGCTACGTCGAGATGTCAGGCTGAAGAACGCTCGCCTACAGCCTTTACGCCTTGAGCGTGAGCACCGCACCGAAGGCGGTCGGGCCGCAATGGCTCGAGATGACACCGCCGACCTGAGTCCAGGTAACGTCCTTAAAGCCCAGGTCGTGCGCATAGACTTCCATGTCGTCGCGCAGCTCCTGGGAAAGGCCTACCGAATACGCCAGGCCAATATGCGAGTAGTCAATCTCGCCCTTCGCAACCATGTGGTCAATAAAGGCGCGGGCGCACTTGAGCATAGAGCCGCGGAACTTCTTGGTTGCCACGAACTTGCCGCCCGTTACCTCAATGCAGGGCTTAATCTTGAGCAGATGGGCACCGAGGAATGCCACGTTGGATAGACGACCGCCCGCCTTAAGGAAGGCTAGGTCGGTAGGAACAAAGCCCAGCAGCACACGGTCCATGACGGAATTCGTAAATGCAAAGATTTCGTCGACGGTGGCATCGGGGTGAGCCTCGATGTATTTGGCGGTCTCGACGGCAACAAGCGACTGGCCCACCGAGACAAAACGCGTGTCCATGGAGTAGACGTAGTCGCGACCCTTGGCGGCAATCTTAGAAGACTGGTGTGAGCAGGTCGTGGCCTCGGAATACGCAAGGTGCAGAATAGTCGCATCGGGCTGCTCGGCATGGATGCGATCGTACACGTGCGCAAAATCTGCCGGCGCGCAGCCGCTGGTCTTGGGCATCACGCCAAACTCGTTGCAGCGCGAATAAATCTCGAGCGGATCGATCGAGCCGTCCTCGACGGTCTCGTCACCAATCGTGACATGCATAGGTACGCGCACGATACCGTAGCGTTCGCAGAGCTCCGGCGTCACATCCGAACCAGACTCAACCACGATTACGTACTTGCCCATTATCATCACGACCCATCTCAACATTGGCTTTTCAACACATGGCACGCGCCGCCGCACTGTTGCACAACGGCGGCAGAGCGCCAAAGAGACGCCGCCCCTTGCACACAACAAAGGACAGCGTCTCCCTGGAAAAACTCCGTGCTAATCTGAGATTCTACACGGTTTATTACTAAGTGTTACTTACTCCGCAAACGGTCGCTATACGCGATAAACGGTAGTTCGCTGCGGCAACTGCGACACATTCCGCCCAGCAAGTCCAATCGTGCTCCACACACGGTTAATGCGCGAGGCGGTAGAAATTCATCGATGCCGCGCCCTCGGCGTGCAGCTCCATCGCCGGAACCGCCGGCGAATAGGTACGGCTCGTAAGTGCCGCCTCGCCGCCATTTGCAAAAATCTCGACCATCGTAGTGTCCGAAAGCACGCGCAGGTCGCGAAGCTCGCTGAGCTCAATCGACCTCTGGTCGCGCCCATAGCCTTCGTCACCCATGTCGAGGGTAAGCATCCCGTCTGCATAGCGCACAAAGACACCCTTGCGGATTTCGAGCTCGACCATCTTGGCGCCCTCGCAGGAAACCACAAGATCAAACAGGCGGCCCGGCTCCTCAACGGTTTCACCGCCTATCGCGCGAACGCAGTCGCCGCGCATCCTCTCAATCTCGTGCGCCGGCCGCTGGCAGAGCTTACCATCGCGTATGCTCAGCTCTCGCGGCACCGTCAACGCGCACTGCCACCCGCGCGCCACCGTCGGGTTTTCTGCCGTCGCGTCGGGGCAACCCGACCATCCGATCATCAAACGCCGGCCTGCAGTATCCTCAAAGGACTGCGGAGCATAGAAATCAAAACCGGCATCGACCATCGGGGGCATGCCCTGCCCGACGATTTTAAAGCTCGGCGCCTCCCAATCGGCCTCGATGGAGAACCACACGCACTGATGCGGATTGCGGTAATGCCAACCATCGGCAGGCACACCCTGCGGACAGCAAACGAGAATAAGCTCGCCATCGAGCTCAAACAGATCGGGGCACTCCCACATAAAGCCAAACTTCTCGTCCAACTCAATGCGCGTCGCATAGCTCCAGTCCTCAAGATTGCGCGAGGTATAGACAAGCACGCACCCGCGATCGTCTTTCGTACGAGCGCCGAGAACCATGTAGTAGATACCGTCGTGTTCAAGGATCTTGGGGTCGCGCACGTGCGTACCGATATCGTCGGGGTAATCGACCGGCCCAACAGCTATGCGCTTCTCGCCCAATTCGTCGGGATTCTCGGCAACCATATGAATCTGGTTTTGCTCACGGCCCGTCAACACGTAGTCGTAATCATCGAGGTCAAAATGCTTAACGTTGCCGGTATAGAAGTAGTGAATCTTGCCATCACGTACAAAGGCAGAACCAGAATACGCTCCACTCGAATCCAAATCGGAATCGGGGAACAACACGGGGCCGCGATTCTCGTACGTCACAAAATCCTTTGTCGTCAGATGGTTCCAAAGCACTGGACCGCCATGCGCAGCATCGAACGGATCGTATTGATGATAGATGTGATACGTATCACCAATCTGAACCAAACCGTTGGGGTCGTTGAGCCAGCCAAGCTCAGGCTCCACATGGAACAAAAGCCTATCGGGGTCGGACGCGATGCGAGCCGCCGTCTCATCCTGTCCAGCTCGCCACTGCTCATAGTCCGCACGCATCACCTTGTTTTTTTGATTAAACATCGCCATTGACCTTCTCGTCTATGGGAAAGGACGCTCGACTCACACGAGCCGAACGCCCTTCCTCAAATGGACTTATCCTCAGATTACGCTGAACGGCTCAACTAGAAGCTGACATCGAAGCCAGCGCCAGCGCCCTCTTCATCAGTGGTCGGCACGCCCTTTGCCTTGTTGTAGGCAAAGATCAAGACGATCGGCACGATAAAGGCGATGAGATTGCCAGCCACATACCACATGAGCGTCTCGGGCGTGACGATGAGCAGGCCAAGCACGCCGGTCAGACCCTGACCGATGGCGCGCACCTCAAAGAGCTTCACGAAGGCACCGCCGCAGCCTGCACCGATGCAAGCGCAGATGAACGGGATGATCGAGTAGCGCATGTTTGCAGCGAAGATAGCGGGCTCGGAGATTCCGACCAGCGTCGGGATAAAGGACGACATGCAGATGTTGCGCTCTTTGGAATGCTTCTTATGAATGAGGTACATGCCGATGGCGCCGCCGCCCTGGGCGATAATGGAAACCGACCAGATGGCCTGGATGTAGTTGAAGCCAGTCGTGGCGACGAGGTTTGCCTCGATACCCTGGATGAACTGATGCGTACCGGTAACGACAAGCGGCTGCAGGAACGCGGCGAAGACAAAGGCACCAAAGACGCCCATCCTGTTGTACAGGATATCGATTACGCCGCCGAGGACGTCGCCGATCAGGTTGCCGAGCGGGCCGAACACGGTGAACAGGGCGACGTTAGCAAGAATCAGGGTAACGGTCGGGACAAAGACGAACGAAACGACCTCGGGGATGTACTTCTGGGCAATCTTTTCGACCTTGGCCATAAACCAGGCAGTCAGGATTGCAGGGAACACGCCGCCTTGGAAAGCAACCATGGGAATGGAGAGCGGACCAAAGTTCCAGTACTCAGCACCCGTCGGGTCCATAACGAACGTGTTGCGGTTCATAAGGCTCGGGTGAACCATGACGATACCGACGAGGATGCCCAGGATCGGGTTACCGCCAAAACGCTTGACCGCGCTGTACATAACCAGGACAGGCAGGTAGTCGAACGTGGTGGCGATAATGGCAAAGAAGCTTGCGAGGTTCTTGAGGAACTCGCTGTGATCGGCGAGGCTGCCTTCCATGCCAAAGAGGCCGTTGGCAACGATCAGCGACTTAAGGCCGATGATGATTGCAGCGCCGACGAAGGCAGGAATGATGGGGATAAAGATATCCGAGAATACCTTGAGGACCGAGAAGAACTTGCCCTTCTTGTCCGCCTCGGCGCCCTTGACCTCGGAAGCACTGATCTCCTTAACGCCCGTCAGAGCCATAAACTCATCGTAAACCTTGTTGACGGTACCGGTACCGAAGATGATCATGAGCTGGCCGCTGTTGTACAGCACGCCCTTGACGCCATCGATGTTCTCGAGCTCGGCCTTGTTGTATTTGCTCGTATCCTTGAGCACCAGACGCAGACGGGTCACGCAATGCGTGGCGCCCTCGATGTTCTCCAGTCCGCCGACGTTGTCGACGACTTGCTGGGACACTGCCTTGTAGTCCATGTTCCTCTCCATTCCTTTTCTAAATCATAAAACGGTTCGTTGCCGCTACAGAGACGCGATCGTTGCGTTTGCGCACTTGAGCGCACCGTCGGTGACGGTAAGCGCCACACCCCGGCCCTGCTTGTTGCAGAAGCGAGCGTTGAGCGCAACATCATCGACAAAGATGGTCGCGATGTCGTCGTCGACGATCAGACGCACATGGTGAGTGCCCTCGCCCTTAAAGAACAACGGACGCTCGAGGCCCATGTTGTTGACCTGGAACCACGGGTACTGGGGAGCCGGCGTGAACTCGAGCTTGCCCTCGCGCAGGTTGGCGCGGAACTCATAGGCAAGACCGGTCTCGGCGTCCTCGGCGAACTTGACCGAGAAGCCGGCAGCGTTACCGGCGAGCTCGATGTCGGCGTCGAGCATATAGGTAGAACCGGCATCCGCGGCGAGCACCTGCTCGACCTTGCCCGACTCGCACGAAAGCTCAAAGGCCTCGACTGCCTTAGCCTCGCCAAAGGCGCCAAGCATGCTGTCGGGAAGCTTGGTGCCGAGCGTTCCGTCGGCACGCTGAACGATCTCGAGAGGCATAAAAGTGCCACCCCACAGGTAAGAGCTGGGGTCGCCGCCCTCGTCGCGCGTAGGAACCCAACCAAAGAGAACGCGGCGCTCGCCGTCAAATGCGGTACGTGCAGCATAGTACGCGCGGCCATCGAAGGAATCGTCCGCAGGAGTGATCCAAGGACCGTTGATAGAGCGAGACATGCGGTAACGGGTCTTGTTGCCATCACTGTACTCAGAGAACACCAGATACCACCAGTCGCCCATCTTAAAGAGATCAGGCATCTCGAACATGGTGTACAGGCCCGGATTCCACCAGTCGCCCTGGAACTCCCAGGTATCCAGGTCCTTGGAGGTGAACTTGACCAGACGACCGGTCATCAGACGCTTGTCCTCGCCCACACGCGTGCCGAGGATGAGCATGTACTCTTCGTTCTCCTCATCCCAAAGAACAAAGGGATCGCGCCAGTTGCGGTCATCGTAACCCTCCTGGGGCGGAAGCAGCGTCTCGGCGATGTTCTTCTCCCACTTGACGGCGTCGTCACTCGTTGCGTGAAGAAGAACCTGCTTCATCAAGCGTGCGCGGACCTTATCGCGATTGCAACCAGTGTAGAGCGCATGGTACTTGTCGCCCACCTTAAACACCGTGCCGGCATAAACGTACTGGTCGACTTCCTCGTCGCCGCCACGCTCAAGGCTCTCACCAAAGTCCTTGTAGTTGACGAAATCCTTGGTCGTCGCGAGTGCCCAGCCAAACGGCTCTCCGAAAGGTCCGGGGTTACGCGTGTCACGCTGATGATAGAGATAGAACGTGCCGTCCTCGCCGTACGGCATGATGTCGCCTACCCAAATTCCCTCAGGCTGGTAATAAACCTTGTGCATCCGAGACTTCCTTTCCCACGAGATACTAACTCGGTACAACTGCAAGATATGTCAATCGTTTTCATATGTCAAACGTTTTCACATCAATACGTCTTTTCGCAGTTCCAGTCGTCGGCAAACGGTTGACATATGCCGGCGAACGGTCATCAGAAGCGTTCGAGGGATTCTTTTGGCTCGGAATGAACTAGGCGGTTTTGCCCTCGATAAGTTCGACGGGAAGCTTGATATTCGATTCGGGCTTTTCACCGTTAACAAGAGCGATGATGGATTGCGCCGCGAGCTCTCCGATGCGATCGATATCTTGACGTACGGTTGTTAAGTCAGGCATAAACGTCATAGTGCGGCGGGCGCCATCCGCGCCCACGACCTTAATATCATCCGGAGCGCTCAAGCCGCGCTGCTTCATAACGTTGAGGCAGATGGCCGCCATCGTATCGTCTCCCGCAAAGATGCCGTCAATATCGGGGTTCTCATCGAGGATCTTCGCAACGACCGCGCTCTTTTCGTCATCGGGCTTAACGAACTCGACCTCACGGACAAGCGCGGGCAAACCGGCCTGCTCAACAACATCGAGGTAGGCATCGGTACGCTTATTGGCAGGCATGCGCATGCGGCTATTGCTGCGCAGGCACAGGATGCGTGAACACCCGTCATCGATCAGGCGACGCGTGGCAAGTTCGCCGATGCTATAGCTGTCGCTCGCAATCTGAACAGAGGCCTCGCCAAGGTCGCAGTCGATACCAACCAGACTCAAGCCCATCTCGGCATATGCCTCAGCACCGATATTGAGGGAGTTGACGATGACGCCGTCGACCATATTGCGGCGGAGCATGTCAATATAGGAACGCTCAAGATCGGGTCGATTGGCGCTGTTGCACAGCAACATCTTAAAGCCGTTTTCCGCCAACGTGCGCTCGACCGCCTGCACAACCTGAGCATGGAACGGGCTGCTCACAAAGGGAACGATCATGCCGATAAGGTTCAGGCGACCGTTGAGCATGGCACGGGCGATATCGTTGGGCGTATAGTTGATGCGCTCCATCGCGGCATGGACCTTATCGCGGGTTTCTTGGCTAATATAGCCGCGATTATTAAGCACGCGAGATACCGTAGTGGGCGAAACCCCCGCCACCGCTGCAACTTCCTTGATGCCAGGCTTAGCAGAATCCTTAGAACGAGCGCCCTCGCGAGCCATAGCACCCTCCCCCATCAACATGTCATACGTTTACATACGAACAAAGCATACCCCAACAACAGCGGGAAGACGGTAACAGTACAAGTAAGTAAACGACTCATCCAAATAATTAGGAGAGTTTCGCCTAAAGGGTGACTACACAGGACCCCCGCCGGGCCGCTTTGGGTTACTTTCCAAAACATTTCCGCAGGACGCAAAGGGCTCCGCCGCGCGAAGCGCGCAGCGGAGCCCTTTGCATGTCCGAGGACGTTTTGGAAAGTAACCCAAAGCGGCCCGGCGATCCTGCGGGAGTTAAACCCCTTTAGAACTTGTCGTGGAAGGTACGCGAAATGACCTCGTCCTGCTGCTCCTTGGTGAGCGTGTGGAAGTTCACGGCATAGCCGGAAACGCGGATGGTCAGCTGCGGGTACTTCTCGGGGTGAGCCTGAGCGTCGAGCAGCGTCTCACGGTTGAAGACGTTGATGTTCAGGTGGTGGCCACCCTTCTCGGCGTAAGCGTCGAGCATGTGGACCAGGTTATCGGCCTGAGTCTCGGAAACTTCAGAAACCTTCATAATGTGTCTCCTTCGATTGATAGGCGCCGGCCGAAACCGGCGCACTAATCAGTAATCGTTATTGTTAGTATAGCACTAACAATAGTTACTCGCCCAGCTGATCAAGGTCGATATCGCCAAAGAACACCTGATCCTCCTTGCCGAGCGCACTCGGAATGATGGAGAAGGTGTTGGAGATGCCGTCCTGAGCATCGCGGAACGGGAGCTTGGAAACCGAAGACAGCGAAGCGATGGCGCCGTGGCTATCGCGCTTGTGCATGGGGTTAGCACCCGGGGCGAACGGCTGGCCAGCCTTGCGGCCGTCGGGCGTGGAGCCGGTCTTCTTACCGTACACGACGTTGGAGGTAATGGTCAGAACCGAGGTCGTGGGCACGGAGTTGCGGTAGGTGTCGTTCATGCGGATGTACTCCATGAACTGGTGCACAACGTCGTGAGCGATCTGGTCGACGCGGTCGTCGTCGTTACCGTACTTGGGGAAATCGCCCTCGGTCTCGAAGTCGACGATAATGCCGTTCTCGTCACGGACGGGGTGGACCTTGGCGTACTTGATGGCAGACAGGGAGTCAGCCACGACGGAAAGGCCAGCGATACCCGTAGCGAACCAGCGATGCACGTGCTTGTCGTGCAGAGCCATCTGGATGCGCTCGTAGCAATACTTGTCGTGCATGTAGTGAATGATGTTCAGCGAGTTAACGTACACGCCAGCGAGCCACTTCATCATGTCGTTGTACTTGGCCACAACGTCGTCGTAATCGAGCGTATCGCCCTCGACGGCGCGATACTTGGGGCCGACCTGCTTCTTGGAGACCTCGTCAACACCGCCGTTGAGTGCATACAGCAGGCACTTGGCCAGGTTGGCACGGGCGCCGAAGAACTGCATCTCCTTGCCAATGCGCATGGAGGACACGCAGCAGGCAATGCCGTAGTCGTCGCCGTGGTAAACGCGCATGAGATCGTCGTTCTCGTACTGGATCGAGGAGCTGGCGACAGAAGTCTTGGCGCAGAACTTCTTGAAGTTCTCGGGCAGACGGGTCGACCACAGAACGGTCATGTTGGGCTCGGGGCTGGTGCCCATGTTCTCGAGCGTGTGCAGGTAGCGGTAGCTCATCTTGGTAACGAGCGTACGGCCGTCAACACCCATGCCGCCGATGGACTCGGTGACCCACTGCGGATCGCCGGTAAACAGGGCCTGGTACTCGGGGGTACGGGCAAACTTGACCATGCGGAGCTTCATGATGAAGTGATCCACGAACTCCTGGATCTGCTCCTCAGTGAAGGTACCGTTGGCAAGGTCGCGCTCAGCGTAGATGTCGATGAACGTGGAGGTACGGCCGATGGACATAGCGGCGCCGTTCTGCTCCTTGACGGCAGCGAGGTAGGCGAAGTACATCCACTGGATGGCCTCCTGCGTGTTGGTAGCAGGGTTGGAAATATCGAAACCATAGGTCTCGGCCATCATCTTGAGCTCGCCGAGGGCACGAATCTGCTCCTGCAGCTCCTCACGATCGCGGATGTTGTCGGCGGTCATGACCGTCGGGGTGGAAGCCTTCTGGGCCTCCTTGTCCTTGATCAGGTAGTCGACGCCGTACAGGGCAACACGACGGTAGTCGCCGATGATGCGGCCGCGGCCATAGCCATCGGGCAGACCGGTGATGATGTGAGCCGAGCGGCAAGCACGCATCTCGGGGGTGTAGACATCGAAGACGCCGGCGTTGTGGGTCTTGCGCTCGAAGGTGTAGCGCTCGACAACGTTCTCGTCGACCTTATAGCCGTGCTGGCTGGCAGCCTGGCAAGCGATGCGGATACCGCCGTTGACGTGCAGCGCGCGCTTGAGCGGCTTGTCGGTCTGGAGGCCGACGATGGTCTCCTTCTCGCGGTGGGCGTTATCGATGTAGCCAGCGGGGTGGCTCACGATACCCGTGACGGTCTTGGTGTCCATATCGAGGACGCCGCCCTGCTCGCGCTCCTTGAGCAGCAGGTCGAGAACCTCGCCCCACAGCTCCTTGGTACGCTCGGTCGGGCCGGCGAGGAACGACTCGTCGCCCTCGTAGGGGGTGTAGTTCTTCTGGATGAAGTCTCGGACGTCAACCTCTCCCGTCCAGATGCCTTCCTTGAAGCCTTCCCATGCCTCCTGCATTGTGTAACCACGCTCCTAGTTACGTGTAATGCGGCGCTCTCTCACACCGCTGCTTATTGAATTCTTGAATTATCGGCTTGCACTACCGGCTTCTTCCGTTCTTCTCACACGTTGGTACAGGGAAAAACGTTTGTCCACCTTGGAACTGCAGCCCAAAACCCAAGATTTCACCCGTTTGAGAAGGATAACATAGCCACCCCCTTCATCAGGGCTGTTATATGTTTCTTTTTTTATACCATTAGGGCGTTTTTAACAAATCCGCAGGAAATGCGAGCGCGAACAACTACCGTTCACCGATTTCTTTGGTATTTTTCCTTGCCTTTGTACGACGTTCACTCTAGCTGTTATGCCAGCTTTAGCAGGGTAAAGTGCCTCTGAGTAGGCTTTAGGACATGCCTAACGATCTGCCCCAAACTTTACTGGCACCGACGGTGTACGGAGGTCGCCTAAAGGTAGTTTTCTAGGCATGTCCCAAAATCTACCGTATAGGGCGCGCGTGCAGGGGTATCATCTTTCACCGAAAATAGTTTCTAGTGTTAGGGGTTTTCGGTGGAAGATACCGATTTCCATGAGCTTGGGCGTCAGCTCCTTACCGAGTTTGGCGGCATTCACCAGCGCGTTTCGCGCTTTGTGGACAAAGCTCTCAGCGGCGAGATGGCTGTCATGCGCGCCCTTATGCTCGCTGGCGGTTCGCTCACGCCGAGCGAGCTCGCTGATCGCGCCTGGGTCTCGAATGCCCGCATTGCCAATATCCTACGCGCTCTCGAAGCCAAGGGCTGGGTTGAGCGTGAGCACTCAAAGACCGACCGTCGTCGCGTACACGTCATAGTGACCGACAAGGGATTCCAGGATCTCGAAATCAAACGCCGGGAATTCGAGGACCGCACCGCGGCTTTCCTCGAGCAGCTCGGCGAAACAGATACCCAAGAGATGGTACGCCTTCTTAGACGTGCCAACGAAATTATCGACCACAATCAAGAAAGGAGAGATGCCAAGTGAGGATTCTCAAGCTCTTTAAAAAGCATATCCTGGCACTGTTCACAGCTATCGTACTCATCGTAATCAGCTGCAACGCCGACCTGGCACTGCCTACCTATATGAGCGATATCGTCGACGTGGGCGTGCAGCAAGGCGGTATCGCCTCGCCCGTGCCCGACACCATTCGCGCCGAATCGCTCGACGACCTCGAACTCTTTATGAGCGCCAAGGACGCCAAAACTGTGGAGGCCGTGTTTAGTAAGGCGGACAATAACGGCATTCGAACGTACAAGGGCACCGAGGAGGAGCGCGCCGACGGCGGCAAGATTGCCGACATCATGAGCCTGCCCGAGACCGTCGTGCTCGCCTTCAACCAGGGCATCGACGCCGACTCCATGGGCGACATGACCGGCGCATCCGCCGAGGCAAGCGATGGCGGCGCCGCCCAGGCCATGCCCACCCCCGAGCAGATGGCGGCGATGACGCCCGAGCAGCTCGCCGAGATGCAGCAGAAGGTCGCAGCGGCGCAGAACATGCAAAAGCAGATTGATGCCGATGGCGGTAAGATCACCATGAAGAGCCTGCGCCTAGGCGTTGAAGGCGGTCTTATCGATCAGGGCAAGCTCGTCGAGGGCGCCAACGATATGGCAGACAAAATGGGCTCCATGTCGGGCTCCATCGTCACCCAGCGCGCCGTGAGCTATGTACAGGACGAGTACAAGGCACAGGGCATCGACCCCGCCGACGTGCAAAACGCCTACCTGGGCCGCATGGCGACCACGATGTTTGGGCTGTGCCTGGTGTCGCTCGTCGCCACCATCCTGACCGGTGCCGTGGCTTCGCGTACCGCCTGCTCCATCGCCCGCGACCTGCGCCGCGAGACCTTCAATAAGGTTATGCACTTCTCGCCGGCCGAGGTGGGCAAATTTAGCCAGGCCTCGCTCATTACCCGCTGCACCAACGACATTCAGCAGATTCAGATGGCCGCAACTCTGTTTATCCGCATGTGCCTGATGGCCCCCGTCATGGGCATCGTCGCCGTCATGCGCGTCCTGGCCAACCACACCGGCCTTGAGTGGACCATCGCTGTGGCCATCATCGCGGTTTCGGCCGTCGTCGGCGTGCTCATGGGCCTCACCATGCCCAAGTTCAAAAAGATGCAGAGCTTTGTTGACCGCGTGAACCTTACCGCCCGTGAGCTGCTCGACGGCCTTATGCCCATCCGCTCATTCAACCGCGAGGAGCATGAGCTCGAGCGTTTTGACAAGGCTTCGCTCGACCTGATGACCACGCAGCTCTACACCAACCGCGCCATGAGCTTTATGATGCCACTCATGATGCTCGTCATGAACTGCATCACCGTACTTATCGTCTGGTTTGGCGCGCAGGGCGTGTCCGACGGCGTGATGCAGGTCGGCAACATGATGGCGTTTATCTCCTACACCATGCAGATCGTCATGGCGTTTATGATCCTCACCATGGTTTCGGTTATCCTGCCCCGTGCCGAGGTCGCAGCCGAGCGCGTGGAAGAGGTCATCACTTGCCCCACCAGCATCAACGACCCCGTCTCGCCCAAACTGCCCGCGGCCAGCGCACCGCGCGGCGAGCTCACCTTCCGCGACGTGAGCTTCCAGTATCCCGATGCCCGCGCCGATGTCATCAGCGGCGTGAACTTCACCACACATGCCGGTCAGATGCTCGGCATCATTGGCTCCACGGGCTCGGGCAAGTCCACGCTCGTGCAGTTGATTCCGCGCCTGTACGACGTCACGGGCGGCAGCATTTCGCTCGACGGCATCGATGTGCGCGATATGACCCTTTCCGAGCTACGCCGCCGCATTGGCTATATCCCGCAGCAGGGACGCCTGTTCTCGGGCACCGTCGAGAGCAACCTTAAGTTTGCCGGCGACATGGTGAGTGACGAGGATATGCGCCAGGCAGCACACGTCGCCCAGGCGGAGGACTTTATCGCCGAGCGCGAGGACGGGTACGACTCCCCCATCAGCCAGGGTGGCTCCAATGTTTCGGGCGGTCAGCGCCAGCGTCTGGCCATCGCCCGCGCGTTGGCCAAAAAGCCCGAGGTCGTGGTGTTCGATGATTCGTTTAGCGCCCTCGACTACAAGACCGACGCGCGCCTGCGCGAAGAGCTGGCCAAAAACGTCACCGACGCCGCGCTCGTGGTCGTGGCCCAGCGCATCGCGACCATCATGCACGCCGACCAGATCATCGTGCTCGACGACGGCCACGTAGTGGGCACCGGCACGCACGAGGAGCTGCTGCGCAGCTGCCCGGCGTACCTGGAGATCGCACAGTCACAGCTTTCCGCCGAGGAGCTGGGGCTTACCCAAGAAGAAATTGCAGCCGTCATGGAAGGAGGCGAGCGCTAATGGCAGACGAGACCAAGACTCAGATTCCCAAGCCCACCCGTCAGCGTGGACCCATGGGCCGCATGGGTGGCATGCGCCGTGGCGAAAAGGCCAAGGACTTTAAGGGCACCATGAGGCAGCTGCTCGGCTATATCGGCCAGCACAAGATTGCCGTGTTTGCCGCCGTCGCCTTTGCCGTGTGCTCGGTCATCTTTAACATTGTGGGGCCCAAGGTGCTCGGCCAGGTTACCACCAAACTGTTCGAGGGCCTGGTTGCCAAGGTCAACGGTACCGGCGACGTTGACTTTGACTGGATCGCCAAGACGCTCGGCTTTTTGCTCTGCCTGTATCTGGCGAGCTCTGTCTGCAGCCTGGTCCAGGGCTGGCTCATGACCGGTGTCACGCAAAAGATTTGCTACCGCATGCGCAAGGAGATTGCCGCCAAGATTGCCGTCGTGCCGATGAGCTACTTCAACGGTCACAGCAAGGGCGATGTGCTCAGCCGCATCACCAACGACGTCGATACGCTCGGCCAGTCGCTCAACCAGAGCGTGACGCAGCTTATTACGTCCGTCACGCAGATTATCGGCGTGCTCGTCATGATGTTGTCGATCAGCCTGCCGCTCACCGGCGTCACCGTGCTCACGCTGCCGGCCGCCGCGATTATCTTGATGGTGATGATTCACTTCTCGCAGCCGTACTTCCGCGAGCAGCAGCAGGTACTGGGCACCGTCAACGGCATTATCGAGGAGGATTTTGCCGGCCAGAACGTCATTCAGGTGTTCGACCGCGCCGAGGCTTCGATCGAGGAGTTCGACCGCCAAAACGACCGCCTCTTTATTAGCGGCTGGCGCTCGCAGTTCCTGTCGGGCCTGATGATGCCGCTTATGAGCTTGGTGGGTAACATGGGCTACGTGGGCGTCGTCGTCGTGGGTGCGCAGCTCGCGCTGACCGGCAATGCCACGCCCGGCGACATCCAGAGCTTTATCCAGTACGTTCGCAACTTTACGCAGCCCGTGCAGCAGCTGGGCAACGTGAGCAACACGATGCAGTCGATGGCCGCTGCCACCGAGCGCGTCTTTGAGTTCCTGGCCGCGCCCGAGGAGGAGCAAAAGACCGACGCGCAGATCCCCGAGAAGCGCCCCGGTCACGTGGAGTTCGACCATGTCAAGTTTGGCTACACGCCCGACAAGACCATCATCCACGACTTTAGCTGCGAGGCTAAGCCCGGTCAGACCATCGCCATCGTCGGCCCCACCGGCGCCGGCAAGACCACGCTCATCAAGCTGCTGCAGCGCTTTTACGACGTGGACGGCGGTTCGCTGCGCGTCGAGGGTGTCGACGTGCGCGACTGGGACCGCGCGGCGCTGCGCGGCGAGTTTGCCATGGTGCTGCAGGACACCTGGCTGTTTAACGGCACCATCCGCGAGAACATCCGCTACGGACGTCCCGACGCGAGCGATGCCGAGGTCGAAGCCGCCGCACGCGCTGCACGCTGCGACCACTTTATTCATACGCTCGCCGGCGGCTACGACTTTATGATCAATGAGGAGGGCACCAACCTGTCGCAGGGTCAGCGCCAGCTCGTGACCATCGCCCGTGCCATTTTGGCCGACCGTCCGGCGCTGATTTTGGACGAGGCGACCTCCAACGTTGACACTCGTACCGAGGAGCTTATTCAGCGTGCCATGGATGCGCTAATGCAGGGCCGCACGAGCTTTGTCATCGCGCACCGCCTGTCCACGATCCGCAACGCCGACGTGATCTTGGTGATCCGCGACGGCGACATCGTCGAGAAGGGCACGCACGACGAGTTGCTCGCCCAGGGCGGCTTCTACGCCGACCTGTACAACTCGCAGTTCGACGAGGCGGCATAGATACGGCCGCAGAGAAATGATGACGCCCGAGAACGGGGGCGCAGGACAACCTGCGCCCCCGTTTTGTGTCCTTCGAGCCTCGAAACGCTTTTCCTGAGACCTCATTGACGGCGCTTTCCAGACCCCGTGGGCAAAAAAGGGCAAATATGAGTACTGTTACCTTTTTAGTAACAGCCAAAACAGCCCCAAATGCCGTTTTCACGGCTTACACGCGTCCCTAAATTGATCAAACAGCCCTATAGCGGACTTATATGTGTTTGCGTTAATAAACATATTTTGCTGTTATGTCTATTATTTTGCGAAGGCAATATGCTACTAAGATAGCAACCGTACTCATATTTGGCATTTTTTGCCCACAGGGTATTTCCTGGGGAACTGACAACAGCCTTAGGGTCCCGCGCGGCGCCGCTCCCTCCCGGCATTCGCCGACGTTTGCCCAGATAAAACCTGCCAAAATAAACCTGTCTCTTTTTGGTAGGTTTCGGGGTGACAAGGGCTTGCACTTTAGCGTGCGACAGCGGATAATGCCGAGCATTCGACAATACGCTTATTGCTCTTTCTATAGATTGAGGAGACCCCTATGGCCATGGAATTCAAACGCAGGCTGCCGATCCCCATGGAGATCCGCAAGGAAATGCCACTTTCTGCCGAGCTTACCGCCAAAAAGCAGGCATTTGACGCCGAGGTCGCCAAAGTCTTTACCGGCGAGGACGCACGTAAGGTGCTCATCATCGGCCCGTGCTCTGCCGACCGCGAGGATTCGGTGCTCGAGTATATGAACCGACTGGCCAAGACCGCCGAAGAGGTCAAGGACAAGCTCATCATCATTCCGCGCGTCTACACCAACAAGCCGCGCACCAAGGGCACCGGCTACAAGGGCCTGCTGCACAACCCCAACCCCGAGGCTCCCGACGACCTGCTTGAGGGCGTCAAGGCCATCCGCCATATGCACCTGCGCGTTATTGAGGAAACGGGCTTCTTCACCGCCGACGAGATGCTCTATCCGTCCAATTACCAGTACCTCGTTGACCTGCTGAGCTATGTTGCCGTGGGCGCACGCTCGGTCGAGAACCAGGAGCATCGCCTGGTATCGAGTGGCATTTCGGTACCCGTCGGCATGAAGAATCCCACTGCCGGCTCTACCACCGTTATGCTCAACTCCATTTACGCCGCGCAGGCGCACCAGAGCTTCATCTTCCGCAACTGGGAGGTCGAGTGCGATGGCAATCCGCTCGCGCACGCCGTTATGCGTGGCTACATCGGTCTCGACGGTCGCACCTACCCCAACTACCACTACGAGCACCTGGAGCGCCTGGCCGAACGCTACACCGAGCACGCCGGCTACGCCAACCCGGCGGCGGTCATCGACTGCAACCACGACAACTCGGGTAAGCGTCCGCTGGAGCAGTATCGCATTTGCAAGGAAGTGCTCGACAGCTGCCGCCGCAACGAGTCCATCTCCAAGCTGGTCAAGGGCTTTATGATCGAGTCTTACCTGGAGGACGGCAACCAGCCGGTCGACGGCGGCGTCTTTGGTAAATCGATCACCGACCCGTGCCTGGGCTGGGAAAAGACCGACTACCTCATCCACGAGATCGCGGAGCGGGTGTAGGTTACGGCGTTTTACCAAACGCCGTAACCGGCCGACGCTGCGCTGGTCGCATTTGGACAATCTGACGTTCAACTTCAAGGGCGCGACCAGAAGGTCGGCGCCCTTTCGTTTGATGTGGCAGTTAGGGACGCTCCTTTTCTGCCGGCAGTTTGGGACACTCCTTGGGTAGCCGTTGGGTGTTCCTATAGTTTTGTCAACCGTCGGGGCTACTCCCGGTAGGGCACCCGGTCGCGCATCACGGCGTATATCGCCCTGAGCCGCTTCCTCGCGACGGCCTTGAGCGCCCGCCCGTGCCCCATGCCCCGTGCCCTGCAGGCCCGGTAGTACTCGCCGTAGCGCCCCGAGGACCTCACCAGGCTGTTGCACGAGAAGATCAGCAGGGACTTGAGCCTCGCGTCGCCGCGCCTGGACGCCCTGACCGACCTCACCGACGTGCCGGAGCTCCTCACCCTCGGGGCTATGCCGCAGTACGAGGCCAGGTGGTCGTGGTCCGGGAACCTCCCGATGTCGACCGACACCGCGAGCTGCGCCGCGGTCCTCGGGCCGATGCCGGGCACGGTGAGCAGGCACGCGTAGGTCTCGTCGCCCTCGAGCAGCGCCGCCGTCTCGGCCTCGAGGGCCCCGGCCTCGTCGAGGGCCTCCGATATTCGGGCGGCCAGGAACCTGACCTGCCTGTTCTCGGCCTCGACGAGCGCCGGCGGGGGCGCGGTGGAGGCGGCCGCGGCCTCCCCGGCGGCCTCGGCCCGCGGGCCCTCGGCCCCGGAGCGGGCGATCCCCCACGCCCCGCCGAACCCGGCGAGCAGCTCCAGCCACCGCCGGTCCGACAGGTCGACCGCGGCCTCGAGGGCCGGGCAGGACTCGAGCAGCACCGCGCGCAGGCGGTTCTTGTCCCTGGTCGCGCAGGCGACGACGTGGTCGCGCTGCGACGAGAGGGCGCGGGCGGCCTCGAGGGCCTCGCCGCGGCCCGGGACCCCCGACAGGGAGTCCGGCACGCCCAGGGCGGTCCGCGCGATCACCGCGGCGTCGCGCTCGTCGGTCTTGGCCTCGCCGGCGAACAGGCCCGCGGCGCGGCTGGCGGCGAGCCCGGGCAGGTAGGCGACCCCGAGCCCCGCGGCGCGGGCCCGCCTCACGGCGAGGGACCCTATGTTGCGGAACTGGTCGACGACGACGAGCGTGCCGGCGGGCGCGGAGGCGAACAGCGCGTCGAGCTCGGCCTCCCTGTTGCGGACGGGGGCGCTGGCCAGCACCTCCCCGTCGCGGTCGATCAGGCAGGCCCAGTGCGACGACTTGCCGACGTCCAGGCCGAGCACGGCCGCGGGTCTGGTGGATGGCGCTTTCACGGTGGTATCCTTCCGGTAGTCGTTCGACCGGATGGCCTCCCCCTCGGCACTCACATTACCAGCCGCGGCACCTGCCCGGCACTTTCCTATCAGCCGTCGGGGGCGGCGCGCCCCGCGCCGGCAGCACCCAACAGGCCCTCTCGGGGGCAGGGACGTTCGGCCGTGCGCGGGCGCCCGGTCGGCGGCCCGTTCTGGGCGCGCCTCAATCGTAGCCCGAGATGGTCCCAGGCTGACAATTTCGACTGTAATGGACGTTCTTGCTTGACTAGTCAAACAAGAACGTCCCCAACGGCTAGTCGTTTAAGAACGTCCCCAACGACTACCCAACGACTACCCGGGGGAGTTGCCTTCCCTCGTGGCGGTCTTCTAGCAGAAAAACCAAGTGAGTAGGCTTTTTGCAGAAGGCCGAGCACACCTCAAAACGCCACAGCCCTGACCTGCGATTTTATTGAGCACTTGCCGCGATGTGCTCGGCAGGTTCAAAAAAGTCTACTCACTTGTATCTGAGACGCACCAGATTGGCAAAAACCGCCGCGAAAGGGCCCCTGGTCCCTTCGCGGCGGTCATACGCCTCTAATTTTGCGACCGTTTTGCCCGCTTGTTATTCGCTGTAGCGGGTGGCGATGGCAGCTTGTACCATGCCGGCGCTCATGAGGTAGGTCACCAGGAAGTAGCCACCGTATGCTGCCAGGAAGATTGCACAGGTGAGGCCCACGGTGCCGCCGATGCTCATATCTCCGAATATGCTCACCATCTCGATGATCACCTTAAGTGCCACAAAGGAGTGCGCCAGGCCCACTGCCAGCGGGAACAGGAAGAATACCGCCTGCTGTGCCATCACCGAATGGCGAATCTGGCGGTCGTCACAGCCAATCTGCGCCAGCACACGATAGCTGCGGCTGCCGTCGGCCACGTTGGAGAGTTGCTGAATCGACAGAATCGCCGCGCATGCAACGACCAATACAAAGCCGATGTAGATGGCTAGGTAGCTAATAAGACCGTTCATTTGCGCTGCTTGCGTGTACATCTCGGAGCGTGTGATGAAGGTTCCCCACGACCCCGGCTCCTTGCCGTCAACGAGCAGATTGTCGAGCACAGTGTATTTAATGCTCTCGTCTGCCTCGGTCGTATTCATCCCCTGTTTGTAGTTAACGAGCAGGCTACTGGAATACGGCTGCAGATTAAGTTGGGACAACAGCTCGTCGGCTACGACCACGGTGCCCGGATTACTGCCCATCGCCGAGTTGGCGATGGCCGCCGTATCTTCGTCCGACTTATCGGTTGCGGGCTTGAGCTCATGCCCGCCCAAGGTAAGGGCATGGCCGCCAGCCATATACTTGGTGTACAGGTCGACCAGCTCGCCGCCCATATCACACGTGAGCAGATACTGGTCGTGACCGATGTGCACCGGCTCCTCGCCCATCATCTGGCGCAGTTTGTTGTACTGGCTCGCCGGCGTCACAAACAGACCCATCGTATCGGCATTGCTACCCCCGAACGCCTTGGGAAGCTTTTCGCCCATGGTCTTGCACATCTCACTTGGAGTCACCGAAGGATTCGAGCCGCCAAACGGGTAACTCAGATACGAATCGATTTGCACATGCTCACCGGCAACATCGGCGATATCGACCTTCTTGCCGGTCTCGTCGTTGTTGTCCACCGACTTGCCCTTGCCGTGCCATGCGGGGTACAAATCGACCGTTGTATCGGCCAGCACCATGCGATCGGCTTCAGGCGGATTGACGTACTCTTTGTAGTAGTCGAGCGTATCGGGCGTGTAATAGACATACGTCTGAGACACGTCAACAGGGTTATAGCGCTCCAGGTTTTCGTTCATCACGTTGGCAATCGACATACCGCACGTCACCGAGGTGATGGCCAAAAACAGGAGCATCGCGATGACGCCCATCGAAAAGCACACCGTGTTGACCTTGGCCGCAAGCTGGCGCACGGTAAACATGTTGAGGCCGCGCCAATACACGCCGCGCAGGCTCTGCAGCAGCTTGATGAGCATGCCCGAGAGTCCCCAGAACAGGGCAAAGGTGCCCACGGTAACCATAACGGTCGTAATACCAAACTGGTTCATGGCCTCTTGCAACTTGCTGTCCGTCGCGGTTAGCGGGAACCCATCACGTAGCAGACGGTAATAGGCCACGCCCACAAGCGCCACGCCCACGGCAAAGATGGCAATCGCAATCCAGGGGTTGCGTGTCTTGATGCTCTCGTTGCGACGCTCGGCACCCATAAGCTCGATGAGTTTGGTACGACGCACGGCGCGAAGGTTCAGCAGTAGCGTGAGCACAAACATTACGAGCATGCAGACAAGGGTCAGGTTGAACGCATGCACCGAGAAAAAGAAGTGAAAATTGGCGATCTGTGTCTTAAAGAGCGAGGCCGTAAAGAACGTCATGAGCTGGGAGAGTCCCACACCCAGCACAATGCCGGCGACAAAGGCCACGACCGACACTATCACGGTCTCGAGCGCCATGATCGTGGCGACGCGCCCGCGCCCCATGCCGAGCACCTGGTACAGGCCAAACTCCTTCTTGCGGCGTTTCATGATGAAGTTATTGGCATACACCATCAAAAAGGCCATGACACCGGCCAAAAAGTACGTCAGGTCGCCGAGCATGCTGCCCATAACCTGCGCCAAGCCCTTTTCATCGATGCCGGCGATGTCGACCTGCATCGAGATGGTATTAAAGGCATAGAAGACCGTGACGCCCAGGGTGAGCGTCAAAAGGTAGACGAGGTAGTCGCGGCCGGCGCGGCGGACGTTGCCCCAAGCGAGTTTACAGAGCATCGGAGCCCTCACCGCCCATCATGGCAACGACCTCCATAATGCGGTCGAAGAACTCGCGACGGTCGGTGTCGCCGCGGCGCAGCTCGGTGAAGATCTTGCCGTCGCGGATAAACAGCACGCGGCTCGTGTAGCTGGCGGCAAAGCTGTCATGCGTGACCATGAGCACGGTGGCGCGCAGGCGGCGATTGAGGGCCTCCAGGCTCTCGAGCAGCAGGCGGGCGCTCTTGGAATCGAGGGCGCCGGTGGGCTCGTCGGCCATGATCATGGTGGGGTCGGTGACGAGCGCGCGAGCCGCGGCAACGCGCTGCTGCTGACCGCCGGACATCTGGTAGGGATACTTGTCGAGCACCTGACTGATGGACAGGCGCGCTGCCACATCCTGCACGCGGGTCGAGATCTCTGCCGAGTTTGTGCGGGCAATGGTGAGCGGCAGGGCGATATTCTCGCGTGCCGTGAGCGTATCGAGCAGGTTGGAGTCCTGGAAGATAAAGCCGAGCTCCTCGCGGCGGAACTGCGAGAGCTTGGCCTGCTTCATGCGCGTCACGTCCTGACCGTTAATGCGGATCGTGCCACTTGTGGCGCTATCGATGGTCGACACGCAGTTGAGCAACGTCGACTTGCCCGAGCCCGAAGCGCCCATGATGCCCACGAACTCGCCGCGGTTGACGGTAAAGCTGACGTCATTGAGCGCGCGGGTCACGTTGCCCAGCGCTCCATATACCTTTTCGAGATGCGCGACCTCCAGTACCGGGGTCGCCATGTGCGTGCTTTGCATACCGAGTCCTTTCTTGCGATTAGTCTACGGCATCTATAGTCGCAAGAAGACGAGTCGGCTACCATCGATATGGCTTACGCTTGCCTTACCGTTGTGTAAGGTACGGGTAGTTACCCTGTCACGTGTTGATGTTGAGGGAGGACTCCTGTTGAAGACTGTTCATGTTGCCGCTGGAATCATTCGCAAGGAAGGATCCGATGAGCTGCTTGCCGTGCAGCGCGGCTACGGCGACATGCAGGGACTTTGGGAGTTCCCCGGTGGCAAGCTCATGCGCGGCGAAACGCCCGAAGACGCCGTACGCCGCGAGCTCATGGAAGAACTGCAGGTAAAAGTCACCAACCTGCGCGATTTCTACACCGTTGAGTATGACTACCCCGATTTTCATCTCTCCATGGAGTGCTACTACTGCTCGATGGCCAAAGAGTCCGGCGAGCCCCAGAAGCACGACCGACAGCTCGATATCCGCTGGATTCCGCGCGCCTCGCTTGCCACGGTGGAATGGATGCCCGCCGACAAGGGGCTTATCGATGCCCTGATTGAGCTGAAGGAAGACCGGCTCGAGACAAGCTCCGCCGATGACGCCGTGCCCAACACAGCCGACAAACCCGCCACCAAACCCAAGCGCGCACCTAAGCGCCGCAGCAAGAAGCGTCCCAAGCCCGGTCTGCTCGACGGCATCGATACCTCGGACCTCTCCGCTGACGAGCGCGAACTGGTCCGCCGTCGCGCCGCCATCAAAAAGTCCATGAAGGGCAACAAGCGCGCCGATACCAAGCCAGAGCTGCTCGTTCGCCAGCGCCTGCGCGCAGCGGGCCTCACCGGCTATCGCCTGGAATTGAAGGTTCCCGGCAAGCCCGACATCGCCTTTCCTGGGCGCAAGATTGCCATCTTCGTCAACGGCTGCTTTTGGCACCGCTGCCCCAAGTGCAACCCTAGCCAGCCCAAGCGCAACGTTGAGTTTTGGGAGGCAAAGTTCCGTCGCAACGTCGAGCGCGACCGCGCTGCCGTGGCAGCACTCACTCAAATGGGCTGGACACCCATAACCATCTGGGAATGCGAACTCAAAAAGGACCGCATCGACGCCACCATGGAAAAGGTCATCGAACAGGTGCGCGCCGCAGAGCCGCAGCGCTAGGAACGAGCCATCCACACGCCCCACACAGGCGAGCCACATCCGCGCCATAAACCTTAGAAAGCCCTTAAGCCCAAAACCTTTCAAGAGTGTTACTCGATAGCTTTTAACTGCGGTTTCATCGCAACGTCAAACCTCATTAAGCCTTTCTTTAGCGCTTCCTTATCTGCGCTCGCGGCATAATACTGCCAACGCACGGGACCTAGCAGCACACCCCGTGCGCAACCTTTTGGTGGACATCGAGGAGGCCGCATAAGCATGCATTCTTCCAATGCCGTAGCACGGCAGCCATCCCCAAAACATGCAGACCTTTTCTCCTTCCCCCCGACACAGAGAGACGGCCTCCTCGACTCCCCCACCACAAAAACCAACCGGTCAACCAATCAGAGCCTCAACTTGCGAGCATCATTCGAAAAGCTCCAAGCATCTCTAGACAAGGCGTTCCCCGAACAGGCAAGAGCAATCTAAGCCCATCGCGCTTTATACTGATGCCATGCGAAACATGGATCACATAGAATTGCACCGCGGAGGACGCGAGGAAGCCTTTCCCGAGACCGCCGAAGACTGGCCCTATATTGCCGAACGCGCAGAATTCGCTCGCTATCCGGGCAATTCCGTCCCCTTGCATTGGCATTCCGAAGTCGAGCTTTTCTACATGGAGCAGGGAACAATTGACTATCGCACGCGTGCGGCTCATGAGCACATGCGCTTTGAGGAAGGGTCCGTCGGCTTTATCAACGGCGGCGTTTTGCACAGCACCCTGCAATCACCCAATTCGGTGCCAGCCATTCAAATGCTGCATATCTTTCAGCCGTCGATGCTCGGCGATCCCGCGGGACGCCTTCAAAAGCGCTACATCAATCCTTTACTGCAATGTCGAGGCGTCGATGTGCTCAAATGGTCGCCCACCAACCCCGACGATATGCCCTTTATCGATTTACTGAAGAGCTCCTTTAGCCACGACCTTCAACAGCCGCAGAACGAGATGGCGCTTCGAAATAGCCTGTCCGAACTCTGGATTCAGATCTATGCCAAAGCTGAACCGCTCTTTTCCTCCGACGACGCCTCTTGGATGACCAGCCGCGACGTACAGTTCAAGGCAATCCTGGACTTTATCCGCGCAAACTATGCAGCCGCTATAGATGTGCCCCAGATGGCATCTGCAGCCGGCGTAAGCGAAAGAGAGTGTTACCGCATTATCGAAGCTTGCGCAGGAACGACCCCGGCGGCATATCTACGCGCATACCGCATCAACCGTGCTTGCGAACTTTTGGCGCACACCACGCGAACGGTGCAGGCAATCGCTCGGCAATGCGGATTTGCGACAGCAAGCCATCTAGGGCAGGTATTTAAAGAACAAATGGGATGCACTCCTTCGAGCTATCGAGCAGTGAGGCAGAATTTCGATAGTACCAGGCAGAAATCCCGCTAGCCCTTCTTCTGTCACTGCATCAAACTTGCAGGCAAACAACAGATAGGAGCAATCATATGAAGCACTTTGACCATATCGTGTTTGATGTTGATGGAACATTGGCAGATACAGAAGAAAGCGTTCTGTCATCGCTTGCCCAGATTGTCCAAGAAAAGACCGGCAAAACGCTCCCACGAAACGAGCTTGAATTTGCCCTCGGCATACCCGGCAAGAATGCCCTTGAGAAACTTGGAATCTACTCGCAAGCAACGTTGGATCGCTGGTGCCAAGTTGCCGCCAGCTTTAAAAGCACCATCAGCGTGTTTCCAGGTTTGCTTGAAGTCATCGCAAAACTCGCCGATAGCGGTTGCAATCTTGGCATTGTCTCCTCACGTGCGCGCAACGAATACACAGACGAAATTGCACCCCTTGGCTTCGATAAGTTTTTTGAACACATCATCCTTGTCGAAGACACAACCGAGCACAAGCCTTCGCCCGCACCCATGCTCGAATATCTCCGACGTACGGGCGCGAATCCTGGCAACGTCGTCTACGTTGGCGACACCGTCTACGACGAACAATGCGCAACTTCAGCAGGGGTCAGTTTTGCCAGAGCAGCATGGGGATCACACCAAGACATCCCAAACGCCACCTACAACCTCAAAACCCCCAACGACCTGCTAACCCTAACAACCAAGTAACCCTCCCATCCCAAATTCGCAGTCCTAACGCCACAAGGGCGACGACCTCGAGAAGGTCAACTTGGGAGGGATGAGGGCTTAGTTCCCCAATCTTTCCGCAGGGGGCAAAAAGCCTCGCCGCACGAAGTGCGCAGCGAGGCTTTTTGCATGCCCGAGGACGATTGGGGAACTAAGCCCTCGTCCCTCCCCGGGATATGTAGCGAGTCGGAGTACCCTTGCTGTTACTCTGCTTTGCCCACGGAGTTGAGGTTGGTCATGCGGATCTTAACCAGTTCGGTGATCTCGCGCATGCCCTCCTTGGCCGGCTTCTTGGGATCGAAGCAGGCGGGGTTCTCGGCCATGTAGGCCATGAAGCCCTTGGTGTAGGCCTGACGCAACTCGGTAGCGTAGTTAACCTTGCAGATGCCGTTCTTCACAGCCTCGGCAACCTGCTCATCGGGCACACCGGAGGTGCCGTGCAGAACCAGCGGCACGTCGACGGCGTCGCGGATAGCCTTGACCACGGACTGCTCGATGTGCGGATCGCTCGTGTACACGCCGTGGCTGGTGCCAACGCCAATGGCCAGCGAGGTGCAGCCGGTGCGCTCGACGAACTCCTTGGCCTCGGCCGGATCGGTGTAGGGGCTCTCGCCCTCAACCGCGGGACCGTCATCCTCCTTGCCGCCAACCTTGCCAAGCTCGGCCTCGACGGGCACGCCCATGGCGCGGCCAGCGTCGGCGACGGACTTGGTCAGAGCGATGTTGTCCTCGAAGGACTCGTGCGAACCGTCGATCATGACGGAGGTGTAGCCAGTGCGGAAGGCCTGCATGCAGCGGTCATAGCCATCGCCGTGATCGAGGTGCAGAGCGACGGGCACGGAAGCGCGCTCGGCGGCAGCCTTGACCATACCGTAGAAGTAATCCAGGCCAGCGGTCTTGATGGTGCCCGGGGTGGTCTGCATGATGACGGGGGACTTGGTCTCCTCGGCAGCGGCCAGAACAGCCATAACAAACTCGAGGTTCTCGACGTTGAACGCGCCAACGGCGTAGTGGCCGGCCTGAGCGTCCTTGAGCATCTTTTCGGTGGTAACAAGTGCCATGAGCGTTTGCTCCTCTCCCTCGCCCGCATCTGGACATCGGGCGTAGTTGTTCACAAGGCGTTTTACCTTGCGTTTTGCTGCGCTCATTGTATGAAATTCAGCGGCTTTGCACGTGCGAGATATTGAGCCCATGCAGGTCAATACAGTCGTTTTTGAAAAGTAAACGGAAGGAATTGGAGCCGAGCGGGCGTGTTCGATATTGAATTTTGGGCGTTCAGCGTCTTTCTTTTATAGAAAAGATAAGTAATCGAAAGGTGTTTTCTTACTCAAAAAGAAAATGAACGAAAATTGAGTCAACACAATTCCTGCAAATTTAGCCGAGAATGGAGCAGACATGGCCCAAGCTACCAACCGTGCATTTGCCGACGAACGCCGTACCGCCATTATGGAAATGCTCGAGCACAACGCCTCGGTGCAGGTAGCAGAAATCGCCCAGACCTTTAGCGTGTCCTCCGTCACCGCCCGCGCCGACCTGGACGCGCTCGCCGAAGCAGGCAAGCTGCGCCGCACACATGGTGGTGCCGTATCGCTCCACAAGCGCCTGACCGTCTCCACGCAGGATCGCCGCATCAACGTCAACGTCGCCGCCAAGCAGGCCATCGCGCAAAGCGCCATCGAGCTCGTCAATGACGGCGACACACTGCTTGTCGACTCGGGCACCACCGCGCTCGAATTTGTCCGCTTGCTCGACCAGCGCGGCGGCATCACCGTCATCACGGCCGACATCACCATCGCCGATTACATCGACGAGAGCATGCCCTCGGTCGATGTCGTCATGCTGGGCGGGGCACTGCGCAAAGGTCATCGCTATCTGTACGGACCGCTCACCATGCAGGCGATCCAAATGGTCCATGCCGACCTTGCCGTCATGTGCCCCGGCGCTTTTGTTCCCGGCTGCGGCTTTACGACCGACTTTCCGCAGATGGCCGAGACCAAAGCGGCTATGGTCGGTGCCGCCCGCCAAAGCGTCGCCCTCATGGACGCCAGCAAGGTTAACGGACGTGGCATGTACCGCTTTGCCGAGCTGACCGATGTCGACACCGTCGTGATGGACCGCGACCCCGACGATGCCGTTGCCACCTCAATCGCCAAGATCGCCGACGACGCCCGCCCGAACCTCATCATCGCCGGCGCTTAAACAAAAACCACCACAAAGGTCTCCTTTGTGGTGGTTGAGCATCAGAAGTGAAAGTGTCGCTACTTGGACAGCTCGTCGGCGAGAACCTCGATCTGAGCGCGCGAGGCGTCGTTGAGCGAACCCAGCACGGTCACCTTGTTCTGCGTCAGGGTGATGTCCTTCATGCCCTCGAGCTCCTTGGTCATAACCTTGGCAGCTGCAGGCGCCCAGGAGCCGGCCTCGACGAGCGCCACCGTACGGTTCTGGTAGGCGTGCTCGGCGAGCGTGTGGATAAAGGTGCTCATGAACGGGAAGATCTCGCCCTGATAGGTGATGGAGGCGAGCACCAGACGGTCATAGCGGAACGCATCCTCAACGGCCTCGGCCATGTCGTCGCGAGCCAAGTCAAAGACGGAAACCTTCTGGCCGCGGGCCTCGAGCGCAGATGCAAGCTCCTCAACGGCGGCCTTCAGATGGCCGTACACGCTCGCATAGGCAATCGTGACGCCCTCGTCCTCGGGCTGATAGCTCGACCAGGTGTTGTAGGTGTCGAGGTAATAGCCCAGATTCTCGGTAAGAACAGGACCATGGAGCGGACAGATGATCTGGATATCCAGATCGGCGGCCTTCTTGAGCACGGTCTGCACGAATTTGCCGAACTTACCGACGATGCCAAAGTAGTAGCGGCGCGCTTCGCAAGCCCAGCCTTCCGGGTCCTCAATGTCGTTGGCGCCGAACTTGCCAAAGCCGTCGGCACTAAAGAGCACCTTGTCGGTGGACTCGTAGGAGAAGATCACCTCGGGCCAGTGCACGTTGGGGGCGCCGACAAACGTTAGGCTGTGGCCACCCAGGTCGAGCACGTCGCCCTCTTTGACGACCATCTTACGCTCGGGGTAGTCGGTGCCAAAGTAGTTGACCATCATGCGGAAGGCGCCCATGCTGGCCACAATCTGTGCCTGGGGGTAGCGCTCCATAAAGGCGGCGATGCCAGCAGAGTGATCGGGCTCCATGTGATGGATAACCAGGTAGTCGGGCGTACGTCCATCGAGCGCGGCCTCGAGGTTGCCGAGCCACTCGTCAACAAAACCACCATCGACCGAATCGGCGACAGCGATCTTTTCGCCCAAGATAACGTAGCTGTTGTATGCCATACCGTTCTCGGACACATCGTACTGGCCCTCGAACAGGTCAATGTCGTGATCGTCGACGCCAACGTAGCGGATATCCTTGGTGATCTCCATCAGGCAAAGCCTCCTAGATAGACAAAATAACCCGTCTATCATAGCACTCGGCAGCATTCCAACTGTTATCTGCCGGCATCCTTACCGATTGTTATTGAAATACGATAAATCGCCGTTTAACTGCACAAACTATGCGCGCGGTATCGCCGTGCTATGTCGAATGATGAGTTGGCCGGGAATACGAATGGCAACGGTTTTGCCCGCCGTACCCGCCTCGGGAACCGCATGCTCAAACACCTCGCGTCCGCGCTGATGTAGATCGAATCGCACGGTCGTGAGCTCGTTGTGTGCGACAAAATCATCGAGCGAATCGTCGACGCCCACCACGCTTACGTCCTCGGGCACGCGCAGACCGCTATCGCGCAGCGCGGCAATCGCGCCATTTGCCATCTGATCGTTTGCCGCATAGATCGCCGTCATGGTGCGGTCGTGCTCGGCCAGGTACCTGCCGGCCTCGTAGCCGCTGTTGGCAGACCAGTCGCCCTCGAGCGGCTCTGCCGGCTCGATGTGTTTACGCTCGAGCGCATCCTGCCAACCGGCGCGGCGAAATTGTTCGTCGACCGAGAACGACGGGCCGCCAATATAACGAATCTGCTCGTGCCCCAGCTCAAACAGGTGATCCATAAGCAACAGCGAGCAGCCGTAATGGTCGGAATCGACCGTGGTCACCCGCGGGTGCGCATACATGGTAACGATGACCGTGCCAATGCCCGGCAGTGGATCGAACGTCTCAAAATCGGGCGCCATGCGACTCATACCGATGATGATGCCGTCCACCGGCAATGCGGCCATACGACGCGTGGCCTCGGCAAGCGAGAATTCCTCGGTCTTGGACATCTCGACCAGCGTGATGGCGCAATTATGCTCGCGAGCAGCGCTGGCGATGCCATCGATCATTGAGAGGTTGCCAAACTTGGTAACATCGTTGACGCACAGGCCGACCGAATGGTAACGGCCGTCGCGCAGCGAGCGACCAGCATAACTCGGACGAAAGCCGAGCTCTTGCATAGCGGCCTGCACGCGCTGGCGCGTCTGCTCGTTAACGTTGGGCAAGCCGTTGGCGACGCGCGAAACCGTCTGCTGCGAAACGCCAGCAGCGCGGGCGACGTCGGCCATGGAGACCGGACGCGTACCTGTATCGTTGGACGGGCGCCTTGCCACAGGATCACCTTCACCCTTGCGAGATCTGAATAGCGTGAATGCCGGCCCGGGCAGAAATACATCCCGCGCCGAGGCCCGCTATCGTCGGACGCATGTTAACGTACTCTACTTTTTCTATCTGCATCTCTTCTGCTTTATAAGTCCATACGGCAGTACCGTTCACGGCTGTATTTCTACCGATTACCAGATTCTCAAAAAGTGACAAGCGATGTGTTATGAGTACGTTAACATAGCCCGTAACGTGCGGTATCGTGAACACTTGGTTCATGCCGCTTCAAGTTGTTAACGTACTCATAACGACGCAAAACCCACCCGTGCGCGCCAAGGAAAGGACTCCCATGACCACCCCCGACGAAAAGACATTCGCCACGCTCACCAAGCTGTTTGAGGAGGAGTTTGGCCCCATCGGCGACCGCCAGGTGCTCTACGTGCACGCGCCCGGCCGTTCCGAGATCAGCGGCAACCACACCGACCACGAGGGTGGCCACGTTATCGCCGGTTCGCTCGATGTCGCCGTCGACGGCATCGCCGTGGCAACCGATTCCAACAAGGTTCGCGTAGCCGACGAGGGCTATCCCACGTTTGAAATCGCGCTCGACACGCTAGACGTTCAGGAGTCCGAGAAGGGCACGTCCGCAAGCCTCGTCCGCGGCATGGCCCACGAGATTGCAGCCCTTGGCGTTGAGCCCCACGGCTTCGACTTTGCCTTTACCTGCTCCGTCCCCTCGGGCGGCGGTCTTTCCAGCTCTGCCGCCGTCGAGGCCGCGTACGGTCGCGCCATGGAAACCCTCTGGGGCGCACCCGCCATCGAGCCCGTCGCGCTCGCGCAGATGAGCCAGCGCACCGAGAACAACTATTACGGCAAGCCCTGCGGTCTGATGGACCAGGCCGCCGTGTGCCTGGGCGGCCTTGCCTACATGGACTTTGAGGACCAGGCTCAGCCTAAAACCCAGAAGCTCGAGCTCAACTTTGAGGATCACGGCTATGCGCTCGTGCTCGTTAAGGTCGGTGCCGACCACGTGGCCGCCACCGACGACTACGCCGCCGTTCCGCGCGAGATGCAGGACGTTGCCGCCGAGTTTGGCAAGGCACGCCTGTGCGAGGTCGACGTTGCCGATTTTGACGCCAAGCTCCCCGAGCTGCGCGCCAAGCTGGGCGACCGCGCCTGCCTGCGCGCCGTTCACTACTGGTACGAGAACGGCCTGGTCGACAAGCGCTGGGCTGCTCTGAACGCCGGCGACATCGATCAGTTCCTGGTCCTGACGCGCGAGTCCGGCGCCAGCTCTGCCATGTACCTACAGAATGTCGTTGCCAAGCTGGGCTCCGAGCAGCCCTCGATGTATGCCCTGGCACTGGCCGAGCACGTGCTCGACGGCCGTGGCGCCGTCCGTATCCACGGTGGCGGCTTTGGTGGCACCATCCAGGCCTTCGTGCCGCTCGACCTGGTCGACACCTTTATCACCAAGATGAACGGCTGGCTAGGCGAGGGCTCTGCCCGCCACTACGCAATTTCTGACAAGGGGGCTTACGCGGCATGGCTGTAATGACTGACGTGCGCGAGGCCGCGCAGAACCTGATCGAGTACGCTATCCACCGATCGATGATCGGCCAGGACGATCGCATCTGGGCGTATAACACCATTCTCGAGTGCATCGGTGCTACGGGCCCGGCGCTCGACATGGCCTGGGCGCTCCAGGTCGAGAAACTCTCGCTCTTGCACCCCGACACCCTGCCCAACTTTGACCTTGAAGGCACACTTGCCGCGCTTTCCGAGGCCGCCGTTGCCAACGGTGCTGCCGAGGATACGGCATCGGGCCGCGATCGCATCGCCATGCGCATCATGGGTGTGCTGATGCCGAGGCCTTCGGTTGTAAACGAGGAATTCAACGGCCGTATGGGCGTCAACGAGCCCCGCGCCGCGACCGACTGGTTCTACGGTCTGTGCTGCGACGCCGGCTACGTGCGTCGTGCCGCCATCGCGCGCAATATCAAATGGAGCACCCCCACCAACTGGGGCGACCTGGAGATCACAATCAACCTGTCAAAGCCCGAAAAGGATCCGCGCGACATTGCCGCGGCCGGCGCCGCAAAGAACACGGGCGAGAAGTATCCCGCCTGTCAGCTCTGCATTGAAAACGAGGGCTACCCCGGACGCTCCGCCACAGCCGACGGTGGCGCTCACCCCGCCCGCCAGAATCTGCGCGTTATCCCCATTAAGCTCGACGGCGAGCGCTGGGGCTTCCAATACAGCCCGTACGCGTACTTTAACGAGCACTGCATTGCCATGAGCTCCGAGCATCGTCCGATGCACGTCGACCGCAAGGGGCTGACCTGCCTGCTCGACTTTGTCGACCTGTTCCCGCACTACTTTATTGGCTCCAACGCCGACCTGCCCATCGTGGGCGGCTCGATTCTGTCGCACGACCACTTCCAGGGCGGCGCGCACGAGTTCCCCATGATGCACGCCGCCGAGGTCTCGCAGTTTAGCATGCCCGGCTTTGACCAGGTCAGCGGTACCGTGTTGCAGTGGCCGCTTTCGGTGCTGCGACTGCGCTCGCACGACCGCGCCCAGCTGCTCGACGCCACCGAGAAGATTATCCTCGCCTGGCGCGAGTGGACCGATGAGTCGGTGGGCGTCATCGCGCACACAGCCGACGGCGTGGCCCACAACACCGTGACGCCCGTCATTCGCCGCGTGGACTCCCGCGGCAACGCCGGCGGCGAGATTTACGAGGCCTACCTGGCGCTTCGCTGCAACATTACGACCGACGAGCACCCGCTAGGCGTTTTCCACCCACATGCCGAGTACCACCACATTAAGAAGGAGAACATCGGCCTGATCGAAGTCATGGGCCTTGCCATTCTGCCGCCGCGCCTGGTTCCCGAGCTTGGCGCTGTCCGTGAGCATCTGCTGGCAGCCAAGGTCGATGCCAGCTACGACCTTGCCGGTGCGCTCGAGGGCGATGATCTTTGCCGCAGCCACGCCGCATGGGCTGAGGACGTCTTTGCCCGCCGCGCCGACGAGCTTACGGCCGACAACGCCATCGACATCTTGCGCGAGGAGGTCGGCGTGGTGTTTGGCCACGTGCTCGACAACGCCGGCGTCTTTAAGTGGGACGAGGCAGGACGTGCCGCCCAGCAGCGCTTTATCGACTCGCTGTAGAGCACAGACCCGGACGCTCAACGGCAGCCCCCACGACATAGCCACCTACACGACAACGGCGCCCGCCGGCAACATCGCCGGCGGGCGCCGTTTTCTGATGCAAGGGTAGCTAATTTGCACCAAAACAAGGAGTGTTCCAAACTGCCGGCAGAGAAGGAGCGCCCCAGGTGCCGACCTAAACCCCCACATTATTCGATGGAAAAACGTGGTTGCCTCACACATTATTCGATGGAAAAGCGTGGTTTACTCCCACATTTTTCGATGGAAAAACCGAAACGGTCTTATACTAACCATGATCGTTAGGAGGCAGTATGCAGCGACAGCTAATGGACGAACTCATCGCTTGGAAATCTAGGGCAAACCGCAAGCCCCTCCTGCTTAAGGGGGCCCGCCAGACGGGAAAAACCTGGCTTCTCAACGAATTCGCAGGCCAGCAGTATCGAAACGTCATTCGTTTTGACTTTATGCTCGAGCCGAGCACACG
>UQIN01000008.1 GCA_900541035.1 uncultured Collinsella sp. | reverse complement strand
CGACATAACCGGTGTAGCCTTCACGCAGCGAAGCTGTTGGAATAAATGCGACTTTTTTATTTTCAATTTCTTCCTTTATCAGACTTCCTACACTTGAAAAGTGCGAACATAAAAACATTTTCATCTATATTCTCCTTTATAAATAAATTCGTATTTGTTGAACTAAGCCGTGTATACCATACGCTCCAATGAAAGAACGCCCTGATATAGCGTAATTTGCTGTTTTCCTGCGTACGTGCGTACACACTCCACAGGAATTCTAAGGGCCCTGCCCCCTTAGCACACGGACTTTGGAACAAAGTCTAGTGTGTTACGCCTTGCCAGAGGTGTACAGGCTCCCGGCACGCACGTGCGCAGCAATTGCCATCAATGCGCCATATAAGTGGCGATCAAGTTCGCATAAAGCGACCTTGGTTCCGCAAGGCAAAAGGCAGGATACCATCACCACGATGATACCCTGCCTCTGTTCGTTCCTGTTTACCGTTCCGAGTAGTCCTTCCGCAGAATTACCGATAAACAAAAAACGTACCCGAACCCTTTCTCGTATAGAATCGGGTTCGAGTACGAACTGAATGGTGGAGCAATAAAAAACCACCACAAAGGTGCCTGTCCCCTTTGTGGTGGTTTTGGTCGGTTAGGCGAGGAGGGTGTGGCCGTAGGCGTTGGCGGCCTTGATGGCGGCGGCGAACTTTTCGTCGGTGAAGGACTCGGGGTTTCCCTGCTTCCACTCGTTGGTGGCGTGCGCGTACTCGCACAGGGCCGGGATGTCGGCCTCGGAAAGCCCGACCTGCTCCAGCGTCACGGGCAGCCCCATCTGCTTGTTAAAGGCGGCATAGCGCTCAAGGTTCTCGGTATCGCCCGTATAGGCAAACAGCACGAGCACGCCCAGGCTTACGACCTCGCCGTGCAGATAGGTGCCCTTACGCGGGATGCTGCAAGTGGCGTTGTAGAACGCGTGCGCCACGCTCGAGTTGTAGTAGTAATCGTTCTGGTTGGTCAGGTTGGAGACGTAGCCCGTGTTGACCACGATGTCGAGCGCGATCTGCTTGACGGCCTCGCTCGACAGGTTCTGGCGCACGTCCTCAAGACCCTGGACGCCATAGGTAAACAGTGGCTCGGAACAGGTGTGGGCGAGCGCCAGGCCAAGACCGGCGGTGTGCTCCAGGTTGCCGGCGCTCGTGGCGTACTCGACCTCGGGCTGTTTGGACAGGGCATCGCCCACGCCGGCCCAGAAGTACTCCGCCGGTGCCTCGGCGATGATCTTGGGGTTGATGAAGATGTGCGCCGGTCGGTTGGGGTACGAATAGCCCTCGAGCGAGCCATCGTCGTTGTACACGACGGCAATGGCGGTCGCAGCGGAGCAGTTGGAGCAAATCGTCGGGACCGTAAAGACGATCTTCTTGAGCTCGATAGCTGCGGTCTTCACGGTGTCGAGCGCCTTGCCGCCGCCGCATGCGATGAGCACGTCGGCTTCCCGGCAGGCAGGGGAGTTCACGACCTTGGCGATATTGGCACGCGTGCTGTTGGTGCCATAGACGCGCGCCTCCAGAACCTCGACATCGGTGCCTTCAAGTGCCGCCTCGATTCCCGGCAGCGCCGCAGCCAGGGCTCGCTTGCCACCGATGATCGCGACCTTGGTCGCTCCGTATTCGGCCAGTGCGCCGGGCAGCTCGGTAAAGCAATCCTCGCCAACGGTGTAGTCGCTCATTCCAATCGTGCGCATAGCAACCTTCTTTCGTTCGATAAAGTGCTTTCAGGTATTTTGCTCCTAGAGAAGGGCTGTAATAGTGAGAAATTTCGAACGTATAAAACCAGTGTTGAGGGTTTTTTGCTGGCGCGGAACGTGCTAGCATACTCCGCATAAGCGTTGATGGGGACGAGTAGTCGGCCGTCCGCATGCTACAGAGAGCGGGGAGCGCTGAGAACCCGTGCATGCGACCGATGAAAATCACCCCGGAGCTGCGGTCCCAACGGACGCGCCATACAGGCACGTCTTAGTAGACATCGCCGAGATGGTCGTCGATACAGGCCAGCCGAGTAACGGATGCGAGCGCGCGAATATGCGTGCGAGGGCATCTAAGCTGGGTGGTTAAGCGAAGAGCTTTTGCGGGCGTACAGTCCGTTTTGTGGCGCTTCGTCCCAGCTTGTAGGGACGGGCGCTTTTTTTGGTGCCCAGAGGGCGTGCGCGCCCATGACAAGAAAGGGGTACCGTGGCAAACGAGTACAAGCAGACGATGAATCTGCCCAAAACCGGATTTCCCATGCGTGCCGGTCTTTCCAAGTCCGAGCCCAAGCGACTCAAGGACTGGCAGGACAACAAGGTCTACGAGCAGGTTCTGAAGAAGAACGAGGGTCACAAGAAGTTCGTGCTGCACGACGGCCCTCCGTACGCCAACGGTCCGATCCACATCGGCCACGCCATGAACAAGATTTCCAAGGACATGATCAACCGTTACTGGATGATGCAGGGCTGCGAAGTTCCCTATGTCCCCGGTTGGGACTGCCACGGCCAGCCGATCGAGCATAAGGTCGAGGAGAAGCTCGGCACCGAGAAGTTCAACCAGACCCCCACGGCCAAGATCCGTGAGCTCTGCAACGAGTTCGCTGTCGAGAACATCGAGCTGCAGAAGGCTGGCTTCCGTCGTCTGGGCGTGCTCGGCGACTGGGACAACCCCTACCTGACGCTCTATCACCAGCATGACGCCGCCGACATCGAGGTCTTCAAGGCCATGTTCGACAAGGGCATGATCTATCGCGGTCATAAGCCCGTCCACTGGTGCAAGCACTGCCACACCGCGCTGGCCGAGGCCGAGATCGAGTACTCCGACGAGACGAGCCCCTCCATCTTCGTTCGCTTTGAGATGACCTCCAAGCCCGCCGGCCTCGAGAACTTCGACGGCCCGGTCGACTTCATCATCTGGACGACCACGCCGTGGACCATCCCCTCCGACCAGGCCGTTTCCCTCAAGCCCGGCGCCGCCTACGTCGCCGTTGAGCACGATGGTCGTGCCGAGGTCATGCTCGAGGACCTGGCTCCCAAATGCTGCGAGGAGTTTGGCTGGGAGTACACCCCGGTCATGGTCGACGGCAAGCCCTATGTGGTTCCCGCCGAGACCTTCCATCACATCCACTACAAGCAGCCGATCTTTGACGGTGTCGAGGGCGTGGCGCTGCTGGCCGATTACGTCGGTGTCGATGACGGTACCGGTATCGTCCACAACTCGCCCGGCCACGGCGTCGACGACTACTTTGCCTGCCTCAAGGAGGGCATCACCGACATCTGCATGCCGGTTGATGACGACGGCAAGTTCTACACCGGCGAGGAGTTTGGCACCGGTGGCCCCTTCAGCGGTATGGATACCGACGAGGCCAACCCGCACATCATCGAGTTCCTGCGCGAGCGCGGCACCCTCGTCCTCGAGAAGAAGATCACGCACAGCTATCCGCACTGCTGGCGCTGCAAGCACCCGGTGCTCTTCCGCGCTACCGACCAGTGGTTTGTCTCGATGGACAAGACCGGTTTGCGCGAGCAGGCTGGCAAAGAGGTCCGCGAGAACGTCAAGTGGTATCCGGCTCACGCCGCCAACCGCATCGGTGCCATGGTCGAGCAGCGTCCCGACTGGTGCATCAGCCGTCAGCGCAACTGGGGCGTGCCTATCCCCAGCTATACCTGCGCCGACTGCGGCGAGAAGGTCATGAACGACGCCACGCTCGACGCCGTCATCAAGCTCTTCCACGAGAAGGGCTCCGATGCCTGGTTCACCGACGCTCCCGAGAGCTACCTGGGCGAGGCCTGCGTCTGCCCCAAGTGCGGTGGCCATCACCTCAAGGCCGATAAGGATATCCTCGACGTGTGGTGGGATTCCGGCGTCTCCTGGAAGGCCGTCTGCGAGTACCGTCCCGAGCTTGAGTACCCGGCGGATGTGTATCTTGAGGGCTCCGACCAGCACCGCGGTTGGTTCCAGAGCTCGCTGCTCACCTCGGTGGGTGCCAATGGTCACGCCCCGTACAAGGCGGTCGTTTCGCAGGGCTTCACCCTCGACGGCCAGGGCCGCAAGATGTCCAAGTCGCTCGGCAACGTCATCGACCCCAACAAGGTCTGCGACGAGATGGGTGCCGACATCATCCGCTTGTGGGTCGCCTCGGTCGATACCAGCTCCGACGTGTCCATCGACCACGAGATCCTTGCTCGTACGTCCGATGCCTACCGTCGTTTCCGCAACACGCTGCGCTTCCTGCTCTCCGAGCTCGAGGGTCAGTTTGAGCCCGAGACCGATGGAGTCGCCTTTGCCGACCTGCTGCCGCTCGACAAGCTCATGGTTGCCCGCCTGACTCAGGTCCAGGCCGAGGTCGACGATGCTTACGCCAGCTACGAGTTCCCGCGCGCTTACCGTGCACTCTACGACTTCGTGGTTACCGAGCTCTCCAACGTGTACCTCGACGCCCTGAAGGACCGTCTGTACTGCGAGAAGCCCGGCTCGCTCGAGCGTCGCAGCGCCCAGACCGTGCTGGCCGAGCTCTTCTCGATGCTCATGCGCGACCTGCAGCCGATCCTTTCCTACACGGTCGACGAGGCCATGGCCTATGCGCCCGCCGGCTGCGTCGATCACCAGAAGTACGCAGCGCTGCTCGATTGGTACAAGTCGCCCATCACGGTCGACGAGGCCAATGAGTTCGAGGGCGTGCTCGAGGCTTCCCTCGAGCTTCGTAGCGCCGTGACCAAGTCCCTTGAAGATGCCCGCTCCGCCGGCACCTTCACCAAGAGCCAGCAGGTCCGCGTCAAGGCGGTCGTTCCCGCCGAGATGTATGCGCTGCTGACCGGCGACAAGGCCGTCGACCTGGCCGAGTTCTACATCGTCTCCGATGTTGAGCTGACCCAGGGCGAGGAGCTTTCCGTTGCTATTGAGGCTGCCGAGGGCGAGTGCTGTGACCGTTGCTGGAACTATCGCACCACCGTCGGCGAGTACAACGGCCACGCGCATATCTGCAAGCGCTGCGCAGAGGCCCTTTAAGGCACGGTAACTCGGCATTTTAGCTATAGGGAGAATTTGGGCGCCTTCGGCCCATTTGCTCCGCTGAATAAAAGCGGCATTCTGTTTTTGGAATGCCGCTTTCGTTTTTAGCTGGTTATTTCGCTTGCGTTGGTGGATATGTCGTGCGCTCTGCTTGTGGCAATATAAGATGTTTACTTGCGTTAAACGTAATTCGATGTTCTTGAGGGTAGGGGATTGATTTGGGTCGTACTGGGGATATGACGCCGCCTTTGCGTTGGCGGTTGGGTGTTGCTGGTGGGGTGGCGCTGGTTGTGCTGCTTGTTGACCAGCTGACCAAGCTTGCGGTTCGTGCCGTGGGCGACGCTTTGCATGTGACCGTCATCCCCGGTGTCATCGACTTTATGTTTGTCCGCAATATCGGTGCTGCCTTTAGCATGGGCGAGGGGCATGGCATCGCGTTTGCCGTGCTGGCGTTGGCGGTCATTATCGCTATTGCCGTGTACCTCGTTCGTGCACCCCAGCTCGCCCATCTTGAGGTTGTGGGCATGGCGATGGTTGCGGGCGGTGCTATCGGCAACGCGATCGATCGTTTGGCCTTTGGCTTCGTGACCGATTTTATTGCCACCACCTTCATCGACTTCCCTGTTTTCAATGTGGCCGATATCGGCATTACCTTGGGCGTCGTGCTCGCCCTCTTTGGCTACATGTTCTTGAGCCCCGCGGCCCGTGAGGTCGATGCGACCGCCGAGCTTAACGCCCGTGACGAGGCCCGCGCCAAGCGCAAGGCTAAACAACGTGGGGAGCGTGCCCGCAAGATTCGCGAAAGGAATGAGCGCTAATGGCCGACATCCATATCCTTGTTGCCGACGATGCCGCTGGTCAGCGTCTTGACGCCTATCTGGGCGCCAATGACGGCTGCCCTACGCGCTCTGCCTGCGCGCATCTGATTGAGGGCGGTGCCGTATGCGTCAATGGCGAGACCTGCCTGTCCAAAAAGTACGCCGTGCGAGCCGGCGACCGAATTTCGGTCGATTTGCCCGAGCCGCACGATCCCACCGATGTGATTCCCGAGGCCATCCCGCTCGACATTCGCTATGAGGACGACTATCTCATTGTGCTCTCCAAGCAACGTGGCCTGGTGTGCCATCCTGCACATGGTCATGAGAGCGGTACGCTCGCGAATGCCCTGGTCTATCACTGCGGTATTGACCATCTGGGCACCGTGCAGGGCGAGGACCGCCCCGGTATCGTGCATCGTTTGGATCGCGATACCTCGGGTCTCATGCTTGCGGCAAAGGACGACGACACCCAGCGCGCGCTCCAAAACCTTATCCGTACGCGCACGCTCGACCGTCGCTATATCACGCTCGTTCACGGGCACATCGCCATGGATGAGGGCACCATTAACACCGGCATTGCCCGTTCTACGCGTGACCGTGTCAAGATGGCGGTTTCGGACGATCCTTTCGCACGCCAGGCCATTACGACCTTTAAGGTTCTCGAGCGCTTTGATTCCACGCGTTTTGACGACGGCTATACGCTCGTCGAGTGTCATCTGTTTACGGGCCGCACGCATCAGATTCGCGTGCATATGCGCCATATCAACCACGCCTGCGTGGGCGATCCGCTCTACGGCAAGTGTGATGCACGTGCCGATCAGGGTTTGACCAGGCAATTCCTTCATTCCTGGCGCGTCGCATTCGACCATCCCGTGACGGGGGAGCGCATCGAGTGCCGCGACGAGCTGCCGTGGGACCTTGCGGCGGTTCTGGATGATTTGGCCCCGCGTTCGCTCGGCCGCACTGCCGCCGGTGACGAAATCGTCCCGCAGCTCGGTCTGCTCGAAGCCTAGCCAGTATTAGGTGGTTTCTTGAACTCGGTTAGCCTGCGGTAAAATATACGCTTGTTTACGTAACGCGTTCTCGGGAGCCTGCATGCTCGCCTTTTTACAAACTAACACGCCCATCGTGATCTTCAACCAGATTGTCGTCACGCTGCTCACGGTCTGCTTTCTGTACCAGGTGGTCTTCTTTGTCATCGGCGCTCTCCGTGGCGAGGTCGCGCCTCCCAAGGCCAAAAAGCTCCACCGCTATGCCTTCTTTATCGCGGCGCATAACGAGGAAGCCGTAATTGCCAACCTCGTTCGCTCCATCAAGGACCAGGACTATCCGTCCGAGCTCATCGAGGTCTTTGTCGTTGCCGACGCCTGCACCGACAACACCGCGCAGCTCGCGCGCGAGGCCGGTGCCATTGTTTACGAGCGCAATGACCTGGCCCGCAAGGGTAAGAGCTGGGTCATGGACTTTGGTTTCGATCGCATTCTCAACGAGTATCCCGATACGTTTGAGGGCTACTTTATCTTCGATGCCGACAACGTTATCTCCCGCGATTACGTCTCCAAGATGAATGATGCCTTTGACCAGGGTTTCCATGTGGTCACGAGCTATCGCAACTCTAAGAACTTTGGCAGCTCGTGGATCTCTGCGGCCAACGCCACCTGGTATCTGCGTGAGGCCCGCTTCCTTAACAACGCGCGTAACATCTGCAAGACGTCTTGCGCCGTCTCGGGTTCGGGTTACCTTATCTCGGCGAGCGTGATCGAGGGCATGCACGGTTGGCAGTTCCATACGCTGACCGAGGACATCCAGTTCACCACGTTCTGCGCCATCCACGGCATCCGCATCGGTTATGCACCGGCGGAGTTCTTTGACGAGCAGCCGGTGACGTTTAAGGCGTCCTGGAAACAGCGCATGCGTTGGACCAAGGGATTCTACCAGGTCTTTTTTACCTACGGTAAGCACCTGGTCAAATCGACCTTCCGCTATCATCGCTTTGCTGCCTACGACATGTTTATGACGATCGCTCCGGGCATGCTGCTGTCCCTGATCTCCATGCTCGCCAACGCGACCTTCCTCATCGTGGGCGGACTTTCGCATGGCTTCTTGGCCACCGAGGTCGAGATGCAGGCTTGTGCCGCCTCGCTCATTATGACCTTCGCGATGATGTACCAGACCTTCTTTATCCTGGCGCTACTCACGACCATCTTTGAGTACAAGCATATTCACTGCGCGCAAAAGTGGCGTCTGGTAACCAACCTGTTTACCTTCCCGATCTTTATGTTCAGCTATATCCCCATCACGGTGGCTGCTCTGTTCCTAAAGGTCGACTGGGTCCCGACGCAGCACGCCGTCAACGTTACCCTCGATGAGGTCATGCAGGGCGCCAAATAACCACCACCAAAACCACCACAAAGGGGACAGGCACCTTTGTGGTGGTTTTTGCTTTTGCGATGCGGCTCGAGGAGGTGCTCGATGGTCTATATCCCGTTTTGGCTGTGCGCCATCGCTGGCGCCATTATCGATGCGCGTGAACGGCGGTTCCCGAATGTGCTTGCTGCGGTGTGCGCGGTGGCGGCGTTTGCGGGCGTATGGCTCGATCGTGGCGCGGACGTTGCACTTGACCATGCAGGCCTTGCTGTCATCGTGTATCTCGCGCTCGTGCTGACTGAGTCCCTCTGGCGGCGCCTTCGCCAAGCCCCGGGTATCGGTATGGGAGATGCCAAGGCGCTCTTCGCGCTTTGCACCTTCGACCCCTTGGGCGGTATCGTGGCATTTGCCGCCGCGCTCCTGGTTCTGGCTATCACTTGCCTCATCACAAAATCGCGCTCCCTGCCATTGCTGCCGTTTTTGGTGCCGATTTTTGCCATAATCGAGGTCGTGGGCTGCACGCTGTAACCGATTGCGCATCCTTCTTAAGGAGCATGCCATGGCAACTAATCAAGAAACGTCCGCCATCAAGGCACGTATGGACCTTATTCCCGCGGCGTTGTCGCCCGAGCTTATTGAGCGCATTGCTGCCGATCGTGCTTCGGGCGCCGTCAATCCGTATCGTTGCAACGACGACCAGGTCATTCGTCGTGTTGTTCGCGATGCGGACAAAGGCACGCTGATGCGTCCGGCCTTTATGCGCGATACCGAAAAGATTCTCCATCTTCCGGCATACTCCCGTTATGCAGGCAAAACGCAGGTCTTTAGCTTTCGCAGCAACGACGACTTGTCTCGTCGTGGTCTGCATGTGCAGCTTGTCTCGCGCATTGCACGCGATATCGGTCGCGCCCTCGGGCTCAACTGCGATCTGATCGAGGCGATCGGCCTGGGCCATGACTTGGGTCACACGCCCTTCGGACATGCCGGCGAGCGCTTCCTCAACGATATCTATCATGAGCGTACCGGCCGCTTCTTTTTTCATAACGTTCAGTCGGTGCGCGTACTCGATGCGCTGTATGGCCGCAACGTGTCGCTCCAGACGCTCGACGGCGTGCTGTGCCATAACGGTGAGTACGAACAGCGAGTGTTTGAGCTGTCGGACATGGCGTCCTTTGACCAGTTTGATCAGACGGTCGAGGACTGTATCGCCACGGGCTATAGTGCCATTGAGCACCTGCGTCCCATGACGCTCGAGGGCTGCGTGGTACGCATTTCGGATATCCTCGCCTACGTCGGTCGCGATCGCCAGGATGCTATCGCGGCGGGGCTGCTTGAACCTGGCGCTTTCGACGACAGTCTGGGCGGTTTTTACAACAGCTGGATCCTCACGCACGCTTCCATCGATATCGTGGAACATAGCTACGGCAAACCGCGTATCGAGATGAGCGAGGATCTGTTTGAGGAGATCCGCCGGGCCAAGCGCGAGAACTACGAGAAGATCTACAGCAAGGGCGGCATCGAGGGCGATTCCGAGGCGGAGCTGCGCGAGGCCTTCGAAAAGCTCTATGACCGTTGCTTGGATGATTTAAATGACGGCGACGAGTCCTCTTACATCTTTAAGCATCATATTTCGCGCATTGAGCAGCAGCTTTCCTACTATGATCGCACCTATGCCTGGCAGGACGATAAGGATCAAACCGTGGTGGATTACATCGCGAGTATGACGGACGGCTATTTCTGTGAGCTGACGAGCAAGCTATTCCCGGGTCTAAAGTTTCCGCATCGTACCTATATTAACGAACGGTAGTTCGTATCTTTTCGGTATACTGTGGGAGAACAACGATTTAGATGGATGTACGGGATGGCTATGGACGACCTATTTTCTGCCTCGACGCGCGAGCGTTCCTTTAAGAATGCGCCGCTCGCGGTGCGCATGCGCCCCAATTCGCTCGATGAGTACGTGGGCCAGCAAAAGGCCGTGGGCAAGGGCTCGTGGCTGCGAGCCGCGATCGAGCATGATGTGCTGTCGAGTGTGATTCTGTACGGTCCTGCCGGCACGGGCAAAACCACGTTGGCGCATATCATCGCCAACCAGACCAAGAGCGAGTTTGTTGAGGTCAGCGCTGTCACGGGTACCGTGAAGGACTTGCGTCGCGTAATCGACGAGGCAAAGACGCGCCTGAATACGTACGACCGTCGCACCATACTGTTTATCGACGAGATTCATCGCTTTTCGAAGTCGCAGCAGGATGCGCTGTTACATGCTGTCGAGAACCGCACCGTCATTATGATCGGTGCCACGACGGAGAACCCGTACTTCGAGGTCAACTCCGCACTGTTGTCGCGCGGACGCGTGGTGGAGCTTGAGCACCTAAAAGACGAGGATATCGAAACGCTCATTGAGCGTGCGCTCGAGGCACCGCAAGGCTTGAACGGCAAGTTCTCGGCCGATGAGGATACGGTTAAGACCATTTGCACGCTGGCCGCTGGTGATGCGCGTGCGGCCCTGACGACGCTCGAGCTGGCGAGCGAGATCGCCGTGACGCGTCCCGATACCGAGGGTACGCCGGCGCCGGCGGCGGGGGAGCGGTATCCCATCACCGTCGACGATGTGAAGATTGCCAATCCTCGCCGTGGATTTTCGTATGACAAAAACGGTGACATGCACTACGACATCATCAGCGCGTTCATCAAGTCCATGCGCGGCAGTGACCCCGATGCCACCATTTATTGGCTCGCGCGCATGATCGATGCGGGGGAGGATCCTAAGTTTATCGCTCGCCGCATTATGATTCATGCTTCCGAGGACGTCGGCAACGCCGATCCGCAGGCTCTGCTGGTGGCGCATGCCGCGTTTAAGTCTGCCGAGGTCATTGGCTATCCCGAGTGTCGTATCAACTTGGCGCAGGCTGCGCTTTATGTGTGCTTGGCGCCTAAATCCAATGCCTGCGAGGCATCCATTGATGCGGCGCTGGCCGATATCCATAACAGTGGACTGCGCGAGGTGCCAAGCTATCTGCGCGACCGTCATCGCCCGGGTAGCGATGAGTATGGTGTCTACAAGTACCCGCACGATTATCCCGAAGGCTGGGTCGACCAGCGTTACTTGCCCGAAGGCCTGGAGCGCGGCGCGTTTTGGCAGCCTGCCGGCCGCGGCTGGGAAGAATGGCGCGTAGAGCAAAGCGAACGCGACCGCAGCGGGAATGCCCCGAAGTAGCTGCTGATAATTTTGTCCCTCGTTGCAGGTCTTGGCATGTTCGGGCCCCTTTGGGGTACCATTGACAGCGTCTGTATTTCGATTCCTTTGGGAGGCTTGTATGAGTCCCATTCAAATCGCCTTGCTGCTGCTCGCCGTCGCCGGCGTGTGGGCTGTCGTTGAGCTTGCGCTCACCCTGCGTAAAACCCGCACCGTTGTCGATTCGCTCGACAAGACCGTTACCGACCTCAACAACACCATCGCCGAGGCGCAGCCCGTGGTGGCAAAGCTCGATGGCGCCGTTGACGAGCTCACGCCGGCGCTTGCCCAGATGGAGCCGCTGCTCAAGTCGAGCAAGACTGCCGTCGACGCCCTGACGTCCAACCTCGTTGAGGTCGAGGCGGTCGTTCGCGATATCTCTGAGGTCACGGGCAGCATGGCCGAGGCCAGCAATGCCGTGTCGAGTGTGACCGATTCTGCTGCCGGTGCCGTGCAGAAACTCTTTAATAAGGTGAAGGCTCCTGCAGCCGACGCCGAGCGCAAGCTCGCCGCTGCCGCCGCGGAGGCCGAGCAGCCTACCGAGCGCGTTCTGATTGGCGAGGCCGAGGATGAGGTCGCCGATGGCGCAGATGTGGCTCAGAAGCCCGCAGCCAAGTCGGCTCAGTATTACACCTATACAAGCGCCGAGACTGCCGAGGAGTCCTGCGATGAGTAGCGAAGCAACCTGCCCCATTACGCTGACCGTTGCCGGCGACCCGCGTCTCGCACGCTTGGTGCGCATGACGGCCGCTAACGTTGGCGCTCTGTGCTCTATGTCCGTCGATCGTATCGAGGATATTCGCATGGCTGCCGAGGAGGCCTTCATCTTTGGTTGTACCGCGGTCGACTGCGACGATATTACGATCAAATTCGACGTTGACGAGACTCATGTTGGCATGACGTTTACCTTTGGCGACCAGGCCAGCGTCGATGAGGATGACCAGGCTGCCGTGTATGCCGAGCTCATTCTTGCAAGTGTGTGCGATTCCTACGAAAAGACATCGGCGCCCCTAACGCTTTCCCTCGACCTCAAGGCGGATATCTAATATGACCGAACGTTCCCGGAGCGGTAAGACCGCTTGGGACAAGGAGAAAACCCGCGAGCTGTTTCGTCGCTACAAGGAGACCGGTGATCCGGACGCCCGCGAGCAGCTCGTCATGTCCCATATGAACCTGGTAAGGTTTCTTGCCAACAAATTTAAGAACCGCGGCGAGCCGCTCGACGACCTTATGCAGGTCGGTTATCTGGGCTTGCTCAAGGCTATCGACCGCTTTGACCCCGAGCGCGGGCTCGAGTTTACGACGTTTGCCACACCTACCATTCTGGGTGAGATTAAGCGTCACTTCCGCGATAAGGGCTGGAGCGTGCGCGTTCCGCGCCGTCTGCAGGAGCTCTCGGCTAAGGTCAACCAGGCCACCGACAAACTCACCAACGAGCTACAGCGTTCGCCTAAGGTCGAAGAAATCGCTGAATATCTGGACGTAACTGTCGACGAGGTGCTCGAAGCCATGGAATCGTCCTCGGCCTACACGTCGGTGCCCATTGAGGCCCCGGGCGCGTCTGATTCTGACGATGCACCTTCGATTCTCGACCGCTATGCCGATGACGACAACGAGCTTGACTTTACCGATGACCGCTTGGTAATCGAGGAGGCTATCCGTGATTTCTCGCCGCGCGAGCGCGAAGTGATCGAGCTGCGCTTTGTGAAGGGGATGACCCAGATCGAGATTGCCAAGAAGCTTGGCATTTCCCAGGTGCAGGTTTCGCGTCTGCTGCGCCGCACGCTTAAAAAGATCCAGGACAAGATCGACCCCGACGGAGTGATGATTCGTTCATGAGTGAGCACCCCCAGCAAACCGACCGTACACTGCGTGATACACGTATTCTGACCCTTCGCATCTGGGCTGTTGTAGGCTGCATTGCGATTGCTGCCGTCATCTTCAACCTCATGGGCATCCTGGCACCGGTTATCGAGTTTCTTGCTGTCGGCTCCATTATCGCCTTTGTGATGTCGCCGATTACCAATTGGCTCGAGCATCATGGTGTGAATCGCGGCATCGGTTCGCTCATCGCGCTTATTGTGGTCGTTGCCGTGCTCGTCGGTGTCGTCTGCATCCTGTCGCCGATTTTGTTTGGCCAGATCATGGAGGTCTTGAGCCGTCTGCCTGGGCAGCTTCGTGTTGCGGGCGGCGACCTCAACGAAATGATTTCGAACGCCAAGACGCTCAATAACACGCCGCTCAAGGAGTATCTGGACAACAACCTGTCCTCGCTCGTTACCGTGGCGTCGAAATATGTGTCTCAGATTGCTGCCGAGCTCGGACGCGGTGTGTTCCCGCTTATCACCAACACGGCTTCGCAGCTGTTCGTGATCTTCCTGGGCCTGGTGCTTGCCTACTGGATGGCCTGCGACTACCCCCGCATGCACCACGAGATTTGCACCATCATCGGTCAGGAGAAGGAGACCTCGTACCGCTTTATGGTTGCGATTCTTTCTCGTTCCGTCGGTGGCTACATGCGCGGCATGGTCGTCACGTCCATCTGCGGTGGCATCCTGGCCTTTATCGGCTTTACGATTATCGGACATCCGTATGCGGCTCTTATGGCCATCTTTACCGGCATCATGCATTTGGTTCCGGTCGTTGGTCCCTGGGTGAGCGCGGCAATCGCCACGATTCTTGGCTTTATGTTCAGTCCCATGTTGGCGTTATGGACGCTCATTGTGACGATGATTGCGCAAAACGTCACCGATAACGTGATTTCGCCTAAGGTTATGCAGAGCTCGGTGCAGGTGCATCCCATCATGAGCCTCACGGCCCTCGTCATCGGCTCGGCGCTCATGGGTCCCATCGGCATGATTATTGCCATCCCGCTTTGCGCTGCCCTCAAGGGTATCTTCGTGTACTACTTTGAGAACGAGACCGGCCGCCAGCTCGTGGCCTACGACGGTGCCGTGTTTAAGGGCACACCGTATCGCGATGCCGAGGGCAAACCGGTTGCCGCCTACGATGCGCTCGGCGACGACACCTTCATCTACGAGTCCGAGCTTATCGGCAACGAGACGGCGCCCGAGGCCAAGGCCATGCCCAAGCCCGAGCTCGATAATCCTTGGATTAAGCTCTCGGGCCTTCAGCCCGACGCCACGGGCTTCTTCAAGAACCCTTTCGCCAGGGATGATGACTCCAGCTCGGACGACGACACCAACACCGGCATCGACGGCTCCATGGACGATGACGACAACTAGCGGGGTAATTCGGGTTAACATTCATACGCGCTAACATGCAATTTCGCTGAAGGGCCGGCATTGTGCCGGCCCTCTTTTTTGCACGGGGGCGGTTGGATGGTAATATCGTTACGTTTGAACTGTTTCGATGTGAAACCGAGGAGATTCCCTCTATGAGTGCTGACTACCCGTCAATGACTACGGCCGAGATTCGCTCTAAGTTCCTCAACTTCTTTGAGGAGCGCGGTCTTAAGCTCTATCCTTCTTCGTCCCTCGTCCCCGACGATCCTTCTCTGCTGCTTGCCAACGCCGGCATGAACCAGTTTAAGGAGTACTACCAGGGCAAGAAGACCATGAAGGAGATCGGCGCGATCTCCTGCCAGAAGTGCGTCCGCACCAATGACATCGATTGCATCGGCGAGGACGGCCGTCACCTGTCGTTCTTCGAGATGCTTGGCGATTTCTCTTTTGGCGGCGTCTCCAAGGAGCAGGCTTGCGCTTGGGCCTTTGAGCTCATCACCAAGGAGTTTAAGCTGCCGCTCGACCGCCTGTACTTTACCGTCTTTACCGAGGACGACGAGACCCACGACGTGTGGCGTTCTCTGGGCGTTGCCGAGGACCACATCTCCCGCCTGGGAGAGGACGACAACTTCTGGGCCGCTGGCCCCACCGGTCCCTGCGGTCCGTGCTCCGAGATCTACTTTGACATGGGCGAGGAGGTCGGCTGCGGCAGCCCCGACTGCAAGCCTGGCTGCGACTGCGACCGCTTCCTTGAGTTCTGGAACCTCGTGTTTACCCAGTACGACCGCCAGGAGGACGGCTCCATGCCGGAGCTGCCGCACCGCAACCTCGATACGGGCATGGGCCTGGAGCGCATGGCCGCTATCATGCAGCACAAGACTGCTAACTACGACGGCGATCTGATGCAGCACCTCGTCAAGCTCGGTGAGGAGATCAGCGGTAAGACCTATGACGCCGACGATTACTCCGGCGCCAGCCGCTCCCTGCGCATCATCGCCGACCACTCCCGTGCTGTCGACTTTATGATCTCGGACGGCATCCTTCCCGGCAACGAGGGTCGCGAGTACGTCCTTCGCCGTCTGCTCCGCCGTGCCGTGTTCCACGGTCGCCTGCTGGGCATCGAGGGCGCCTTCCTGACCAAGTTCATCGACGAGGTCAACGCTCAAATGGGCGAGGCCTATCCCGAGTTGCTCAAGAACGTCGCGCTCGTCAAGGGTATCGTTGCCTCCGAGGAGGAGCGCTTCTCCACGACGCTCGACAACGGCCGCGTGTACCTGGACGAGGCCCTGGCAGCGCTTGCCGAGGGCGCTGTGCTTCCGGGCGATGTCGCCTTTAAGCTGCACGACACCTTTGGTTTCCCCATCGATCTGACCGTCGAGATCGCCGGCACCGCTGGCCACGACGTCGACATGGACGGCTTCACTGCCTGCATGGAGGACCAGAAGGCCCGCGCCCGCGCTAACGCCAAGGGCGACGCCTGGGGTAGCTTCAACGACGTGTGGGTCGAGCTTTCCGACAAGGTCGCAGCGACCGAGTTCGACGGCTATGACAACGATGTGATCGGGGGCGCCAAGGTTGTCGCCATCGTGCGCAACGGCGAGTCCGTCGAGTCCGCAGCCGCGGGCGAGGATGTCGAGGTCGTGCTCGACCGCACCCCGTTCTATGCCGAGATGGGTGGTCAGCAGGGCGATGCCGGCAAGCTTTCCGCCGAGGGCGTTGTTCTGACCGTTGCCGACACCAAGAACCACAACGGCCTGTATGCCCACGTCGCGCACGTTGCCGATGGCACGCTGACTGTCGGTGCCGCTGTGACCGCCGCTCTCGACGCCGAGCGCCGTGGCTTCCTGCGCCGCAACCACACCGCCACGCACCTGCTCGACGCTGCCCTTAAGCAGGTCCTGGGCGAGCACGTCTCCCAGGCCGGCTCGCTGGTGACGCCCGAGCACCTGCGCTTTGACTTTACGCACTTCGAGGCCCTTTCCTCCGAGCAGCTCAAGGCTGTCGAGGACTTGGTCAACCAGCAGATCTTCGCCTCCAAGCCGGTCGTGACCCGTGTTATGGGCATCGACGAGGCTAAGGCTGCCGGCGCTGTTGCTCTGTTTGGAGAGAAGTACGGCGATGTCGTCCGCGTCGTCTCCGTGGGCGCCGAGGACCAGCCGTTCTCTCGCGAGCTCTGCGGTGGCACGCACGCTGCCAACACCGCCGAGATCGGCCTGTTCAAGATTATTTCCGAGTCCTCTACGGGCTCGAACGTCCGCCGTATCGAGGCCGTGACCTCTAAGGGTGCTCTCGACTATATGGCCGACCGCCTGGCACTCGTTGACGCCGCCGCTGCTGCGCTCAAGTGCCGCGTCGACGAGGTTCCCGCCCGTGTGGAGAACCTGCAGGTCGAGCTGCGCGAGACGTCCAACAAGCTCAAAAAGGCTCTGACCGGTGGTTCCTCCGACGCCATTTCCAGCGCCATCGAGGGTGCTGTCGAGCTCGGTGGCTACAAGCTCGTCGTTGCTGAGCTCCAGGGCCTTGAGGCTGCCGACCTGCGCAACGTATGGGATACCGTGCACCAGAAGGTCGCCGGCCCTGTCGCTTGTGTCGTCGCCAGCGTGACTGAGAAGGGCACTCCGGCCCTGCTCGCTGCCGGCTCCGATGACGCCGTGAAGGCCGGGTTCCACGCCGGTAATGTGATCAAGCAGATCGCGGGTCTGGTCGACGGTCGCGGTGGTGGCCGTCACAACATGGCCCAGGCCGGTGGCAAGAATGCTGCCGGCATCGCCGATGCCCTCGCGGCCGCCAAGACCGCGCTCGGCGCCTAAGAATCTAAGAAGTCACTGTGGTCGCGCTTGCGCTGGACATAGGGGAGACCAGGATTGGCATCGCCGTCTCGAGCCGTGATGGCAAGATGGCGATGCCTGTCAAGGTGCTCCCGGCCGCCGAGGTCACCGGTATGGCCAAGACGTTCCGCTACCTGGTCGAAGACTATGAGCCCGACATCCTGGTAAGCGGACGTCCCCTGACCATGGCCGGTGAGCCCGGCCCCCAAGCCGAGCGCGTTGCCGCCGTGGCGCAAAAGATTGCCGACGAGCTCGATCTTCCGCTGGAGTTTGAGGACGAGCGTCTGTCCTCGCAAGAGGCCAAGCGTATCCTGCGCGAGCAGGGCCTCAACGAAAAGCAGATGAGGGGCAAGATCGACATGATTGCCGCCAGCCTTTTTTTGCAGACGTGGCTCGATCGTAAAAACGAGGAGGTTTCGCATGCCTAGTGCTTCCGATCCGCGCCAGCCGAATCGTACACGTCAGCCGGCGTCGCGCCCTGCCCAGCCTGGCCAGCGTCCGGCACAGCCGACGCAGCGCGCAGCTCAGCCTGCCGCGCGCCCGGTGCAGTCCTTCTCTCGTTCGGCCCAACCTGTTCAACGGACGGGTCAGCAGCCTTCTGCTCGTTCGGTTCAGCATCCGGCTTCTCACGCGGCTCAGCAGCCCACTGCTCGTACGGCCCAGCCTGCAGGCGGTACCCGCTTTAAGCAGCAGACACCTACTCAGCGAACTCAGGCCCCCCAATCGCATTCGCATCACGCTCGCGGTTCGCATGGCGTTGCTCCGGCGACACGCTCGAGCTACAACACGCATGCTCGTCGCGGTGCTCAAAAGAAGAGTTCTCCGGTTCCCATGATCATCGGCGTTGTGGTGGCGGTGCTCGCGCTTGCTGCGATCGCCTTCTTTGTCGTGCCGGCCGTCAAGGGCTTCTTTGCCGGTGAGGATACGAAGGTCACGGCTGGTCAGCAGGTTACGGTGACCATTCCCGATGGTGCTTCGGGCGATACGATCGCCTCGATTCTCTCCGAGAACCATATCGTAGAAAATCCCAAGGATTACTATGCGGCGGTGAAAAAGCTCAACGCCGATATGTCGCTCAAGCCTGGTGATTATTCGTTCACCACACTCATGGATGCGACCAAGGTTGTTCAGCAGCTCATGGAAGGCCCCAACGCGGGCTCCAATGCGCTGACTATCCCTGAGGGCCTGACGGTCGATCAAGTCGCCGACCGTGTGGCCCAGGCCTACGACAGCATCTCTAAGGAAGACTTCCTCAACCAGGCCAAGGCCTCCAACTACGTGGACGACTATAGCTTCCTTAAGGGCGCCGCCAACGACTCGCTCGAGGGTTTCTTGTTCCCCAAGACCTATTCGCTGGGTGATTCGCCGACGGCCGATGGCGTGATTCGCGCTATGCTCGATCAGTTTAAGACCGAGTACAAGTCGCTTGACTTTGCGAGCTGCGAAGCCAAGATCAAGGAACGCTACGGTGTGGAGATGTCCGACTACGACATCGTCAACTTGGCCTCTATCGTTGAGCGCGAGGGTCTCAACGCCGACCAACGTGCGCACGTGGCCTCGGTCTTCTACAACCGTCTTGCCGGCAAGCTCGACGGTCTGCGCTATCTCAACAGCGATGCGACCATGATGTATGTCACCGGTGGCGAGGTTACCGCCGACGACCTGCAGAGCGATAGTCCGTATAACACCTATAAGCACGAGGGCCTGCCACCCACGCCCATCTGCTCTCCGTCGCTCGAGGCGCTCAAGGCCACGCTTGAGCCGACCGACTCCGATGATCTGTATTTCTACATTACGCAGGACGAGGAGTACTTCTCGCAAACCTACGAAGAGCATCAACAGTCTTGGAATTAGCATGAGGATTTTTAGCCCCAAACGTTACGTTGCCTCGGTCGATCGCATCGACCTTGATGCCCTGTGGGCCGACGGCAAACGCGCCATTCTGCTCGATCGCGATAACACCCTGGTGCCGCGCGACACCGAGCAGGTTCCCGCCGCGGTTTCCGCTTGGCTCGACGCCGCCCGCGCCAAAGGTTTTAAGCTGTGCATGGTGTCCAACAACTGGCATCGCGACCAGGTCATGAGCTCTGCACGCGAGCTGGGACTCGAGGCCATCAGCCACGCCATGAAGCCGGCGCCGTTTGCCCTCAAGGCGGGTCTTAAGCGCCTCGGCGCCTCGGCCGACGAGGCGGTGCTGATCGGTGATCAGCTCTACACGGACGTGTGGAGCGGCAATTTTGCCGGCGTCGATACTATCCTGGTTAAGCCGCAGGCAACCCAGGACCTGTGGTACACGCAGATCTTCCGTATCTTTGAGCGCCGGGCCCTGCGCGACCTTCCCTGCGAGGAATAGGCTTCGCCATGTCTCAGCACATCAAACACGGCTGCGACCATATCTTCTTTATCGGCTTTTTGGGCGCGGGCAAATCGACGCTTGCGCGCAACGTCGGCACTATGTTCAAGCGGCGTTTTATCGATACCGACCGCCTGGTCGTGCGCCGTTGCGGCAAGTCGGTAACCGAGATTTTTGAGACCGAGGGCGAGGATCGTTTTCGCGAGCTCGAGACCTCGGCGCTCCGTTCGCTCCAAAGCGAGCGCAGCCTGTTGGTTTCGTGCGGGGGCGGTATCGTCGAGACGCCGGTGAATATTGAGCTGATGCACGAAATGGGTACGTGCGTGTACCTCGAGGGCGACTTCGAGGATTCGATTCGCCAGATTCGTCGGTCCGACACGCGCCCCGATTTCCGTTCGCCCGAGCATGCCGCGCGCCTGTTTGAGCATCGTCGTCCGCTGTATCGCCAGGCCGCCGATATTACCCTTGATATTCGCAACAAGTCCTTCGAGGACGTTTCCTACCTTTGTGCCGAGATGCTTTTGGAGCGTGGACTGCTATGATTCGCCGTCAACTGATCAATTTCCAAAACCGCAGTGTCGATGTCCGCGTCGGATTGGGCGCGTTCGATGAGCTGCCGCGCATGTTTGCCTCGGCCGTGGGCAAGCCTAAGCGCGCGATGGTGGTTTGGAACGACGCCACATCCGAGCGTTTTGGTGAGGTCGTCGAGCATGCGCTGGTCGACGCCGGTTTTGCCGTGTCGCTGCTCGTCCTCGAGGTTTCGCCTGCTGGTGCCACGCTGGCCGACGCCGATGCTATCTTTGGCGCCCTGTCTGCCAACCGCATCACCTGCGACGATCTGGTTGTCGCTGTTGGCGATGCCGCAACCTGTTCGGTTGTTGGCTGGTGCGCCAACCAGTGGTGTGGCCGAACCGAGTGCGCGCTGCTGCCGACGACCTTCGACGCCATGCTCACGGTCGCGACGACCATGAAGCCGCTCGTCGCCTCGTTGGCCAATGCGCTTCCCGCTATCGCGTTCCGTCCCGAACCGGGCTTGGTTGTGTGTGACCTCGACCTTGTTCGCGAGGCGGAACCCGAGGACCTCAAGTTCGGCTATGCGGTACTTGTTGGCACCATGCTTTCGAGCAGCAAGTCCCGCTGGAATCAGTTTACTGAGACCGTCCCCGAGATTCTCGCGGGCGAGGAGGTCGCACTCGTCAATGCCGTTCAATGGTCTCAGACTGCCCGCAAGGACGTGCTGACGGCCACGAACCCGAGCGCTCGCCATGCGCTCGATTTTGGCAAGACGGGGGAGCGCACCCTGCGCGCTTGCTTGGGCGATGCCGCTTCGCAGGTCCCTGCCTACCAGCTGTTGTCCGAGGGCATGCGCTTTGAGGCGCGCCTAGCACACGATGCCTGCGACTTCGATATCGACTATGTGTTTGATCTCGATGACTGCCTGGAGGACTTTGGCATCGAGGAGCTTGCCTTCGACTTGGAGCCTGCCGCATATATCGAGGAGTTCCGCAGACAGCAGTTTGTCCGCTCGAACCGCAGCATGCTGCCGCTGCCCGCGGCGCTCGGCGCCATTCGCCTAACGAGCGTCGAGGACGAGGTTCTTGAGCGCCATGCTCACGCCTACTTGGCTTCTCGTAAAGAACTTCTCTAAGATTTATTGACTTCCATCGTCTTTCGTATCATGTTGAGGGGCGGGTTTTCAATCGGTTGCGGATCGCATGCGATTCCGTCGTTCGGTTGAGACCCGTCCCGTCTATATTGAGACAACAAGAAAGGAATCTGCATGTCTGAGTTTGCTGCCGGTCCTGCCGGTCGTATCGAGCGTGTCCGTGCCCTGATGGTCGAGCGTGGCTACGACGCCATCGTGGTGCGCGACGAGGCCAACCTTCGTTGGCTTACGGGCGTGAAGGGCGTCTTCGACTACACCTTCGAGTTCCCGCACGCTGCGTTTATTACGGCCGACCAGTGCCTGTTCCACACCGACTCGCGCTACCTCAACAGCTTTGAGGAGAACACGCCAGCCGGCAGCCCCTGGGTCTACGACATGGATGAGGGCACCATCCCCGGTTGGGTCGCCGGCAAGATCGCGGCCAACAAATGCCGCGTCTGCGCTGTCGAGGACGATATGCAGATTAATTTCTACCAGGGTATTCAGCGCGGCCTGGAGGACCGTTCCGTCGCCTGCATGTTGCCGCTGATGCATGACGACATCCGCAAGATGCGCGCCATCAAGGATGCCGAGGAGATCGAGCTCATGCGCCATGCACAGTCGATCACTGACGCCGCCTTCCAGCACATGCTCGGCTTTATTAAGCCCGGTATGACCGAGAAGCAGGTTCGCAACGAGCTCGAGAACTTTATGTTCGCCAACGGCGCTGACAGCCTTGCCTTCGGCTCCATCGTAGCGAGCGGTCCCAACACCGCCAACCCGCATGCCGTGCCGAGCGACCGCGTGATCGAGAAGGGCGACTTTGTCCTCATGGATTACGGCGCGGGCTACTGCGATTATCGTTCCGATATGACGCGCACCGTCGTGATGGGCGAGCCCACGCAGGAACAGCTCGACCTGTATGCGCTCGTGCGCCGTACGCACGAGGAGTGCGTCGCCGCCATCCATCCGGGCGTCGAGGGCAACGACATTTTCAAGCTTTCCAAGAAGATCATCGGCGATGCCGGCTATGGCGATTACTACAACCATGGCCTGGGCCACGGCGTGGGCATCGACATCCACGAGCTGCCCAACTTCAACCGCAGCAAGAACACCATCGAGATCGGCTCGGTTGTCACCATGGAGCCCGGCGTCTACCTGCCCGGTGTGGGCGGCGTGCGCCTGGAGGACTACGGTGTCGTCACCGAGAACGGCTACGAGCCCTTCACCAAGACCCCGCACGACCTGCACGTCATCGACTGCTAGCCCATTTCGATAGATTTCTGGGCGGGGCGTCCGGAGCAATTCGGGCGCCCCGCGTTCTCTTTTTATGCGCTCGCCGCAGGCGCGGTCTGCAAGTGTATAATTTTTATCGTATGTAATTTGGACGCTTGTGCGTTCTGCCCATAACAAGAAAGGTCGCTATGCCTACCATTTCTACCGCCGACTTCAAGAACGGCCTCGGTCTCCGCATCAAGGACAAGGTCTACACCATCGTCGAGTTCCAGCATGTCAAGCCGGGCAAGGGCGGCGCGTTTGTGCGCTACAAGACACGCGACATCAAGAGCGGCCGCGTCGTCGAGAACACCTGCAACGCCGGCACTAAGTTCGAGAGCGTCATGCTCACCACCCGTGAGTTCCAGTACCTCTACAACGATGGCACCGACTACATCTTCATGGACAACGAGTCCTATGAGCAGGTTCCCGTTCCCGAGGACATGGTGGGCGAGAACTCCAAGTGGCTGCGCGAGAACGACATCTGCCAGCTGCTCTTCGCCGACGATGAGCTCATGGGCGTGACCCCGCCGATGTTCATCGAGACCACCATCGTCCAGACCGACCCGGGCTTTAAGGGCGACACCGTCCAGGGTTCCACCAAGCCGGCCACGATCGACACCGGCGCTGTCATCCAGGTCCCCATGTACCTCAACGAGGGCGAGGTCATCAAGGTTGACACCCGCGACGGCAAGTTCGTCTCCCGCGTCTAGCAACCAAATCTTCTAGGAGGACTCATGCCCCAGGAAATCAAGATTGACGGCATCGGCATTTCGCCCGATGTTCTGACCGCCATCGTCTCGCGCGCTGTGTCCGATGTCGAGGGCATCGCCTCCGTTGGCGTCAAGGACCTTGCCACCAACCTTGTCTCCATGATGCTCTCGTCCAAGGCCCCGGCTTCCGAGCCGGCGGTCGAGGCCGAGGTCGTCGGCGACAAGCTCGCACTCACCGTGCGTGTCGTGGTGTTCTTTGGCTATCCGTTCAAGAAACTCGCCGAGGCCGTTCGCGCCGCCGTGGTCGCCGCCATCGATGCCCAGGTTGGCGTCGAGGTCGAGCGCGTTGACGTTTGCATCGACGGCCTCGTTTTCCCCAAGGAGTAACCTTTGAGTCTTAAGGTTTATCGCGGGCGTACGCTTGCCCGCAGTCAGGCGCTGCAGCTGCTGTTCCAGGCCGAGGCCACGGACAGCCCGCTCGAGCGCGTCCTCGAGGGCGATTTCCTGATCTCGAAGGGTCCCCTCGACCCCTATGCGCTGGAGCTGTGCCGTGGTGCTTACGAGCATATCGACCGCATCGACTGCGCCCTGCGCTCCGTTGCCAAGAACTGGGATCTTATGCGCATGCCCGGCGCCGATCGCAATCTGCTTCGTATCGCCGTTTACGAGATGCGTTTCCTCACCGACGAGGAGGTTTCGGACGCCATCGTGATCAACGAGGCCGTCGAGCTTGCCAAGGCCTATGGCACCGACCAGTCTGCGTCGTTCGTCAACGGCGTGCTGGGCAAGATCGCTCGCAGCGAGGAGCTGCCGGGCGAGGACCTGTACCAAGAGCTGCTGGCCGAGGACCGTGCCCGCGAGGAGGCCCAGGCCGCCGAGGCTGCCGCCAAGGTTGCGGTTGCCCAGGCTGAGGCTGGCGTGCTGGCCGAGGATTCGGACGCCGCCGAGGCTGACATCGACTCCGTCGAGGAGTAGCCATGCCAGAGGGTTCCGTCCGCAACTTCGACGAGATCTCGGACCGTCTGGATCAGATCATCGTTACCGTTCGCTCCAAGGATACCTCCTTGGAGCGTTCGCTCGATTTGTTTGACGAAGCGATTGAGCTGGGCTCCCGCGCGGTCGATATGGTCGACAAGTTTGAGTTGACACCGCGTGAGGCCGACAAGCTCGAGCAGGAATACGATGAGGATGCGGCAAACGAATCCCAGGATAGCTAGGCCGCATCTCCGGATACGAATGGTTGATGGCATTCATGAAACGCGTGCGTCTTGATGACGAACTGATTTCACAGGGCATCTGCGCCGATCGCGCGGATGCCCTTCGCACTCTTATGGCGGGCTTGGTCTCGAGTGGGGGCGAGCGTTTGACTTCGCCGGGCCTTAAGGTAATCCCGGGCCTGCCGCTGCACGTTAAGGGGCGCATTCCCTATGTTGGCCGCGGCGGTCTTAAGCTCGAAGGCGCGCTTGATGCGTTTGGCATCAATCCGACGGGCCTTGCCTGTCTGGATGTGGGCTGCTCTACCGGTGGCTTTACCGATTGCCTGCTCAAGCGCGGAGCTGCGACCGTTGTCTCGGTGGACGTTGGTCGCGCCCAGTTCGATTGGTCGTTACGTCAGGACGATCGCGTGTCGCTGCATGAGCGCACAAACGTGACGCAGCTGCCTGAGCTTGGCTATGCCGGCGCCATCGACCTGGCAGTGTGTGATGTCTCGTTTACCAGCATCGCGAACATTATCGATGCGGTGCTGGCGTGCCTGGCGCCTACGGGTGCATTCTGCACGCTCGTAAAGCCGCAGTTTGAGGCTCCGGCGGCGCTGGTGGGCGAGGGCGGCATTGTGACCGATCCCGCCGTGCGCCGCGATACACTCGTTGCGGCAGTTGAACTCTTTGCTGCCAAGGGCCTGTTCCCGGTCGATGTGTGCGTGTCGCCCATTCATGGTGCCAAGGGAAACGTTGAGTTTTTCCTGTACGGCACGAGGTTTGACCCCGGTGACCGCTCGCAAGATGAGCTGCAATCCCAGGTATCGGTTTTGAGCGAGAAAGCTGCAACGCTATGAAGGTCTTTCTGGTTCCCAATTACTACAAGCAAGAGGCGGTCGAGAGCGGCCTGATGCTCGAGCTTTGGCTGACGCGCCAGGGCTATGAGGTCGCATGGGCTGCCGACCAGCGATCGAAGATTCAGAGCACGCCTGATATTGACGGCTCTGATTTGGTCATTACGCTCGGCGGCGACGGTACGTTGCTGCGCGCTGCCCGCATCCTCAACCATCGCGAGATTCCTATCCTCGGTCTTTCCTATGGTCACCTGGGCTTTTTAACTGCTGCGAGCCCCGAGGAGCGCGACATTCTTAAGGTCGTGAGCGACGCCCTTTCCGGCGAGCTGCACGTGAGCCGTCGCGCCACCATCGCCGCGGATATCGTGTCCGTGCGCGAAGACGGTACGAAGGATGTCGTGCGCACCTTCGCCCTCAACGACATGGCGCTTACCCGCGGTCCGCTGTCCGATATGGTCGAGTTTGACATCACGGTGTCCGGTCACCATATCGACCGCCTACGCGGTGACGGTGTCGTCGTTTCGACGGCGACTGGTTCTACGGGTTACGCGCTCAGCGCCGGTGGCCCCATCGTGAGCCCTGACTATACGGGCATGGTCTGCGTACCCATTGCGCCGCACACCATTCAAGCTCGCGCTTTCTTGACTTCGCCGAGCGATGTCGTCGAAATCTTTATGTCTGATGACCGTCCGAGCGTTCCGGCGATCGCTATCGATGGACAGTTTATTACCTGCGACGGCACGGTCGAGAGCGTGGCCGTGCGCCGAGGCCCCGGCGATGTGCTGCTGCTCGACTACGGCCCCGAGAGTTTTTACAACTCGGTGAGCCGCGTATTCTACGGAGTCCGCCATGATCGATGAGCTGCAGGTTTCTAACATTGCACTCATTCGCGAGGCGACGCTGGTGCCGAGTGCCGGCCTGACTGTCCTGACCGGCGAGACCGGCGCCGGCAAGACCGCGCTGCTCTCGGCCCTCAAGCTTATTTTGGGTGAGCGCGCGGATTCGTCGACGGTGCGCGAGGGCGAGGCGCTGGCGAGTGTCGAGGCGCGCCTGTTTGACGGCCCGCACGACACGGAAGGCTTCACGGTCCAGCGCAGCCTTTCCGCCGAGGGCCGCAGCCGCGTCAAGATTGACGGCAGTATCGCCAGTGTGCGCGAGCTTTCGGAGCGCGTCGGCGTGATGATGGATCTGTGCGGCCAACACGAGCACCAGCGCTTGCTCGATTCGGCACATCACGTTGCGATGGTCGATGCCTGGGCAGGGCGCCCTGCACTCGAGTCGCTCGAGCACTACCGTGCTTGCTTTAAAGCCTCGCGCGCGGCCGCTAAGGAGGTTCGACGTGTCGAAGAGGCCTCGCGTGCGCAGGGGAGCCGCGTCGAGGAGGCGCGCTTTGCGCTCGAGCGCATCGGCGAGGTCGACCCCAAACCGGGCGAGTATGAGGAACTCGAGGAACTGCTGCCGCGCTCCGAACATGCCGAGGTACTGGTTGCCACAGCTAACGATGCCCATGCATCGCTTGCCTCCGAAGGGGGAGCGCTCGACGCCGTGAACAGCGCCGTGGCAGAACTTTCCCGAATGGCTACCGTCGATCGCAAACTGGGCGACATTGCCGATGCGCTTTCGGATGCCTGTATCTCCCTTGAGGATTGCGCGAACGAGCTTCGTACCTATCGCGATGGCGTCGCCTTCGACCCGCGCGAGCTCGCACGCATGCGTGAGCGATATTCCGACCTCAAGGGCCTGTTGCGTCAGTGGGGTCCCACCATGGACGATGTTTTTGCCATGCGCGATCGCTCGCAAGAGCTGCTGTCCCTGGTCGATGATGGCGATGAGCAGATCAAAAAGGCGCGTGAGGCACTCGGGAGCGCCGAGCGCGAGTTGTTTGCCGCTGCCAAGGCACTTAAGCGCGCACGCAATACGGCGGCCCCGCGCTTCTGCCACGAGGTTGGCCGCCAGATGGCGCGCTTGGAGATGGGTAGTGCCGAGCTCGTCTGGGAGTCGCGCGATCTTCCCCGTGCTGAGTGGACGCCCGTTGGTCCTTCGAGCTACGAGCTGCTATACCGCAGCGGTGCCGGCTTGACGCCACGTCCCCTGCGCCGCATTGCGTCGGGCGGCGAGCTCAGCCGCGTCATGCTTGCAAGCAAGGTTGTCCTCGGTAACGCGGACGGTGTCGATACGCTGGTGTTTGACGAGGTCGATGCCGGTGTCGGTGGCTCCACGGCGCGTGCGCTTGCGGGCGTGCTGGCAGATCTCGCCGCTACGCATCAGGTGATTGTCGTAACCCACTTGGCGCAGGTCGCCGTCATGGCTGACAAGCATTATGTCGTCAGCAAGGAACCGGGCGATGTTCCCCAGACGCATTTGGATGAGGTAACCGGCGAAGCGCGTACTGCCGAGATCGCCCGCATGTTGAGCGGCGATCAGTCCGAGGTAAGCTTGGCCCACGCGAAGCAGATGCTCGAAGAAGCTCGAGGTTAGGTCGTATCAGCGGTGTTGGTGGGACAAAATAGACTGAAATTTTTGTCCCACTACGCGTTTTACTCAACGACCTTATCCGGCTGGATGAGCTCCTCGTAGTAGCTGATATGCTCGCGAGCGTCTTCAATCTCGGGCAGCAGGAAGTTGTAGATGACTTCGATGATCATCGTGGCGCTGATCTTAGAGAACGCAAAGTCGCCCGTTGTCAGCAGCGCTTCGTGGTTGACGGTGTTAAAAGTGTAGTCTGCCAGGCGCGCGAGCGGGGATTTACTGTCGCTGCTGATGACGACTACGGTTGCGCCGCAGTTGCGAGCCGCTTTTGCCATGCGATTCAGTCGGCGCGATTTGCCGGAGTTTGAGATTAGCACGATGACGTCACCCGGGCGCAACGTGAGCGCAAAGCCGATTGATGTCTCGCTGATGGTGCTTGCCATGCAACGAAGGCCCAGCTGCGAGAACTTGAACGTCGCGTCGAGCGCGACGGCGTTGGTGTTGCCTACGGCCGCAAACTCAATAACGCCTGCATTCTTTAACGCGTGCACAACGGCCGCCAGCGTATCGTGGTCGATCCCGTCGATGGTCGCATTAAGCTCGCTCACCTTGGCAGCCAGGATGTTCTTGAGGCTCTGCTCCATATTGTCGAGCGAGACCTCGTCGGTCAGGCCCTCGTTGCGCTGGCTTTCCAAATCCCTCGCCAACGAAAACTGAAAGCTGCGGAAGCTACCAAAGCCCAGCTTGCGGCAGAAGCGCGAAACGGTCGCCTCGGACGTGGCAGCGGCACGCGAAAGTTGGGCGGCCGTCAGACGTGGCGCCTCGGACTGGTGCTCCAATATATAGTCGACAATGCGCTGCTCGGACTCGCTGTATCCCTGATGGGTACTAATGAGGGAAAGTGCGCTCTTGCTACTATCGATCATGGATGGCTCCTGGTTGGCATGAAAATCTAGCTTGATTTGCAATGCCATAGTATACGGGCATTTTCAATTACAAGATACACCTTGCCGTTTCAAGTGTTGATGGTAAACTTTCACTTACCGTTTACGGTTATGAAAGAACCTTTCACCGGAGATTTGCACCTTGGCTCTTCTCACGCGGACGGTAGGTTGGTATCTTTCAGTTGTGGAAAAACGCGCATCGAAGCGCGTGTAGGGGAGCGCCCGCGGGCGCTGTACTCAAGAAGGAGGGACACATGGCTAAGTTTGACATCATCGCCGCGACCGGTTGCCCGACCGGCATTGCGCACACCTTCATGGCGAAGGAGGCGCTGGAGAAGGCAGCTGCCGAGCGCGGTCTGACCATTAAGGTCGAGACTCATGGCCAGGTCGGTGTCGAGAACGAGCTCACCAAGAGTGAGATCGCTGGTGCCAAGGCCGTCGTCGTCGCAGCAGACAAGGATGTCCAGGCTGAGCGTTTCGCCGGTAAGCCCATGGTTTCCGTTGGTGTTTCCAAGGCCCTGTCCGTTGAGGCCGCCGGTAAGCTGATTGACCGCGCGCTCGCCGCCAAGGGCGACAGCACGGTTGCAGCCGCTGCCGATGTCGAGGACGAGGTTGAGGAGAAGGAGTCCATCGGCCACATCATCTACAAGCACCTCATGAACGGCGTCAGCCACATGCTGGTCTTCGTCGTTGCTGGTGGTGTTCTGACCGCCGTTTCGTTCCTGTGGGGCATTACGTCCTTCGATTCGACGGCGTCTGACTACAACAGCTTTGCTGCTATGCTCAAGATCATCGGCGGCATCGCAATGAACCTCATGGTTCCGGTGCTTTCCGCCTACATCGCCGAATCCATCGGCAAGCGTCCGGCGCTCGTTCCCGGTTTCGTCGCCGGTATGATCGCCATCCAGGGTCTGCCTGTTAACGCCGATACCGGTATGATCGACGCCGGTGGCGCCGGCGTGGGCTTCGGCTTCCTGGGCGGCATCGTCGGTGGCTTCCTTGCTGGCTATGTCATCCTGCTGCTCGAGAAGGTTTTCTCTAAAATTCCCGCGAGCCTTAATGGCCTGAAGGCAATCTTTCTGTATCCGCTGTGCTCTACCGCCATCGTCGGCCTGGTCATGCTCGGTATTTCCGGCCCCATGGCTGCCATTAACCAGGGTATGATGGATTTCCTGCAGAGCCTCGGTAACTCCGGTCCGGTGATCCTTGGCCTGGCCATCGGCTGCATGTGCGCCTTTGATATGGGCGGCCCGGTCAACAAGGCTGCTTACGCTACTGGCACCTTCCTGCTCGGTACCGCTCTCGAAGCTGGCGTCGGCACCGAGACCTACAACTTCGGCACCAACTTCATGGCTGCCGTCTCCGCCGCTTGCATCGTTCCGCCGCTGATCACCACCTTCGCCGTCGTTGTCGGCAAGAAGTACTTCAGCCAGGAGGATCATGACGCCGGTATCGTCAACCTCATCCTTGGTTGCACCCACATCACCGAGGGCGCCATTCCGTTCATGACCAAGAACATCTGGCCCGTCATGCCCATCATGATGCTCGGTTCTTCCATCGCTTCCATCTTGACCATCTTCTTCAACGTTCACGATCCGGCGCCTCACGGCGGCTTCCTGGTCCTGCCCGTTGTCGAGAACGGTCCGCTGTGGGTCCTCGCGATCCTCATCGGCGCTGTGGTCGGTGGCATCCTGTTCGTGGCCTTCAAGAAGTACGATTTCGAGAAGAATCAGAAGGCCGCTCCTGTAGCCAGGTCCGTTGAGGCCCCCAAGGCCGCTGCCGTCGAGGCCCCCAAGGCCGAGGCTGCCGACTTCGTGAAGGTCGAGAATGTCTTTGTCGCCGAGGACTTCGCTTCTCGTGACGAGGCTCTGAGCTTCGTTTCCAACCAGGCTGTCAAGGCCGGTATCGCCAGCGACGCCGACGCCGTGATGAACGCCTTCCTGGCCCGCGAGGCCGAGGGCACCACGGGCATGATGGAGGGCTTCGCCATCCCGCATGCCAAGTCCGACGCCATTACCGAGGCTGCCGTCATCGTCGTCAAGGACGAGTCCGGTGTGACCGGTTGGGACACCATGGACGGCGCTCCCGTCAACGTGGCCATCGCGCTGCTCATCCCGGGTGCCCAGGCCGGCACCACGCACCTTAAGATCCTGTCCAAGGTCGCCGAGGCGCTCATGGACGAGGACTTCCGTGCCACCGTCAAGGGTTCCACCGACGCCGCCGAGATCGCCAAGACGATCAACGCCCGCCTGGTCTAATCCCCCAGCCCGCGAATAACATCGCCCCCTGTATATAAGGCGGAGTCCCTCCCCAGGGCCTCCGCCTTTTTTCTATCCCTCCCATAAGTTGCGGTGAAATAGGGACTGTTTAAACGATTCAACCCCAAATTCAGTCCCTATTTCACCGCAACTTACAAAAGGGCATAGAGGGGGCTACCTATCGAGTCTTTGTCGCGAACAGATCATTAGCCAGAATTCCGTTCGCACGATATTGCTCTGGACCGACCGAGTTTCTGCAGCTTGCTCGCCCACAGGGGGCCGGGCGCGGCCTGTGAGATTTATCGCGAGTTCCGCACGAGCCGAAGAGCACTTAATGTGCTCTTCGTGCGAGCAGGACTGTAGAGCAGGAAATCTCACAGGCCGCGCACGGGCCCCTGTGGGCGAGCAAGCGGACGACAAACACATCTGTCCAACAATTCGTCCGAAACATAATGAAAAACCGTTTGATGTGAGTTAATATAAGCAACGTCGTGAATCTGACTCCTGCCACATACATGACAGGGGTTAAACACAAAAAAGGAGTCAACTATGGTTTCTGAGAAGGCTACCCTCGTTAATCCTCAGGGTCTGCACATGCGTCCGGCTGGTCTGTTCGCCTCCACCATGGGCAAGTACGCCTGTGACGTGACGGTCGTCACCCCCGAGAAGGAGGTCAACGGCAAGTCCCCGATGGCCCTCATGGCTGCTGGTATCCCCTGCGGCACCGAGGTCGAGGTCAAGTGTGACGGCGCTGACGAGGCCGAGGCTCTGGCTGCTGCCATCGAGCTCATCAAGAGCGGTCTTGGCGAGTAGAACTCAAACGGGTCGCATGTTGAACAACTAAGTTCATATTTGGGGGCGCAGTGACCTGTTGTAAGGTAACTGCGCTCTTTTGTCATGGATATGGCAAAACGCTTTATCACATGACACGGAGAGAGGAATGGGAATGTATCAGGGAGTCAACGCTTCCGAGGGCATCGGTATCGGCACCGTCATGGTCGCCGTCGATCCCGACTTGACGTTTGAGCCGCATGAGGTTGCTGATTCGGCAGCAGAGAAGGAGCGCTATCAGTCCGCTCTTTCGGTCTTCTGCGAGAAGACCCAGGCTCAGGCCGACCACATGAAGGAGACGGTGGGCGAGGCCGAGGCCGAGATCATGAGCGGACACATTGTCCTGGCTCAGGACCCGGGTATGACCGACGCCATCAACGCCGCCATTGACGGCGGTACCTGCGCCGAGCAGGCGCTCATGGACACCTCGACCATGTTCGAGAACATGTTCCTGTCCATGGACGACGAGATGTTCCGTCTTCGCGCGGCTGACATCGCCGACATCCGCACCGGTATTCTGGCCGAGCTGCTGGGCAAGGAGGTCGTCGACCTCTCCGTCCTGCCCGAGAACACTGTCGTTGTCGTGCACGACCTCACGCCGTCCATGACCGCCACGATCGATAAGGCCCACGTTGCCGGTATCGTCACCGAGACCGGTGGCCGCACGTCGCACTCCGCGATCATTGCGCGAGCCCTCGAGATCCCGGCTGTCCTTTCGGTCTCCAACAGCTGCACCGCACTGCGCAACGGCATGACCGTTGTCGTCGACGGCGGCAAGGGTATCGTCGAGGCCGATCCCGACGAGGAGACGCTCGCTGCCTACACCGCCAAGGCCGAGGCCTTCGCTGCCGAGAAGGCAGCCCTCGAGGCCTTCCGTGGCAAGCCGTCCGTGACTGCTGATGGCATCAAGAAGATCATCGCCTGCAACATCGGTAACCCCGATGACGTGCCCAACGCGCTCGATCACGACGCCGAGGCTATCGGTCTGTTCCGCTCCGAGTTCCTGTTCATGGACTCTGCTGAGCTTCCTTCCGAGGAGGAGCAGTTCAACGCCTACCGTAAGGTCGCCAGCGCGCTCAAGGGTGCTCCGGTCATCATCCGCACGCTCGATGTGGGTGGCGACAAGGAGATTCCGTATCTGCATATGGTCAAGGAAGACAACCCCTTCATGGGCTTCCGCGCCGTGCGTTACTGCTTGGCCAATCCCGACCAGTACAAGGTCCAGCTCCGCGCTCTGCTGCGCGCTAGCGCCTTCGGTGACGTCAAGATCATGATCCCGCTCGTCACCTGCGTCGAGGAGGTCTTGGCTGTCAAGGAGCTCGTCGAGCAGTGCAAGGCCGAGCTGACCGAAGAGGGGCGCAAGTTCAACGAGAACATCGAGGTCGGCATCATGGTCGAGACGCCCGCCGCTTCGCTGCTCGCAGACCGTCTTGCCGAGGTCGCCGACTTCTTCTCCATCGGCACCAACGACCTGATCGGCTACACCATGTGCGCCGACCGTGGCAACGACACCATCTCCAACCTGTACCAGGTTTACTATCCCGCCGTGCTCCGCTCGCTCAAGAACATCATCGAGAGCGGCGTGAAGGCCGGCATCATGGTCGGTATGTGCGGCGAGGCCGCTGCCGATCCGCTGCTCGAGCCGCTGCTGATCAGCTGGGGCCTGGAGGAGTTCTCGATGAGTGCTCCGTCGATCCTGCGCGCCCGTAAGACCATCAGTCAGTGGACCAAGGCCGAGTGCGACGAGCTCGCCGAGAAGGCGCTCGCCTGCAACACCGCCGCCGAGGTCAAGGCACTGCTCGAGTCCGCAGCTCGCTAATTTGGTATCAGAGGTAACCGCGTGGTTGGAATGGGCCGGCCACGCGGCCCTCACATATACAGGGGGTACTGTAAATGTTCTACACGCTAACCGCTAACCCGGCTGTCGACATGACGGTTTCGAGCTCTCCGCTCGAGCCCGACGAGAACGTCCGCACCGGTTCGGCCAGCTACACGGCTAACGGCAAGGGCCTCGACGTGTCCTTCGCCTTTAAGAAGATGGGCGTCGACACCGTCGCGCTCGGCTTCTTCGCTGGCTTCACGGGCAAGTTCATCGTCGAGGAGGTCATGAACCTGGGTTGCCTCTGCCGCCCGGTCTGGACCGACGGTATCACGCGCATTAACACCTACGTCAACGATGGCCAGCACGAGTACGGCATCCTGAACCCCGGCGCCCCGATCACGCCGCAGCACCAGGAGGAGCTCTACAACATCCTGGACACCGCGGGCGATCTCGAGTGCCTGATCGTCTCCGGCTCCGTGCCTCCCAAAGCTACGCCCGACTTCCTGGCTCAGGTCATGGAGCACGCTCAGGCTCGTGGCGCTGACGTCGTCCTGGACCTGTCCTCCGACAAGCTCAAGGAGCTCGCTCACAAGAAGCCGCTGCTCATCAAGCCGAACCATCACGAGATGAAGGCCATCTTCGGCGTGCCGGTCGACACCGACGACGAGGTTCGTGTCGCCATGAAGATGGCTCACGACGCTGGCGTTCAGAACGTGCTGCTCACCCGTGGTAGCCGCGGCGACGCTTACTTCTCCAACGGCGAGGACATCTGGTACGCCAAGCGTGAGTTCAACATCAAGCTGGTCTCTTCCGTCTGCGCCGGCGACTGCACCCTCGCTGCGTTCCTGCACAAGTGGTACAGGGATCGCGACAACGTCGAGGAGGCCATGAAGCTCGCTATGGCCACCGGCGCCAACGTTGCCGAGTCCGTCGGCATTGGCGACTTTGGTCACGTTGACGAGTACAGCAAGCGCGTTGCTGTCCGCAAGCTCGATCGTCAGTAATCGAAACGCGACATATTCGTGCGCATGCGGCGCCCCGGTTTCGGCCAGGGCGCCTTTTTGTTCCGTCATAGGGGAGAGATGTCCTGCCGTACTTCATCGCTTCCACACCGTTCACCGAGTTGTCCTAGCCTTTTACCGATGCGTGGAATATACTTTCATTAACACGTTGCTTCGTGAAAGGAACATTCATGATATACACGCTCACTGCAAATCCCGCCATTGACTACAACATCGCCTGCGACGGTCTTGCTGCCAACACCGTCACGCGTACCCGCAATGCCGTCTACACGCCCAACGGCAAGGGCCTCAACGTCTCGTTTACGCTTGACCACTATGGTGTCGACACCACGATCCTGGGTTTCTTCGCCGGCTTCTCGGGTGAGTTTATCGTTAAGGGCGCCGAGGCCCTGGGCGTGCCCGTCAAGCCCGTGTGGACCGACGGTATTACGCGCGTCAATGTGTTCCTCAACGCCGGTCCCGACACCGAGTACAACATGGTCAATGCCGGTGCCGCCATCAATGAGGCCAACGAGCAGGAGATGTTTGAACTTATCGATTCGCTCGATGACATGACCTGCCTGGTCATCAGCGGCTCGCTGCCTCCCAACACTTCCGAGGGCTTCTTGGCCGAGGTCCTGCGTCGCGTGAAGGCAAAGGGCGCCGAGTTCGTGCTCGATATCTCGAGCCATCAGCTGGCAGACCTCATTGCTCTGGAGCCACTGCTGATCAAGCCCAATGACGACGAGCTGCTTGACATCTTTGGCATCAAGGTGAGCGGTGGTGGCGACGAGTCCGTCAAGGGCGCTATGGCCGAGCTGCACGCCAAGGGCGCCAAGAACGTGCTGCTGACCCTTGGTGGCGCCGGTGCGTACTTCTCCAACGGCGAGCATATCTGGTTTGCCAACCGCACCTTCGACGTCAAGCTGCTGTCGACTGTGTGCGCCGGCGATTCCTCGCTCGCTGCCTTCCTGTCCGTGTGGCACGACGCCCCCGAGCGCGTCGAGGACGCCCTGCGCCTTTCGATGGCCACTGGCGCCAACGTGGTCGAGTGCCCCGGTCTGGGTGATTTTGCCAAGGTGGACGAATATAAGAAGCACATCGAGGTTCGCCAGGTCTGCTAGTTCCGGCACCTTGTCTGAATAGTTTGATTATTTCGCATCCGTCTTAGACTAGGACGGATGCGTTTTTGTTTATCGGACTTGCGTGTGCAGTGGAGGCTGTTTCTTGCTAGACTTTTTGCAGACGCAATCGATAGCCAATTTGATAGTCGCAGGAGGCCATAGGCATGTGCAATGTTTCGCTCAACGGTACTCAACCGTCCGATGCGTCCCTGCGCGTCCTGCGCGCGCTTGAGGCGGCTGGTCTTGAGGCTTGGTACGTGGGCGGTTGGGTGCGCGACGCCCTGATGGGGTACCCCAGCCACGATGTTGATATGTGCTGTAGCGGCCTGTGGCAGGAGTCCAAAGCGGCGCTCGAGGCCGCCGGCATCGCGGTTGTGGAGTCGGGCATTAAATTTGGCGGAATCACGGCTATTTCCGATGGCGAGCGTATCGAGGTCACCACGTACCGTCTGGATGGCTTTTACACCGATGGTCGTCATCCCCAGAGTGTGGAGCGTGCCGCCTCGCTCGAGGACGATCTGGTGCGCCGCGACTTTACCGTCAATGCCATGGCCTGGCATCCCGAGCGCGGGCTTGTCGACCGCTACGACGGCCAGGGTGACTTGGAGCGCAAGCTGATTCGCGCTGTCGGCGATCCCAAGCGTCGCTTTAACGAGGACGCCCTGCGCATGCTGCGTGCGGTGCGCTTTGCCTGCCGTCTGGACTTTATGATTGAGCCCGAGACCAAGCGTGCGCTTGCCGAGTGCGCGCCGCTGCTCGATGCCGTGGCGCGTGAGCGTGTGGGTATTGAGCTCGAGGGCATTCTTTCGACCGGTCATGGGGGAGACGCGATGCTCCGCTATCCCGAGCTCATCTGCGCCGCCGTGCCCGAGTTGGCAGCGGGTCGCGGGTTTGATCAGCGCAGTGTCTATCATGCGTTTAACGTCTACGTGCATATTGCCCGTGTGCTGACGGTGGCGGGGGAGCTCGCGCTGTGTGACGGCGTCGCGCCCTCGTCGAGCCTTATGTGGGCGGCGTTTTTGCACGATGTGTCCAAGCCCGAGTGCTTCACGGTCGACCATGCCGGTAGCGGACACTTCTACGGTCATCCCGAGCTCGGCGCCAAGAAGGCGCGCGTCATTATGGATCGCCTGGCGCTCTCGCACGACTTGGTGCGCGACGTGTGCCTGCTCATCAAATACCATGACAAGCCGCTGCGCCCCGAGCGCTCCTGTCTGCTCAATATGATGCGCGCGCTTTCGGGTGAGGGCGTCGACACGGCCCGCCTGATTGACGAGCTCATGGACCTTAAGCGTGCCGACACACTTGGCAAGGCCCCGTCGTGCTTCTATTACGTTGAGACGATTGAGGAGATGCGCGCGATGGCGCACGAGCTGCTGAAGGCAGGGGAGCCCTATACGCTCAAGATGCTCTCCATCAACGGCGGCGACCTGATCCGTGCCGGAGTCAAGCCCGGGCCGGAACTGGGTCAGCTTCTCAACTCCGCCCTCGACGCCGTGATCGAAGACAACATTCCCAACGATCGCGAAGCTCTTTTGGTCCATCTCAACTTGAATTAGCTACCCAGTTTACCTGCGTGTTCCATAACCTGCCGACAATTTTTTGGCAATTTGGAATTTCTTCTTGCGCTGACGTTTTTTGTCCCGTAATATATTTCTTCGCAGCACGGCAGTGCAGATGTCATGTGGCCCGTTCGTCTAGCGGTTTAGGACGCCGCCCTCTCAAGGCGGAGATCACCAGTTCGAATCTGGTACGGGCTACCACGCATTTGATACCCGGGCTTCCCATGGAAGGCCGGGTTTTTTATTTTCAAACAACCGTCTGCAATTCCCGTTTGAACCAGAGCTTTGCGTTCTGCCTATGGCCCTTACGGGTACAATAACCAAGATATTTTGACTGTTAGAAGGAGTCTCATGACGGAGTCCTCTCAGCATACGTCTAAGCCCCAGGTCGAGGTTGAGGCCTCGGGCGGAGATGACAATAAGAGCGCACGCCGCGGCGCCATCTTTATCGGCGTCGTGCTGGTAGGTTATATCGTCTATCTGGTGGTAACCGGGCAGATGGGGCAGTTCTGGGCCGCTATGTCGAGCGTCCAGGCGTCATGGCTCGTTGTCGCGTGTCTTTGCATGTTCATGTACCTGTTCTTTGGCATTGTGGCCTATGCGATCGCCGTCTGGCTCGATCCCAATTCGCCCGTCGGCATCCGCGACCTGATCTCGGTCGAGGCGAGTGGCATCTTCTTTGGCAACCTGACGCCCATGATGATGGGCTCGACTCCCGCCCAGATCTACCGCCTGACCAAGGCGGGCCAAAACGTGGGCGAGGCCGGCGCCACGCAATTCACGCGTTTTATCGTGTACCAGTTTGGCCTGGTCGCCTGGGGCGCTATCCTGCTGCTCGCCCGTATGCCGTTTTTTGCCGAACGCTACGGCGACATGACGCTGCTGTGCGTCTTTAGCTTTGGTGGACACTGCTGCATCTTGCTTGGCATCTTCGCCGTCGCGCTCATGCCTAAGACCGTCACGCGCGTCGCCCATTGCATCATCAATTGGCTCGAGCGCATTGGTGTCTCGGCCACTAAGATCGAGGGTTGGCGCACGTTTGTCGATGGCGAGATCTACTCCTTCTCCGAGAAGTTCAAGCTTTCGGCCGGACATTTTTCTTCCATGCTGCTCACCGTGTTTATCACCATGCTGCAGCTCGCGTTTTTCTATCTGGTTCCGTATTTCCTGATGCTTGCCTTTGGCCACCACGAGGTCGACTTTTTCTCGGTCATGGCCGCGAGCGCCTTTGTCCAGCTGTTAAGCTCTGCGGTTCCCTTGCCCGGTGGAACTGGTGGCGCTGAGGGCGGCTTTGCATTGTTCTTGGGTCATTTCTTCGGTTCGGCTTCGACCGCCGGCTATCTGCTGTGGCGTCTCATTACGTTTATTGCGCCTACCATTTTGGCTGCGCCCCTGCTGGGACTTAAGAGCGCCCACAACGAGAGCATCCATGCGCGCTGGGATCGCGTGATGCGCAAGCTCGGCCGCACGCCTCAGACGCCCTCTGCGCCCACTAAGCCGCACCCCACGAATGCTGTTACCGTTGATCCCAAGAAGCACGCTCAGAAGGCTTCTGGGACCGCAAAGCCGGCTCATAAGGCCTATGTGCGTCAGACAGGAGACGGTATTCGCGTATCTCCGTCGGCACTCAATAAGAAGAAGCACCCTAAGTCGCAGTAGGGCAGTCGTGCGTTCTTCATGATGCGAGGCATATTTGTGCTGTATGGGGGATAATCCTCTTACGTAGATTATCTCTCATCTGTTGATGAATGCTCGCATATCGAAGGGACACGCCCATGGCAACCAGCAAACCGCGTCTTGATCGTCGCATCGTTCGCAGCCGTAATGCCATCCTTTCGGCTTTCGAGCGCCTGCTCATGGAAAAGCCGCTGGCAGACATTACGGTGAGTGCTATTGCGCGCGAGGCCAATGTCGACCGCAAGACCTTTTACGTTCACTTTGGTACGGTTGACGGCCTGCTCGATGCCATTGCCGTCGATGTGGTGGAGATGATTGTCGACTCGGTCGAGAAAACGCTTGCTTCAATGGACGGCGACACCAACGAGCGCGCTCTTGGCGCGGCGGCGACCTTCTTTAAAACCGTTAACGAGGCACTGTGCAACAACTTGGTGCTTAATCGTCAACTTATCGAGAACATTCCGCTCGATGATTTTATGGCTCGTCTTCGTGCGCCGCTCGAGCACGAGATTGCCGAGCGCGATCTGCTGCCTCAAGGTCTCAAGGACGAGATGTTCGACTATTATCTGTCGTTTTTGCTGTCGGGTATTATCGGTATCTATCGCACGTGGGCATTGTCTGATGGCTCGGTTCCTATCGAGCGCGTCTCGGAGGTTGCCAACGACCTCACGCTCAACGGCCTTTCGAGTCTGGAATCTCGCTTGGATTAGGCCTAGTTGGGCTCGTCGGCGTGGAAATTCCTGTTCACGAGGTTCTCCGGCGCCTTGGAGACCTCGCCGGCGTAGGAGCTGTAGCCTGAGGATCCTTAAAAAAGTCCAGTTTATCCTTCCCACTCCAATTGGGAATCCTCCGATGCGCCTTCGCACGCTCGCATGACCTCGATACCATGCGAGCGTGCGAACTCGACGAGCTCTGCGTTGCGGGCGTTTATGGTGCCGAAGGCGGCGGGGCACACGATAAGGCGCGCACAGTGGACGAGGAGCTCTTTGGCGTGGGCTATGGTTTTATCCCCGATAGGCTCGAAGGCGCGCTCGGCCACGCATTCCGCCGCCAGGTCGCGCGCGAGCTCACAGTCGATGTCCCCTTCGTGCAGAACGCCCGCGTAGAACGCCTTGCCCTGCCGGATGAGCTGGCGAAACACAGCCGACCCCGTACCCGCGCCGGCGATGACGAACGTGTGCGCATCGCCGTGCGGGCGCCCAATTTCCACGCTGCCGAAGCGCTCGTTGAAGGTGCCATGTTGAAGGCCGTAGAGCTCGCCAATCGTCTCGCGCGTGAATATGTCCTCGGGTGCGCCGGCGCGGAAGACCCGACCGTCCTTCACGCAAATCACCTTGTCGGCGCTTTTCTGCGCGAGCTCGAGTTCGTGGATGGACATGATGACAGCCACATTCTGCGATTTCGCAAGGTGGCGAAGTATTCGCAGCAGGTCGATCTGGTAGCGGATATCGAGATACGATGTGGGCTCGTCGAGCACGAGCACACGCGGATCCTGCGCGATGGCGCGTGCGAGCATGACGCGCTGGCGTTGCCCGTCGCTTATCTGCATGAAGTCGCGCTCGGCGAGCTCTTCCACATGTGCGGTTTTCATGGCCTCGTCGACCCGACTATGGTCGTCGGGCAAGAGTGTGCCCATTCGCCCGGTGTAGGGATGCCTTCCTGCCTCTACGATATCGCGGCAGGTGAGGAGCTCGGTCCGGGGGCGATCTGTCAGCATAACGGCAAGGTTCCTTGCGAACTCCGCCGTCTTCCATCGGGAAATCTCCCGCCCGTCGAGCTCGACCGCGCCGGCAAGCGGTGCCAGATGGCGTGTGATGGTTTTCAAGATGGTCGACTTGCCCGAGCCGTTCGGCCCGATGAGCGCCACGACGTCGCCCGCGCGAACCTCCAGATCGACGCCTTCGACTACGACCTTCTTGTCGTAGCCCGCCGACAGGTCGCTTATGCGGAAAAGCGGTGCTCCGTCAGCCTGCGTTTCGACCGGGGTTTCGAGGTTCGACTCCGCTCGGAGGAGGCGTTCCGCGCGCAGTCCCGCACGAGCCGAAAGTGCCTTCTGGCGCTTTCGCGCGAGCTCAGGACTGTCTAAGCATGGAATGCCCCCTCCGAGCGTTTTGGGCCGCGGCATGAATTCCCCCATCTACCTCACTCGTTTCTTCAACATGAGCGCGATAACCACCGGCGCGCCGAAGATGGCGGTGACGGCGCTGATGGAAAGCTCGACGGGAGAGAACAGCGTGCGCGCGATCAAATCGCAGCCCGCGCAGAAGATGGCGCCTCCCAAGAAGCACGCAGGAATCACGCGGATGGGCTTCGACGACTTCAGCGCCGACTTCACGAGATGCGGAACTGCGATGCCTACGAACGACACCGGACCAGCGAAAGCGGTCACGCAGGCGGAGAGCATGCTCGCTAGAAGGACGAGCACCACGCGGAAGCGTGCGACGTTCACGCCGACGCTTTTCGCGTAGGCTTCTCCCAGCTGGAAGGCGGAAAGGGGCTTCGATATCGCGAATACGCATGCGCTCACGGTGATCACCACGACCGCGATGACCGCGACGTCGTCCCAGCTCGAACCCGAGAAGCTACCCAAAGACCAGTTGTGCAGGTTCACGATGGACTGGTCGTCGGCGAAGGCGATGAGGAAGTTCGTCGCCGCTGAGCAGATGTATCCCACCATGACGCCTGCCACGATGAGCATGGCCATGGAACTTATGCGCCGTGCGATGAGGAGCACGAAGCTGATGGTGATAAGCGAGCCCAGAAACGCTGCGGCCACCATGGCCGGGGAGGACATGGCCTGGTTCGCGCCCAGAAGTACAATCATCGTAAGCGCGACGACGAACTTTGCGCCCGAGGAGACGCCCAAGATGAACGGGTCGGCGATGGGGTTGTTGAAAAACGTCTGCAGCAGGAACCCGGAGAGCGAAAGTGCCCCGCCGAGAAGCACGGCTGAAAGCACGCGCGGCAGGCGAATCTCCCAGATGACTTGGCTTTCCATGGAATTGGCCGCGCCGCCCGAAAGGATGCCGGGGATGTGGTCTGCGGGCACGAGCACGCTCCCGATGCACAGGTTGGCCCCGACGAGCACGATGAGGGCAACAGCGAGCAGCGCCGTCACGACGCGACACCGCGCGGCGCGCCCCGATTCGTCGTATGCCATGGAAAGCCGGCTTCTCATGGCGCTAGCCGAGCTTTCTCAGATAATGGAAGTCGCTCGCGTCATCGCCGGTGAACGCCCCGTGCAGCTCGTCGATAATGTCGGCGGTAGAAGTCATCTGCTGGTACATGTCGGCGCTTGTGACCCAGACGTTGCCGTTCTTCACGGCTTTGAACTGCGACAATAGCGCGTTTTTGCCTACGAAGTCGTTCAAGGTGGCAACCGATTCGTCGATGGTGCCGTTGTAGATGATGATGTCGGCATCCTTCGCCGTCGCGTAGAAGCGCTCCATTTCGAGCGTTACTGATGAACCTGACGTCGACGCCGTCTGCGCGTCATCGAGCGCGTAGCTGCCGCCTGCAAGCTCGATCATCTGCGCCACGTAGTCGCCCGCCCGCCGCGTGACGGCGGCCCCGTTCGAGTTAATGTAGAAATACGCCACGGTTTTACCTGACGACGCGAGCCCCGACGTTTGCTCGACGCGGGTCTTCTGCTCGTTGAACAGGTGCGCGGCCTCGTCTTCCTTGTCGAACAGGACGCCGAAAAGCTTAATCCACTCGACGCGCCCGAGTGCTTCGGGCTCGCTCGACGACTGTTCGGTGAGCACGACGAGCCCGAGCTTCTGCAGCTTTTCCTTCACATCGGGCGTGTGGTTGATCATGGTGTTCTCGATGGCGAGCGTGCAGCCCGAGGCCGATATTCGCTCGTAGTCGGGCTCGCTGTACTTGCCGCCGTAGGCGATCGCCCCACTTTCGAGTGCGCTTTTGAAGCCCGCGACCGAGCAATCGTCGGCCTTCGTGCCCGACATGATGATATTGTCGTTCGCATCGAGCGCGTCGACCAGGCACATCGTCGCCGACGACACGAGGTACACCTTGTCGGCGGGGCGCCTTATGACCGCGATGTCGGAGCTCAACCCATCAGGTACCTTCGCATCTTGCGGCACCACGAGGAAGCGCTCCCCGTTCGAAATGCAGATAAGCCGCAGGCCGCCTTCGAACTCGTCGACAGTGAAGTGTTCGGCGTATTCAAGCTGAAGCGTCCCCGTCGGCTTCCAGCCGCAGCCCAAATCGGCGTTGTGGAAGTCGGCCGCGGCGCTTGAAGCCGTTCCCGCAGGGGAGCCGCCGCTTGCTTCGTCGCCCGATTTCTCCTTCATGGTGGATGAGTCGAAGTGGATCGTGTAGTCGATGGTGTGCGGCGTCGACATGGCGACGGTCTCGGCCGACACGGCGATGTCCTCGTCGAGCGTGACGGGTATCTCGAACGTGGAGTTGCCGCCGTCGTTTATGGGCGCGTAGTCCACGCCGTCGACGGTCATCTTGTCGTAGTTCGAACTCGACCAGGTGATGGTCGCGGTGTAGGTGTCGCCATCCTTCACAATTGTGGTTGGTGAGGCGATGCTTGCGCGCCCTGACCCGCCGGAAAGCGAGACGCTCACAGTGTATTCCTGAGAGCCCGTCGTGGCACCGGTCGCGTTCGGGCTCGCACTGCACCCCGCGAAGGGAAGCGCGAGCAGGGCGACGAGAACGCAGGCGATCGCGCGCGCCGCGATTCTGTGGCGCTTTCTGTTTTCCCCCTTGGGAAGAATCGACCGCATGGCGTTACTTCAGTGCGTCGGCGCGCAGATCGACGCCGGCGGATTCGAACACGAGCGTGCGGTCGTACCACTGCTCTTTTCTAATACTCCACGCGGCGCAGGCGGTGTCCTCGTCGAGCGCTTCAACGGGCACGTCGTAGGTGTACTTGCCTTCCGCGTTTTCCACATAGGGGATGAAGTCGGCCTCGCTCGCGGCGGCAGCCTCGTCACTCGTGCCCATGAAGAGCTTGCCGTAGCCCGTGCCGGAAAGTGTCATCACGCAGTGCATGGAGCCGTTTTCCACGATGAGCTGGGCGTCCACAATCCTGAACATGTTCGAGCTGGAATCTACGGTGATCGGATAGGTGCCGTCGGCCACCTTGTCGGCGGTGATGGGGGCAGCGCTTGCGCCCTCGGGCGCATCGGCCGCCTGTTCGGTCTTTTCCTGGGAATCGGCATCGCTTGCCTTTGCGCTGTCGATTGAATTTCCGCCGCAGCCGGCGAGCGAGAACGCGAAAAGCGCCGCCGACAGGGCGAAGGCGAGGGTTTTCTTCAACATGGAGGGGGTTCCTTTCAATCGCTTCGACCGCCCGCGCCGTGCGGTGGGCGGGCGGGATGCGAATGCAACGGGCATGCGCCGTCGGTCGGGGAAGGCGCATGCCCGTTGCACGGGGACGCGACCGGCGCCCCCGTGCGCGGCGAGTTTACAGCTTGGCGATGGCGTCGTCCACGTGCGAGACGTAGATGTCGTCGACCGCGGCGTTCTGTCCCAGACCCTGGAGCAGGCACGTCACTTCGAAGCCAGCGGCCACGAACTTTGCAGCCCAGCTGTCGGGGTCGGTCTCGTCTGCCATGTCGTTGTTCGCGTGGTCGCCCGCGACCACCATGAACGGCGCGAGCACGGCCTTCTTGTACCCTGCGGCGCTCGCGGCGGCGATAACATCCTCACAGGTCGGCTCAGCCTCGACGGTGCCGACGAAGAACTGCGTCAAGCCCTCGTTCTTAAACACTTCCTGCATCTTGGCATAGTCGGCGTTGGAATCGGCTTCGGTGCCGTGGCCCATGAGGCACAGCGCCGTCTTGCCGTCGTCGAAGGACGCCATGTTCTCCTTAATGGCTGCGGCCACCTTCTTGTAGTCGTCGTCGGAGGTGAGCAGCGGGTCGCCGAGCGAGATCTTGTCGAACTTGTCGGCGTACTTGTCGAGCTCGTCTTTCACGTCGGCGTATTCCAGGCCAGCCATGAGATGCGTCGGCTGCACGACAATTTCCTTCACGCCGTCTTCCACGCAGCGGTCGAGCGCCTCGGTCATGTTGTCGATCGTGATGCCGTCGCGCTTCTTCAGCTTGTCGATGATGATCTGCGCGGTGAAGGCGCGGCGGATGTCGTAGTCCTGCCAGTACTTCTCGCGGATAGCGTCTTCGATGGCGCCGATGGTGATGTGGCGCGAGTCGTTGTAGCTCGTGCCGAAGCTCGTGACGAGGATGACCGGCTTCACGGCCTTCTCCTTTTCGCTCGATTTCTCGGAACTCGCGGAGGTGCTGGAGCAGCCCGCGAGCGCGACTCCGGCGAGCGCGAAGGCTCCGGTTGCTGCGGCGCCCATGAAGCCGCGGCGTGACATCTGGTCGGACATGGTTTTTCCTTTCCTCGGTTTGCCGGTCCCCCGGCGACAGTTGCTTGTCGGCACAAGCGAAAGAAAAGCGCGCCCCTCGGGGTTCACAAGGAGCTAACGCCACGGCGATGCCGTGAGGAAAAGGCGAAGCAGTCTGGCTTGGGGCGCGAGACGGTTCGCCTGCGCGTCCTACACAGTAATGTCCCTTGCCCAGGATTCCCACCTGGTTCCCTCCGCAAGCCAGCGCGGGCTGTGCGGGCGCCGCGCCGGTCATTTCCTTTTATCCGATTGTCATATGCTCGTTGCCGAAACTTTTACTATGATAGAGGGCACTTGTGAACGTGTCAAAGTCAGGGCGGGCGGCATTGCGCCTCCTGCCTGCGTATTTGCGCCGATTGCCGCCGCAGGCGCCGTGTTTTGTCCGCTGCGCGAATGGCGGCGTAAACGGTTGCGATGAGAAACGGGAAGGGAAGGCTCGGATGATTCATATCGTTGGCGCAGGCTCGGGCGCCGCCGACCTTATCACGCTGCGCGGGGCGCGCCTTCTGCGCGCGGCCGACGTGGTCGTTTGGGCGGGGAGCCTTGTGAACCCCGAGCTGCTCGCCGAGTGCAAGGAATCCTGCGTCGTCTACGACAGCGCGCACATGACCTTGGAGGAAGTGCTCGACGTGATGTGCGCGGCGGATGCACGGGGCGAGGAAGTGGTGCGCCTGCACACGGGCGACCCGTGCCTGTACGGCGCCATCCAGGAGCAGATGGACGCGCTCGACGCGCGCGGCGTGGACTACGAGGTGGTGCCCGGCGTGTCGAGCTTTTGCGGTGCCGCGGCGGCGCTTCGCCAGGAATACACGCTGCCGGGAATCAGCCAGTCGGTCGTGATCACGCGGCTTTCCGGACGCACCCCCATGCCCGCGGGCGAGGGCATGCGCACCATGGCGGAAAGCGGCTCGACTATGGTCATCTTCCTGAGCTCGGGTATGCTCGCCGAGCTTTCCGCCGAGCTTTTGGCCGCGGGCCGCAGCTCCAATGAGCCGGCGGCGCTCGTGTACAAGGCGACCTGGCCTGAGGAGCGCGTGGTGCGATGCACAGTGGGCACGCTCGCCGATGCGGGCGCGCGAGAGGGCATCGACCGCACGGCGCTCGTGGTGGTGGGCCGCGTGCTCGGAGCTCGCGGCGGACTTGCGCACGACGGCGCGCAAGCGGAGTCCTACGAGCGCAGCAAGCTTTATGACCCTTCGTTTGCCACGGGGTATCGGAAGGCGAGCAGCTAGCGTGGCCTTCGAGCACTACATATATACCGGGACGACCCGCCTGCGCTGCGGCTACACCACGGGGAGCTGCGCCGCGCTCGCGGCGAAGGCGGCCTGCGAGATGCTCTTGTCGCGAAAGCCCGTCGGCCGCGTGTCGATCGTCACCCCCGGCGGGCTGCCCGTCGAGGTGGACGTGGTCGACGCATGCATCGGCGAGGGGTGCGCCCAGTGCGCCGTGCGAAAGGACGCAGGCGACGATGCCGATGTGACCGACGGCGTGCTCGTGTACGCGCGCGTGGAACATGCGGGCTCGGGCGCGGGCGCTGCGGGCAGCAAGGGCGTGCCCGCGCGCGAATCGGAAGTTTCCGTCGATGGCGGCGTGGGCGTGGGGCGCGTGATGTTGCCCGGGCTCGAGCAGCCGGTGGGGGCGGCCGCCATCAACGCGACGCCGCGCGCGATGATCACTTCGGCGGTGCGCGAGGTGTGCGCCGCGCACGGCTTTTCTGGAAATATTGCTGTGACGATTTCGGTACCCGAGGGTGTTGCCCTTGCCGAAAAGACCTTCAACCCGCACCTGGGGATAAAGGACGGCATCTCCATCCTGGGCACGACGGGCATCGTCGAGCCGCGCAGCCTCGCTGCTTTGCGCGACAGCATCGAGCTCGAGATTCGGCAGCATGCGGCTATGGGGCGGCGCGGAGTCGTGCTCACGCCCGGCAACTACGGCGGGCAGTTCATCTCGGGGCATTTCCACCTAAACGGTGCGCCGGTGGTCTTTATCTCCAACTTTGTGGGCGATGCGATTGATTGCTGCGTTCGCGAGGGATTTACTAATGTCCTTCTTGTGGGACACATCGGCAAGTTGGTGAAGGTCGCGGGCGGCATCATGGACACCCATTCGCGTACCGCCGACTGCCGCGCGGAGATTCTGGCCGCCCACGCGGCCTTGGCCGGCGCGGGCGCGAAGACCGTGCGTGAGATCCTGTCGTCGGTCACGACCACGGCGGCGCTCGAGGTAATCGAGGCCGCCGGCGTGGGGGACGCTGCGCGCGCCTCGCTCGCTGCGGCAATCGAGGACAGGTTGCGCCGCCGCGCGGCGGGCGCATGCGACATCGCCGCGGTCGTGTTCGACGCCGAGCGCCGCGAGCTTTTCCGCACGTCGGGCGCCGATGCAGTTATCAGGAAATTGGGGGCGACGTATGAGTAAAGGCGTTCTGTACGGGGTGCGCCGTGCAATCGGCTGGCCGGGGACGAAGGTGGTCATGAAGGCGCGCCGCTCGCTTGCGGACACGAAGCGCTTCCTTTGCGAGGAGGGTGCCTTCGACGGTGCCGAGCTTGTAGAGGACTGTGGGCTTCCGGGCGAGCGCGTGTACCGCTCGCTCGACGATGTGCCCGATCGGGGCAGCTACTTCTCGACGATGGTGGTGCGCTAGATGAGGGTTTCCTGCATAGCGTTCACTGAGAGGGGGTATGCGTTGGCGGTGCGCACCGCACACGCGCTTTCCGATTGCGCACAGACAGGTGAAGACGACCCTGGCTGGGACGTTTCCGTTTCGCGCGGGTTCGGCGAGGGGAAGGCCGACCTGCGCGCATGGACGGCGCTCGCGTGGGAAGCGTCGGACGCGCTTCTGTTCGTGGGCGCGGCGGGCATCGCCGTGCGGGCGATCGCGCCGCATGTCGCTTCGAAGGCAACCGATTCCGCGGTTGTGGTGATTGACGAGGCGGGGCGCTTTGCCGTCCCGCTTTTGTCGGGGCATTTGGGCGGTGCGAACGAGCTTGCGCAAACTGTGGCCCGCGCGGTAGGGGCCATCCCCGTCATCACCACGGCGACCGACGTCCGCGGCGTGTGGGCGGTGGATACGTGGGCGCGCTGTGCGGGGCTCGCCGTTTCGAATCCCGAGGCCATCAAGCGAGTGTCGGCGCGGCTGCTTTCGGGCGGGCGCGTGGCACTCTATTCCGACATGCCGATTTCGGGACAGCCGCCTGAGGGGGTAGACATTGCGTCCGACCGCGCTCGGGCCGATATCGTCGTGTCGCCGTTCGCTGGCGCGAATGCAGGCGCGTTCGTTCGCGCGGCGGAGACAACGGACGAGGTCGTGCCCGCCGGTGAGACGGGGATGCCGGCGGGCATGCGGGTGCAGGCGCCTGCGCCCGAGCCGCTTCGCCTTGTCGTGCCCTGTATCGTTGCGGGCATAGGGTGCCGTCGCGGTGCGTGCGCCGAAGCGATCGGGGAGGCGTTTCTTCTCGCGTGCGGGCAGGCGGGCATCTCGCCTTTGGCCGTGCGCGAGGCGGCGACGATCGACGTGAAGGCGCACGAGGAGGGTCTGCTCGCCTTCTGCCGCGCGCGCAATATCCCGCTTGCGACGTATTCCGCAGAGGAGTTGTCGCAGGTCGAAGGCAGCGTTTCGCCATCTGATTTCGTGCGCGCGACGGTGGGGGTCGACAATGTGTGCGAGCGCGCGGCGCTCGCGGGCGGGGGCAAACTTATCTTCCCGAAGCTCGCTCACGGCGGCGTGACCGTCGCGTTTTCCAAAGTATCTATCGAACTTTCGTTTAAGGAGCGGTGATGGGAAAGCTCTTCGTGGTGGGGATCGGCCCGGGCGGCCCCGACGGCATGACGATTGCGGCTCGGCGCGCGCTCGAGGCGGCCGACATCGTTGTTGGGTACACGAAATACGTGGAGCTCGCGCTTGCCGCCGTGCCCGACGCGGCGCATCTCGCGACGCCGATGATGCACGAGGTCGAACGGTGCCGTCTGGCGCTTTCGCGCGCGCAGAGCGGAGAAGCCGTGGCGCTCGTGTGCAGCGGTGACGCGGGCGTTTACGGCATGGCGAGCCCCGTGCTGGAGCTTGCGGAGGACTACCCCGATGTAGACGTGGAAGTTATCTCCGGGGCCACCGCGGCTCAGAGCGGGTCGGCGGTGCTCGGCGCCCCGCTTGCCCACGACTTCGCGGTCGTGTCGCTCTCCGACCTGCTCACGCCGTGGGAGGTCATCGAGCGCAGGCTCGCCGCCGTGGCGAGCGCCGACTTCTGCATCTGTTTGTACAACCCGCGCAGCAGAAAGCGCGCCGACAGGCTCTCGCGCGCGGCGAAGATTATGCTCGAATGGAAGGCCCCCGACACGCTCTGCGGCTGGGTACGCAACATCGGGCGCGAGGGGCAGCAGTCGGGCATGTGCAGGCTCTCCGAGCTGGGGGAGCTCGACGCCGACATGTTCACCACCGTGTTCGTCGGCAACGCGGACACGAAGCGCGTAGGCGGCCGTATGGTCACGCCGCGCGGGTATCGGGAGATTCCATGCGAAAGGTAACGATAATCGGGGCGGGGCCCGGAAACCCCGACTTGCTCTCGCGCGCGGCGCTCGACGCGATCGACATCGCCGATGTGGTCATCGGCGCTCATCGCGCGCTTGCCGGCATCGACGTGCCGCCCGACGTGGTGAGATGCGAGCTCGTGAAGACGGCGGACATCGTCGCCGCGCTCACCGATGCGGCGTCGTGGCAGCGCGCCGTGGTCGTGATGACGGGCGATGTGGGGCTGTTCAGTGGCGCGCGCCGCCTGGTGGAGGCGCTCTCCGGCGACGCGCAGGTGGACGTGCGCGTCATTCCCGGCATAAGCTCAGCGTCGTATCTCGCCGCGCGCCTCGCGCGTCCATGGCAGGATTGGCGCTTCGCGAGCGCTCACGGCGTGGCGTGCGACATCGTGGCCGAGGCCGAGCGCGCAGGTGAACTCTTCCTCGTCACGTCGGGCGGGGAAGACCCCTCGCGGCTTTCGGGTGAGCTTGTGCATGCGGGCTTCGGGGACGCGCGCGTGACGGTGGCCGAGCGCCTGTCGTACCCCGAGGAGCGCATCACCTGCGCGACCGCAAGTGAAATTGCAGGTCAGACGTTCGACGACTTGAACGTGATGCTTATCGAGTTCGCAGGCGGCGCCGGCTCGCCCGCGGGCTCTAGCGTAGCCTCTGAGGCGCCTGCCGGTGCGTCTGCGCCCACGGCGGCTTCTTCCGCGGCGGACTCTGCGGGCGCATCCCGCGCCGCGAGCTCCCGCTGGCCGTACGCTTCCTCGGGCATTCCCGACGAGCTCTTCATCCGCGGCGACGTTCCCATGACCAAGCAGGAGGTGCGCGCCGTCGCGCTCGCGAAGCTGCGCCTTACCGCGACCGACACCGTGTGGGACGTCGGCGCCGGCACGGGGAGCGTGTCGATCGAGGCGGCGCTCGTCGCGCGAGTGGGGTCGGTATGGGCGGTCGAGCGCAACGCGGCCGGCGTGCGGCTCATCCGAGAGAACGCGGATGCATTCGGCTGCGGCAACGTGCATGCGGTCCCCGGTGTCGCCCCCGAAGCGCTCGCGAAACTGCCCGTCCCCGACGCCGTGTTCGTCGGCGGGAGCGCGGGTGAGCTTCCCTCCATCGTGGAGGCGGCGCTCGAGAAAAACTCGCAGGTTCGCCTGTGTGTGCCATGCGTCACCGTTGAGACGCTCACCGAGGCGTGCGCGCTCCTCTCGGGTTCGCGCTTTAAGGGGTTCGAGGCGTGCCAGGTGTCGGCCGCCCGCGCCGAGGCTGTAGGCTCGCACCATCTTATGAAGGCGCAAAACCCCGTGTTCCTCGTCAGCGCGCGTGGTGCAGGTGGGGAAGGCGGCGCCCGGTGAGCACGACCATCCCGCGCTTCATGGTCGCTGCGCCCTCGAGCGGGAGCGGCAAGACGGTCGTTACGTGCGCGCTCCTGCGCGCGCTCGCACGCCGCGGCCTTGCATGCGCGGCCTTCAAATGCGGCCCCGACTACATTGACCCGCTCTTTCATCGTCGCGTCGTGGGTGCGCGCTCGGGCAACTTAGACGGCTTCTTCACCGACGCCCCGACGCTGCGCGCCCTGCTCGCACGCGGCGCCGCGAGTGCGGATGTCGCGGTGCTCGAGGGGGTCATGGGCTTCTACGACGGCATGGCGCCCGGCGTGGCCGACGCGAGCAGCTACCAGGTTGCGCGCGACACGGAAACGCCGGTCGTTTTAGTGGTGAACGGGCGCGGGGCGTCTTTATCGCTCGCCGCCGTAATCCGCGGCATCGCCGAGTTCCTGCCTTGTGCGAACGTGCGCGGCGTCGTGTTGAACAAGACGAGCGCCGCTGCCTGCGCCTACGCGGCGCCTGCGATCGAGAAGCACACGGGCGTCGCGGTTTTGGGGAATATCCCCGCCGACGAGGCGTTCTCGCTCGAAAGCCGGCATCTGGGGCTTGTGACCGCCGACGAGGTCGAGCAGCTCTCCGCGCGCATCGACAAGATGGCCGAGCTGGTGGAAAAGACCGTCGACGTCGACCGCTTGCTCGAAACAGCGGCGACGGCACCCGATATCCGCGAGGAACCTTACCGGTTGGAGCCGATCGCGGGAGCGCGGCCCATCGTCGCCGTCGCCCGTGACGAGGCGTTCTCGTTCTACTACGAGGAGAACCTGCGCGCGCTCGAGGACCTGGGTTGCGAGCTGGCCTTTTTCAGCCCCTTGTGTGATAGTGAGTTGCCCCGGGGGACAAGCGCCCTCTATCTGGGAGGCGGCTACCCGGAGCTCCATGCGCGGCAGCTCTCCGAGAACGCGCCTATGCGCGAGGCGGTGCGGCGCGCGGTGGAATCCGGCATGCCGACGGTCGCCGAATGCGGTGGGTTTCTGTACCTGCAGCGTGAAATCGCCGATAGCGAGGGGCGGCGCTGGCCTGTTGCGGGCGCCCTTGAAGGCGCAAGCGAGAACGGGGGAAGGCTGTCCCATTTCGGGTACGTGGAGCTCACTTCCCAACGCGACGGGCTCTACGGGCCGCGCGGCACACGCATCCGCGCGCACGAGTTCCACTACTGGCAGTCCACCTGCCCGGGCGGCGACTTCTGGGCGCAGAAGCCCCGGCGCGACAAGGGCTGGCCGTGCATGACGACCACCCCGTCCCTGGTTGCGGGCTTCCCGCATGTGTACTATCCTGCGAACCCCGACGTTGCGCGCACGTTCGCGTCTGCCGCAGCGTCGTTCGCAGAGAGGAGACGGCATGGCTGAAGCAACCGAAACCGCGTTGGCCTGCATCCGCGAGGAAGTCGAGCGCGCGTTCTCGTCGGCGCCGGGCGCCGTGCTCGAAGCCGCGCTCTCCCGGATCGCGCCCGCAGACGAGTGCGCCCGCGCCGCCGCGTACGCCGAGTGGGACTCCATCGCGCATCCCTTGCGGGGATTGGGCGACTTTGAAGACGCCGTCGCGTGTATCGCCGCGGCTCAGGGGAGCGCCGAGGTGGCCGAGTTTCCCCGTGCACTCGCGGTATTCTTCTCCGACAACGGGGTCGTTGCCGAAGGCGTGTCGCAAAGCGGGCAAGACGTGACGCGAGCCGTCGCGCGCAACATGTGCGAGGGGGCCACGAGTGCCTGCCGCATGGCGGCGTTCGCGGGTGCCGAGGTCGTGCCCGTCGACGTGGGTATGGCCCGGGGCATAGAAGACGCGCGCATGGTGCGCGCGAACGTGCGGCGGGGGAGCGACAACATCGCGCACGGCGCCGCTATGTCTCGCGATGGGGCCGTGCGCGCAATCGAGGTCGGAATCGCCGTCGCGTGCGGGCTTGCCCGCGCCGACGTGCGCCTTCTCGTCGCGGGCGAGATGGGCATCGGCAACACGACCACCTCGGCGGCGGTGGCCGCAGTGCTCCTCCGGGCGGACGCGCGGAGCCTCGTCGGGCGCGGCGCGGGGCTCTCGGACGCCTCACTCGCGCGCAAGCGCGACGTGGTCGAGCGCGCTATCGACGCGAACTCGCCCGATCCCGCCGACCCGATCGACGTGCTCTCGAAGGTGGGCGGCTTCGACATCGCGGCGATGTGCGGCTTCTACCTGGGGGCCGCGGCCTCGAAGGCTCCGGCGCTCCTCGACGGGGTAGTATCCTGCACGGCGGCCCTGTGCGCGGCGCGCCTGTGCTCCAACGCCTTGGGCTACCTCGTGGGCACCCACGCATCAAGTGAACCCGCAAGCCAGGAGCTCCTTCGCGAGCTCGGCATAAAGGCACCCCTCGACGCAGGCATGCACTTGGGCGAGGGCGCGGGCGCCATGGCGTATCTGCCCCTTCTGGATTCGGCGCTGCGCGTGTACCGGGATGGGAAGACGTTCACGGCGACCGGCATGGCTGCTTACGAGCATTTCGAGGCCTGGAAATGACGGTGACGCTCGTTATCGGCGCCGCCGCGAGCGGCAAGAGCGCCTACGCCGAGTCCCTGTGCCTCGGGCACGACGGGCCCCGCGTGTACCTGGCAACGATGGAGCCCTTCGGGGAAGAGGGCGCCCGCCGCATCGCGCGCCATCGGGCGCTGCGCGAGGGCAAGGGGTTTTCCACCCTCGAGCGCACGCGTGACGTGGGCGCTGCAGTGCCCGGGCTTCCGCGCGGCTGCACGCTTCTTTTGGAGGACGTGGGCAACCTGGTTGCGAACGAGCTCTTCCCGGAAGGCGGCTTGCCCCCACGTGACCCCGACGCTGCGGCGCGCGAGGTGCTCGGAGGCATCGAACGGCTCGCTCAGGCCGCTGTGCATACGGTGGTGGTCACCGTCGACGTGTTCGCCGATGGGATGCGCTACGATGAGGGGACCGAGGCGTGGAGGCGCGCGCTCGCGCGCGTGAACGAGGGCGTGACGGCGATGGCCGACCGCGCAGTCGAAGTGGTATGCGGGATTCCCGTGTGGATGAAAGGCGAAGGACCTACAAGGTGAAGATAGCAGAGGCAATCGGCGCGGCGTTCGGAACGTTCTCGCGCATCCCCGTCCCGAAATCGGCCTGGACCGATTTCGGGTCAACCCATGCGCTTGCCGCGTTTCCCCTGGTGGGCCTTGCGGAAGGCTTCCTCATGACGGCGTGGGGGTACGTGGCTAACCTGCTTGTCGTGCCCGCGACCATCGTCGCGGCCGTGCTCGTGGCGCTGCCTGTGGCGGTGACGGGTGGCATCCACCTAGACGGGCTCTGCGACACCTCCGATGCGCTTGCAAGTTGGGCCCCGCGCGAGCGAAAGCTCGAGATCATGCACGACCCGCGGGCGGGCGCCTTCGGGGTCATCGGTGTTGTCGTGTACCTTATTCTGCAGTTTTCCCTGTTCACCGCGCTGCCGCTTACGGCGGGGGCGTTCCTCGCGCTTCTGTGCTCGCTCGTGTTCTCCCGCGCGCTTTCGGGGCTCGCCGTTGAATGCTGGCCTGCCGCGCGGGCGGACGGCATGGCCGCGGGACTCTCGCCTTCGAAGAAGCGCGCGGCGATCGTCGTGCCGCTTTGCGCTTTCGCTGCGGCTTCGGCTGCAGGGATGGTCGCGTGCGCTCGGGCCGTCGGCGCCCTTATGGCGGTGGCGGGGCTTTTGGCGCTCGCGTGGTATCGCCATGTTGCCCTGTCCCGCTTCGGCGGGGTGACGGGGGATTTGGCCGGATGGTTTCTGCAATGGGCCGAGCTCGCGATGCTTGCCATGCTGGTGGCGGGGGGCATGCTCCTATGATGCTCGTGGTAGGTGGCGCGCATTCGGGGAAGAGGACCTTCGTGCGCGAAAAGCTCGGGTTCGCGGCGGACGATTTCGTCGACGCGGCGCAGCTTGCGGAGGGCGTCGTGCCCGCGGTTTTTGCCGGCCGTGTCGCGTACCGTGCTGAGGAACTCGTACGCACGCTCGACGCTGACCGGGCGCTCGAGCGGCTGATTGGCTTCGACGCAGTGATTCTGACCTTGGTCGGCTCGGGGGTCGTCCCTATGCGTGCGGAAGACGCCCAATGGCGCGAGCGCGCGGGGCGCCTGGGATGCGCGCTCGCTGCGCGCGCCGACGTCGTCGTGCGCATGACGTGCGGGATTCCCCAGGTCATCAAAGGAAACCTTGCCGATGCGCCTCGAGGGACGCTGGGCGCGGGCGCGCCTTTGGAAGTCATCTTCGTGCGCCATGGTGCCACGGCGGGCACGGAAGACCATCGCTACAGCGGGGCGGGCACCGACGAGCCCCTGTCGAGCGCGGGCGAGCGCGCTTTGCGCGACCTCGCGTGCGATCGTGACGTGTTCCGTGTTATCACGAGCGGCATGGCCCGCTCCGACCAGACGGCACGCATTCTCTTCCCGAACGCGGAGCTTATGGCGTGCCCCGGTCTGCGCGAGATAGATTTCGGCGACTTCGAGGGGCGAAGCGCCGCCGAACTTAAAGAGGATGCGCGTTACCGCGCCTGGGTAGACTCCTGGTGTGAGACGCGCTGCCCGCATGGCGAGGGCAAGAGCGATTTCACCCGCCGCGTCGTCGCGGCGTTTCGGGAGGCGTGCGAATCGGAGCGCGCCCAGGGGAGTGGGCGCGCCGTCTTCGTCGTTCACGCGGGTACCGTGAAAGCGCTGCTCTCCGAGCTAGCTGTCCCGAAAATGGGATACTTCGACGTGCATACCGAGCCGGGTGGTGCATGGGCCGCCACCTGGGATGGGCGCTGCCTTCGCGACGTTCGGCCCGCTTCGGGGGGCGATGCCCGGTGATGACGATTCTTGCCGTCGCCGCCGGGTTAGCGGCCGACCTTGCCTTCGGCGACCCGCGCTGGCTTCCCCATCCCGTCGTCGCCATGGGGCGCGCGATCACGTGGGCCGAAGGCCGCCTGCGGGGCGCATTCCCGCAAACGTCCGCGGGCACGCGCGCCGCAGGGCTTGTGCTCGCCGTGGCGCTTCCGCTTGCGTGTGGGCTTTTGACCTGGGGAATCCTGCATCTTTGCGGCATGGTTCACTCCGGCTTGCGCTTCGTGGCCGAGGCATGGGCAAGCTATCAGATTCTCGCGGCATGCGAGCTTCGCCGCCAGAGCCTGGCCGTGGCCCGCGCGTTCTCGAAGGGCGGCCTTGTCGCGGCTCGCGAAGCCGTCGGGCTCATCGTGGGACGCGACACGTCTGTTCTCGACGAGCAGGGCGTTGCGCGCGCCGCCGTGGAAACGGTGGCGGAGAACGCGAGCGACGGCGTCATCGCGCCGCTTTTCTACCTTATGATCGGGGGTGCGCCCTTGGGCATGGCGTATAAGGCGGTGAACACGCTCGACAGCATGGTGGGCTACAAAAATGAGCGCTACATCGACTTCGGCTGCGCCTCGGCGCGCCTCGACGATGCGGTGAACTGGATTCCCTCGCGCTTATCGGCCCTGCTCATGATCGCCGTGTGCCCGATCGTCGGGCTCGACGCGCGCGGGGCGGCGCGCATCTGGCGCCGCGACAGGCGTCGCCATGCGAGCCCCAACTCGGCGCAGACCGAGTCAGCGTGCGCGGGCGCGCTCGGGCTGCGCCTGGCGGGACCCGCGGTGTATTTCGGCAAGCTCGTTGAGAAACCGACGATAGGCGACGCGTCCCGCGAAATCGAGTGGGGCGACATCGCACGGGCGACAAGGCTCATGCTCGCCGCGTCCGTATGCGCGCTCGTCGTCTTCGGCGCCGCGCGCGCGGCGGTCGTGCTCGCCGTGGGGGCGATGGCATGAGGGAAGACCACGCCGCGCCCCAGGCTGCCGGGGGAATCCTGCGCGCCCGTACGCATGGGGGCAGCTCGCAATCGCTCGGCATCGCTTGCGAAGGGGGCGCCTCCGACCTCATTGACTTCTCGGTGAACGTGAATCCGGCAGGCCCCTCGCCGCGCGCCGTCGCCGCAGCTTGCAAGGCGCTTTCTCAAATCGACGCCTACCCCGATAGGGAAAGCCTCGCACTCGTTCGCGCCCTAGGGCGCGCCCAGGGCATTCCCGAAGATACTATCGTCTGCGGCGCGGGCGCGTCTGACATCATCTGGCGGCTCGCCGCGGCGGTGCGCCCGAAACGCATCGTCGTGTGCGCGCCGACGTTCTCTGAATATGCGGAGGCGGCATCGTACTACGGTGCATGCGTGCAGGAGTTCCCGCTCTCCGAGGCGGATGACTTCGACGTGCCCGCCTCCTTCGCCCGCGCGATCGAGGGGCCGGGAGACGTGGCGTACCTCTGCAATCCGAACAACCCGACGGGGCGCCTCGTCGACCCCCGCGTGATCGATGCCGCGGCTTGCCGCTGCGAGCAGGTGGGCGCGCTGCTCGTCGTGGACGAGTGCTTCCTCGGATTTGCGCCCGACGCCCGCGAAAGGAGCGTGGCCGCACGCGCCGCGTGTTCGCACCATGTGGCCGTGCTCTCCGCGTTCACCAAGCTCTACGGAATGGCAGGGTTGCGGTTGGGGTATCTGATCAGCGGAAACGCCCAACTCATCGAGGGGATTCGTCGGGCGGGGCAGGCGTGGCCCGTCTCCTCGGTCGCCGAGGCCGCGGGCATCGCCGCCCTGGAAGACGTCGAATACGTCTCGCGCACGCGCGATGTATTGGCGGGCGAGCGAGCGTGGCTTTCCCACGAGCTCTCCTCGCTCGGGCTTTCCGTCGTGCCGTCGGATGCGAACTTCCTTTTAGTCCGCACGCCGGCGAAAGACATCCCCGAGCGCCTGTATAAACAGGGGCTTTTGGTCCGCACGTGCGACTCGTTTTCGATACTGTCCCGTTTCTGGTGCCGCGTCGCCGTGCGCACGCACAAGGAGAATGCCCGGCTTGCGATGGCGTTCAGCCGCGCGCTTCGGGCGGAAGGCGCATCGGGCGAAGGCGAACCCGACGAACGGGGCGGCGCTTCTTGCAGCGGCGCTATGGCGGGCGCGGATGGCCGAGGCTCGGCGAAGGAGGTCGATACCCGTGGGTAGGGCGAAGCCCATCATGATCCAGGGCACCATGTCGAACGCGGGGAAGAGCCTGCTTGCGGCGGGGCTGTGCCGTGTGCTTTCGCAGGACGGCCTGCGCGTGGCTCCCTTCAAGAGCCAGAACATGGCGCTCAACAGCGGTGTCACGGCCGACGGGCTCGAGATGGGGCGCGCTCAGATCATGCAGGCCGAGGCGTGCGGCATCGCGCCCGACGTGCGCATGAACCCCATCCTGCTCAAGCCCGAAAGCGATCACCGAAGCCAGCTCATCGTGGCCGGCAAGGCGCAGGGAGCCTTCGCTGCGAGGGACTACTTCGCGCGAAAGAAGGCGCTCATGCCGCAGATTTTGGAGGCGTTCGATTCGCTCGCGGAGGAAAACGACGTCATCGTCATCGAGGGCGCCGGCAGTCCCGTCGAAATCAACCTTGCCGAAAACGACATCGTCAACATGGGGCTCGCGCGCGCCGTGTCCTCCCCCGTGCTGCTCGCGGGCGACATCGACCCAGGCGGGGTGTTTGCCCAGCTCTACGGCACGGTCGCGCTCCTTGCGCCCGAGGACCGCGCGCTTTTGCGGGGGCTTATGGTGAACAAGTTCCGCGGCGATGTGGAAATCCTGCGTCCGGGTTTGGCTCCGCTCGAGAAAATGTGCGGGGTTCCCGTCGTGGGGGTCGTGCCGTATCTTACGCTCGACCTGGACGACGAGGACTCGCTCGCGCCGCGCCTAACTGCCCGCGAGGCGCGCGGCGTCATCGACGTCGCCGTCGTGCGCCTTCCGCATCTGTCGAACTTCACCGACTTCGACCCGCTTTCGCGCGTGCCCGGCATGGGCGTGCGCTACGTTTCCTCGACGACAGATCTGGGCCGACCCGACCTGGTGGTGCTTCCCGGCTCGAAGTCCACGGTCGACGACGCGCGCTGGCTTGCGGCTAGCGGCATCGGAGCCTGTGTACGCGCGCTTTCGGGCGCGGGCACGCCGGTGCTCGGCATATGCGGAGGCTACCAGCTTTTGGGAGACGAGCTTTCGGACCCGCACGGCAGGGAAGGCGCTGGCACCGCGCGCGGGCTCGGGCTCATCCCTGCAAGTACGGTGTTCAAGGAGGAAAAGCGCCTCGCCCAGTCGGAGCTGCGCATCACGGGCGCCCAAGGCGCGTTCTCGGTGTGGAACGGCATGACGGCGCGTGGGTACGAGATTCACGACGGCGAAACGACCGTCTCCTGCGCCCCTGCGGGCACGATTGGCGGCAAACCAGAAGGCGCGGCCTGCGGAAACGTGTTCGGAACCTATCTCCACGGCCTGTTCGACGAACCGGGGGTGGCGCTCGCCCTCGCGCGCTCGCTCGCGCGCATGCGCGGCCTGCCCGAGAGCGTCGTGGGTGCTGCGGGCGCGGCGTCCGCGGCCGATCACCGTGCGCGCGAGTTCGACCGCCTGGCCGACGTCGTGCGCGGAGCGCTCGACATGGAGTATGTCTACCGCATTATCGAGGAGGGCGTATGATTCACGTGTATCATGGCGACGGCAAAGGCAAGACCACGGCGGCGATGGGCCTCGCCCTTCGCATGCTCGCCGCAGGCCGCCGCGTCGTCGTCGTGCAGTTCCTGAAAGACGGCGAAAGCGGGGAGGCGCGCCTGCTCGCCGAGCATTTCGGCGTGCCCGTGTTCGCGGGGAAGGTGTCGGACAAGTTTACCTGGTCGATGTCGTCGGAAGAACTTGCCGCTACGTGCGAGCTGCACGATGGGAACCTCGCTTCCGCGCTTGCCGAGCTCGAGGGCGCGCAGGAGGGGCTGCTCGTGCTCGACGAGGCGCTCGATGCGCTTTCGAAGGGGCTTGTCGACGAGGCGCTCGTGGACCGCGCGCTCGATATGTCCGCGCGCGGCGTCGAAGTAGCGCTCACCGGGCGCGCGCCTTCCCGCAAGTTCGTGGAGAAGGCCGACTACATAACCGAGATGCGGTGCGAGAAACACCCCTACGAGCAGGGGATATGTGCAAGGGAAGGAGTGGAGTACTAGATGGATTCCAAGGAGATGGCGCCCGGCGACATCGAGCGGCGCAGCTTCGAGATCATCACCGAAGAGCTCGGCGGCCGCACGTTCCCGCCGCTCGAAGAACCCGTCGTGAAGCGCGTCATCCACACCACTGCCGACTTCTCGTACGCCGATTCCCTCGTTTTCACTCATGACGCCGCGCACTGTGCGCTCGACGCACTGCGCGCAGGGGCCACGGTGCTCACCGATACGAACATGGCGCTCGCAGGCATAAGCAAGCCTGCGCTCGCGAAGCTCGGCTGCAAGGCCGTGTGCTACATGGCCGACCCTGATGTCGCCGTGGCTGCGCGCGCCGCGGGCACGACTCGCGCCGTTGCGAGCATGGACAAAGCTTGCGGCATCGAGGGTCCGCTCATCGTGGCCGTCGGCAACGCTCCCACAGCACTTCTGCGCCTCGCCGAGCTCATGGACGAGGGGAAGATCGCGCCCGCGCTCGTCGTTGGGGTGCCGGTCGGGTTTGTGAACGTGGTCGAGGCGAAAGAGGAGCTACTCGCGCGACGCGCGCCGGCCATCGTCGCAAGGGGTCGCAAGGGTGGTTCGACCGTGGCGGCCGCCATTATGAACGCGCTGCTCTACCAGATCACGCGCCCAGGCGGCCCGAAGTGACGGCGCCCGCATCTGCGCCGGCGCTGCGCATCTTCGCCGGCACCACCGAGGGCCGCCTTCTGTGCGAATGGGCGAGCGGGGCGGGCATCCCCGCCCGTGCCTACGCGGCAACCGAGTACGGAGGCGAGCTTTTGGGCGAGCTTCCGGGCATCGAGGTGCATGCGAGCAGGCTCGACGAGGCCGACATGGAGCGCGAGCTTTCCGGCGCGCGCATCGTCGTCGACGCCACGCACCCCTTCGCTACGCTCGCCAGCGGCAACATCCGGGCCGCTTCGCTTGCCGTGGGTGTACGATGTCTGCGCCTTGCGCGTGCGGCCGAGGCGCTGCCCAAAGGCGTCGTGTCGGTCGCGTCGATCGCCTGCGCGGCGCGCTTTCTCTCCGAGAACCCGGGTCGCGCGCTTCTCACGACGGGGAGCAAGGAGCTTGCTCCCTATACGCGCGTCGCCGATTTCTCGGAGCGCTTCTTCGTGCGTGTGCTCCCGCTGCCCGGTGCTATAACGAAGTGCATCGACGCGGGGTTTTCGCCGTCGCACGTCATCGGCATGCAGGGGCCCTTCACCCGCGAGCTCAACGAGGCGATGCTTCGGCAGGTGGGAGCCCAGTGGCTTGTGACCAAGGACTCGGGAACCGTAGGCGGCACGGCCGAGAAGCTTGCCGCCGCGCGCGACGTGGGAGCGCGCTGCATCGTGGTCACCCGTCCCGCCGAGGGAGACGGGGGCCTTTCGCTTCGGGAAGTGGAAGACGCACTCTTACGGGAGTTCGCGCGCTAGGCGCTCGCCGCGCCTGCGCGTCCTCCCGCCCGCGAGGAGGAGCGCCCCGAGCAAGCTCGAGCCGTACAAGACCGTCATCCGCCAATAGCTCGAGGAGGACGCCCGGAACTGGCGCAAGCAGCCCTTAAATAAGTTGCGGTGAAATAGTGTCTGTTTTGCTACTAGATAGCATATTCAGTCCCTAATTCACCGCAACTTGTTGGTGGTGGCTTACTGGTAGCGTAGGCACTCCACCGGGTCGAGCTTTGCCGCGCGGCGAGCGGGGTAGAAGCCAAAGATTACGCCGATGCCGACGGAGACGGCGAAGGCCAGCAATACCGTGGCGATTGAAAAGCTCGGTGTGATTTGCCCGCTGGCACCTAGCTCGCCAAGAATCCCGGATCCGGAGGCAAACATCGCAAGAGCCCAGGCCAGCAGATAGCCAATCAGGACACCCAACAGTCCGCCGGTGACGCACAGCGCCGAAGACTCGGCCAAAAACTGCGCGGTGATATCGCGACGACTGGCGCCCAGAGCACGGCGGATGCCGATCTCGCGGATGCGCTCCGTTACGTTGGTGAGCATCATATTCATAATGCCGATACCGCCGACAAGCAGCGAGATGCTGGCGACAGAGCCCATGATGAGCGAGAACGCGCCCATAAAGGAGTTGAGTGTATCGATGGCGCTTTTCATGGATGTTGCTGATACACTGTCGTACTCATCCTCCTCCTCGATGCCCTTCATCGCGCGCACCTTGGACTCGATGGTCTTACAAAGCTCATCCATGTCCGTGCCCTCGGCGGCAAGTGCCGTCACGCTGGGGAATGAAGGATTCTCGTCGCTAAACAGCCCAGAGATGGTTTCGCGTGGCATATACAGCGTGAGCGAGCCCATGGAGTCGCTGCCGCCGTCGATAACGCCGACAATCTGTACCTCGCCGTTGGAGACCTCAATAGTCTTGCCTACCGCGTCCTGTTCGTTGCCGTAAAGCTGATCGGCGCCGTTGCGGCTGATGAGCGCCACGCGCGAGCCTGATTGGGACTCGGCCTGGGAATAGGTGTGCCCCGCAACGAGCTTGCTGGCCCCCACGGCGTCGAGCATGTCGCTATCGACACCTTGTGCCATGACGGTATAGCTTTTATCGCCGGTCTTGTACTCGGTGTACGCGCTGTCGACTATTCCGATCTGCTCTATCTGCGGCACTAGTTTTTGAAGCTTCTGAACGTCAGAATCGGTGAGTTCTTGGGACGAATAGATCTGAACCATACGAGCTGCGTTGAGGCCCAGGCTGTTGACCAGGCTGTTTTGGATGCCGCCGATGAGCGAAGTCATGGCGATAACCGAGGCGATGCCGATGACAATGCCCAGGATGGTGAGCAGGCTGCGCCCCTTGTTGGCCTCGAGCGAGTGAAGGGCTTCCTGGATGAGATCGCGGGCGCTCATCCCATCACTCCTTTCGGCGGGTTAGCGGAGGCGGAAATCATGGGCAGGCTATCTACGGCGCTGCGCAGGGTCCGCGGTGCATGTGGAATATACGCGCCGTCGTGAATGCGACCGTCGCGGATGGTCACGGCACGGTCGGCTTCGGCGGCGATGCCGGGGTCGTGTGTGATAAGAACGATGGTTTTGCCGCGCTCCTGAAGTCTATGGAAGGTCTCCATTACAAGCGCTCCGGTGGCGGAGTCAAGGTTTCCCGTCGGCTCGTCGGCCAGAATGATGGGCGGGTCATTGACGAGGGCGCGTGCGATGGCGACACGCTGCATCTGGCCGCCCGAGAGCTCGGATATGCGGTGGTCCCAGTGGTCGACCGGCAGCGTGACGGCCTGCAGCGCGTGCACGGCGCGCATTTCGCGCTGGCTACGGGGCACATTGGTGTAGGCCAGCGGCAGCATGACGTTTTCGATAACCGACAGGCGCGGCAGCAGGTTGAAGCTCTGAAAGACAAAGCCAATGCTCAGGGCGCGAACTTCGGTGAGCTCGTCATCGTCGAGCTCGGCAACGTTGAGCCCTTGCAGGTAGTAGTCGCCCGCCGTCGGCTTATCCAGGCAGCCTAGGATGTTCATGAGCGTTGATTTGCCCGAGCCCGAAGGGCCGGTAATGGCGACGAACTCGCCGGGATCTACCGCCAGGCTCACGTTATGCAGGATGTGGACGCACCCCGCCTCGCTCTCAAAGATGCGGTGCACGTTGCGGATGTCGATAACGGGACGCATTACATGCCCTCGTCGGCAGACATACTGCCCGAATCCGCGCCGTAGCCGCCGTCAGCCGTTGCGTCCGCTCCGGTGTCCATGACGAGGGTGTCGCCATCGCGCAGCTTGGTAACCGGCACGTTGGGGTTGATCTCGTTGCCCTGGTCGTCGCGCTTGACCTGTGTCTTGCCGACTACGGCTTCGTTGTCGTTTTGCGTCACGACGGTCACCTTCACGCGACGGGTTTGCTTGCCCTCGTCATCAGTCGCCACGTTGACGTAATAGTGTTCGCCGTCTTCGGTCATGAGCGCCATCGTCGGCACCATCACCACGTCGTCGAGCTGCTCGGTCACCACCGATACCTCGGCCGTCATGCCCGGCTTCAGGCGCGCGTCGGGCGCCTCGATGAGAATGTCGACGTTAAAGGTTACGCTGCCGCCGCCACCGTTGGCGGCGTCGGAGTTTGCCACCGACGCGATAGCCGTGACGGTGCCCTGGCTCACGATATCGGGAAATGCGGGATACGTGACGTTGGCGCTCTGTCCAACGGCGATCTTTGCGATGTCCTTTTCGCCCACCTGCACGGTCACCTTCATCTTGGACAGGTCGGCGATCTGCATGCACTGCTTGCCGCCGCTCGTATCGCTTTCGCCCATGATCATGCCGCCTGTTACCGTGGCGCCCACCTTGGCGTTGAGCTCCACGATGCTGCCCGAGCTCGGGGCCGTGACCGTACGGCTGCCTGCCTTGGCGTTCGCCTGATCGAGGTTTGCCTGGGCCGAAGCGAGGCTGCGCTGCGCGGCCGATACGGCGTTCGTGTCCGTTGATGCGTCGGAGACGCCAGCCGCTGCGGAAGCTCCATCGACGTCCGTCGTTGGGGTGGCCTGTGCGGCAGCTGCGGCTTTCTGCGCGTTGGCGAGGTCTTCTTGAGCGGCAGCAACTGCACGCTGCGCCTCGGCAACGTTGCGATCGAGCTCGTCATTTTTAATGGTCATAAGCACGTCGCCCTCGTTGACGGATTGGCCTGCCTGCACGTTGATCGAATCGACCGTGCCGTCGACAGAAGGGGAGACCACTGAGGACGAAATGGGTTTGAGCTGGCCTTTCGCCTCGACCGTTGTGGTAAACGGACCCTCGGTCACCATGTCGGTCACAGGCCCACTAGCGCCCTGTGGCTGAGCATTGATAACCAGGGTTGCGACAATGGCAATGAGTGCGATGGTACCCACGACGCCGGCGGCAATACCGCGTCGGATGAGCTTTTTGCGTCGACGTTCGGCACGTTTTGCCTTGAGCTTGGCATATGCCTCTTCATCGGAAATCTCGGTCGCATCGTTCGCGCGTCCGCTCTGCTTATCGGCATGTACGTTTGTAATCAGAGGAATCGTTTCGGTGACATCTTCGGGCGTGTGCTCGGTATCATCCGGGCCCGGGGTGGTCGTGGGGACATTCGGCATAGCGTCTCCTTTATAGAAAGTACCTCGATAAGTATATGCGCCCACCGGTTGGGGCGGGCGCATGGGACGGTTTCTTTCGGAACTGTTAGATTGGTCGCAGCAGCTCCATGTTGTAGGAATGTGCGCGTTGCACTACGAGTGGACAACCACGCACAGGCCGACTTTGATGCAGTCGTGAAGTGCCTTGGCGTCTGCCAGGCGCAGGTTGATGCAACCGTGGCTGCCGCACCACTTGTACGACTCGGCATTATCGAAGCTCTTGTCGTTTTGCCAGGTGGCATCGTGGAAGCCGATCATGTTGCCCTCAAAAGGCATCCAGTAGCTCACCGGGCTCTCGTATTTGGGCTTACCGGTCTTGGGGTCCTTGGCTCCGATCAGGGTGCTGCCGCCGTCGTTGCTGTTGATCTGCCAGACGCCCTCGGGCGTGGCGTCCTCGCCCGGCTTGCCCGAGATAAAGTTGGCCTCCCAAACGATATTTCCGCTCTCGTCATAGTAGCGCGCGTGCTGTTCGGACAAGTCGACGTCGATATACGCCTTCCAGTCGGGCTCTCCCTTTGCGGTAAAGGTGTCGGTCTTCTGGGAGTACTTGATCTCGATTTCGCCGGTCTGCTTGTTGTTAATGGCGTCCTCGACCTGCTTGGCGAGCGAGCTGCTGTCGATGGACCAACCAAAGTCGCCGCCTTCGACGGCGCACTGCTTGCCATCGGCGCGCGTCCACCAGCGAGTGGAGCCCACGGTATTAAAGCCGTTGGCGAGTTCGGCTGCCCAGTTGCTGATCTGCGACGTATCGAGCGTTGGGTTGGCGGGATCGGCAAAGCTGATCCACTGCAATACGGAGCTGCCATCAACCTTGCCGGCATCCTCGCCGTTGAGCTTGAGGGTCACGTTGACGCCCAGGAAGTTGTTGGCGGCATCGCATGCGGCCTGAATCTGATCATCGGTCAGCGTTCCATTGAGCGGCTCATAGGCATCGTTGCCGAGCTTGGAAAGATCTACGGACTCGGCCAGCGAGGCAAGCTCGAGCTCGGCATACTTAATGACATGCTCGCGGTTGATTTTCTCGTTGGAGCGCGCCTTCTCGACGGTAAACTTGCCGGCCTGCTCGTCATAGGAGCTATTGGCCTCGAACGTGCCCGAACGGCCCTCGTTAAACTCGTCGATAGCGGCGCCCAGGTCCTCCTCAAACTTCTTTTGGTCAAAGGCGTCGGAGAGCATGGACAGGTCGACGTCTTGATCAAGATCGACTTCGTTGGAGGTAGCGGTTGTTTTGGTCTTGCCGCTTAAGGATTCCACAAGGCGGACCGGCCAAATAAAGGCTTCGTTGTGGCTGATGATTTCTTTTGCGGCAGCTTCGCCGTCGACGATGGGCTCATCGGACTCGGGCTGATAGGTCCAGCTAAAGTCATCGCCTGTCACGGTGAGCTTATAGTGCTTCCATGCCGAGTTGACCTTGGTGGCGGCAGACGAAGCGTTGGAGAAGGAGACGTCGACGCCGGCAATGGTGGTGTTGGGGTAGGCTACCTGCGAAAACGCTACGACGCCTACGATATAGACAATGACGATTAGACCCAGGATGACAAAGAGCGTCGTCTTTTTGCCCGACTTATTGTTCTCGGCGGGTTTGCGCGCGGGGCCGCGATCGCCTCGAGCGTGCGTGGGGGGCTGCTTGGGCGCATTGCCGTTTGCCTGGCGCTGCTGACGTTGTTGACGCTGCTGTCGCTGTTGGTTCGGGCGTTGGGAAGCGTTTGCCGCACCACGCTGCTGACCGTGGCTCGGCGCGATAGGACGCGGCGACTGAACGCCGCCGGTGTGCCTGCTCGGCTGCTGCGGATCGGGAATCAGTTGAGTTCGATCGTTTTGCGACATCGTATGCATATCCTTCGATTTTCGCCTTGCGGTTCATCGTGTTTTTACTGGGCTTGCATTATAGCGATTGCCCTGCTGTTTGTGGTACGGAAACGGTGGCATTCAAAAGAGGTGGGACATTTGTCCCACCTTTGAGTCGTTCTTTGCCGCTATCCGCACACACCGCATTTTGCACAGGCCGAAAGTGCGGCCGGAGCCTGCGCGATGCCGCCCTTTGCCGTCTCGCGCAGCGTGGCCGGCAACGCGTGGCCCACTGAGAGCATGACATGTGCCATCTGGTCAAACGGCACCAGGCTCTTAATGCCTGCGAGGGCGAGTTGTGCCGAGCTAAAGGCCGCTGCCACGCCGATGGCGTTGCGGTTTTGGCAGGGCACCTCCACGAGGCCACCGACGGGGTCACAAACGAGGCCCAGCAGGTTACTCAGCGCGATGGAACTGGCGTCAAGCGCCTGCTCGGGCGTGCCGCCGAGCATCTGCACCAGCGCGGCGGCTGCCATGGCGGCGGCGCTTCCGACCTCGGCTTGGCAGCCGCCCTCGGCGCCGGCAACGCAGGCGCTTGTGGTGAGGTTGAGGCCGATGGCGGCTGCGCAGTAGAGCGCGTCCATGACTTGCTCGTCGTCGAGCTGAAGGTGATCGGCGAGCGCCAGCACGCAGCCGGGCACGACACCCGCGGATCCTGCCGTCGGAGCTGCGACGATCACGCCCATGGTGGCGGAGCGCTCGAGCACGGCCATGGCGCGGGCCACGGCTTCGGTCTGGACGGGGCCCATCAGGCTTTCACTCAAATCGTTGCAGCGGGTTGCTTCGACGAGCTTGGCCTCGCCGCCGATAAGCCCGCCGAGCGAGCGCTGCGGATTGGCGATGGGGGCCGTTGTCTCCTCGCGTATGACGTCGAGCACGCGGCGCATGGCGGCGACGGCGTGGGCCTCGCCGGTCAGACGTGCCTCGCGAACGGCCATGACGGCACCGATGCTGAGTCCCAGTTCCTCGCACGCATCGAGCAGCTGCTCGCCGTCGTCGAAGATCTCCTTTGCCGAGACGCCGGGGGAGAGCGACGAGGCAGAACCGGGGAGCTCGATAAAGGTCGCGTAATCGACATTGTCGAGCTTGCGCAGCATGGGGACGACGGTGTCGTCGGGCGCGCCGTCGGTCTCAAAGACGGAGTAGGCCTGGCCGCCCACTTCGGTGCGGTAGGTGCGGCAGAAGGCGATGTTTACGTGGGCGTAGGCGAGTAGGTTGGTGAGCGCGGCGAGTACACCGGGGACGTCCTTGTGCGCCACGAAGAGCGTGGAATACATGCCCGAGATGTCGACGCCGACGCCGTTAATGCGGCTGATGCGCATCTTGCCACCGCCCAGGCTCTCGCCGCGAACCTGGGCGGTGGCGCCCGTGTCGTCGACCATTTCGATGTCGACGGTGTTGGGATGGATGGAGGCGTCGTCGCCTTTGATGTCAAAGTGATATTCGAGGCCCTGCTCGCGCGCGAGGTCGAAGGCCTGCTTGATGTTCTCGTCATCGGTGTCGAGGCCCAGGATGCCCGCGACGAGCGCACGATCGGTGCCGTGGCCGCGGTAGGTGTGGGCGAAGGAGTTCCACAGGCCAAAGGTGACCTTGGTGATGCGGCCTTCCAGCAGGCTGGCGGCAACTTGGGCGCAGCGCAGGGCGCCGGCGGTGTGCGATGAGCTGGGGCCGACCATGACGGGGCCCAAGATCTCGAATGCCGAGGTCGTAGCTAGTGTTTGCGGCTTGCCTGCCATGGGTGCTCCTTATCTATCCCGTCGTCCCGAGGGGCGGGGCATACTCTGTCCCGCCGTTCCGAGGGCTTTAGTATTTGGTCGCCTGCTCGGACAGTCCTGCTCGCACGGAGGCCACATTAAGTGGCCTCCGGCTCGTGCGGAACTCGCGATCGACCAAATACTAAAGCCCTCGGAACTTAGGATACATGGTTGGAGTCGCTCTGCTGCAAAATTTATCGGCCTGTGATTTATTCCATGTCCCAGGTAGGCTCATCTTCACCACCTTTAAATAAAAAAGAAGTACCGTTTGGGACCGGTACTTCTTTTGAAAGTGCATATGTTGTTATGACCTTAGCGGTTCCCAATTACAGGCCGCAGGCTGCTTTGAGTTCTTCGACTCGGTCGGTTTTCTCCCAGGTGAAGTTGGCGTCTTCGCGGCCGAAGTGGCCGTAGGCTGCCGTCTTCTCGTAAATCGGTCGGCGCAGGTCCAGGTCGCGGATGATGGCGCCCGGGCGCAGGTCGAAGGTCTTCTCGACGGCCTCGACGATCTTGTCTTCGGCAACATGCGCGGTACCGAAGGTGTCGACCATGATCGACAGCGGCTTGGACACGCCGATGGCGTAGGCCAGCTCGACCTCGCAGCGGTCTGCCAGGCCGGCGGCCACCACGTTCTTGGCGACCCAGCGCGCGGCGTATGCGGCGGAACGGTCGACCTTGGTGCAGTCCTTGCCGCTAAAGGCGCCGCCGCCGTGACGGCCGTAACCGCCGTAGGTGTCGACGATGATCTTACGGCCGGTGAGGCCCGTGTCGCCCATGGGGCCGCCCACGACAAAGCGACCGGTGGGGTTCACATAGATGTCGGCGTTGTCCCACGGCATGTTCTCGGCGGCCATGACCGGGGTGATGACGTGCTCGATGAGGTCGGCCTTGATCTTGCCCATGTCCTCGATCTCGGCGGCGTGCTGCGTGGAGATGACGATGGTCGTGACCTCGACGGGCTTGCCTTCCTCGTAGCGCACGGTGACCTGGGTCTTGCCGTCGGGACGCAGATAGGCGAGGGTACCGTCGTGACGCACGGCGGCCAGGCGCTCGGCCAGGCGGCTTGCCAGGTAGTGTGGCATGGGCATGAGGGTCTTGGTCTCGTTGGAGGCATAACCGAACATCATGCCCTGGTCGCCGGCACCGATCAGGTCGATCGGGTCGGTGGTAGCGCCGGTCTGGGTCTCGAAGGACTCGTCAACGCCCTGGGCGATATCGGGTGACTGTTCGTGGATGAGGCTCATAACGCCGCAGGTGTCGCAGTCAAAACCGAACTTGGCACGGTTGTAGCCAATGCGGCGGATAACACCGCGGGCGATTTCCTGTACGTCGACGTAGGCCTGGGTGCGAATCTCGCCGGCGACGATGACGGTGCCGGTGGTCACGAGGGTCTCGCAGGCGCAGCGGACGTTCTCCACGTTGGCCGGCACGCCGTTGGGGGCGATGTAGCCCTGCTCCTGGAGCTCTATTTCTTTGGCGAGGATTGCGTCGAGGACGGCGTCGCTGATCTGGTCAGCGATCTTATCGGGATGACCTTCGGTCACCGACTCCGACGTAAATACGAAGGACCCGTGTTGGGGTGGGATGGAACGAAGTTCTTCTGACATGATTGTCCTTTCAAAAACGTGTCCCGGCGACCGTTACCATTCCGCCAGGCTCTCTATGCAAGGGCACATCATAGCGCGTAAATCAAACATTCACACCCTTTCCGCACCTACTCATTGGGGACAGACTTAAATGACCAGCCTTACTCATTGGGGACGGACATAAATGACCAGCCTTAAACTAAGAACGTCTCCAACGACTGGTCATTTAAGTCTGTCCCCAATGAGTAGGTCGGTGCCCTTTGTGCGGAGGTCGCTTTGTTGCTTTATACTGATGCGGTTAGACATCCATCCTGCAAACGAGGAGATTTCCATGGCATCAGACGTTCGCGTCCGCTTTGCACCCTCACCGACGGGCAAGCTGCACATCGGCGGCGCCCGCACCGCTATCTATAACTGGGCTTTCGCCCGCGCTAACGGCGGCACGTTCATCCTGCGCATCGACGACACCGACCCCACCCGCTCCACCGACGAGAACACGCAGATCATCCTGCGCGCCATGCGTTGGCTGGGCCTGGACTGGGACGAGGGTCCCGAGGTGGGCGGGGACTTTGGTCCCTACGCCCAGACCGAGCGCCTGGACCTGTACAAGCAGGCCGCCCAGAAGCTTTGGGACGAGGGCAAGGCCTATCCCTGCTTCTGCACCAAGGAGCAGCTCGACGCCGACCGCAAGGCCGCGCAGGAGCGCAAGGACCCCTTCCAGGGCTATCAGCGCCGTTGCCGCGATCTTGATCCCGAGGAGGCCCGCCGCCGCATCGAGGCCGGCGAGTCCTATGTCCTGCGCATCAAGGTGCCCGAGGACCGCGGCGACGTCGTCATCCACGACGCCGTCCACGGCGAGGTGACCTTCGACGCCAAGGAGCTCGACGACTTTGTCATCTTCCGCTCCGATTGCACGCCCACGTATAACTTCGCGACCGTCGTCGACGACGCCATGATGAAGATCACCCACGTCATCCGCGGCGACGATCATCTGTCCAACACCCCGCGCCAGGTCATGGTCTACGAGGCCCTCGGCGCGCCCGTGCCCACGTTCGCCCACATCTCCATGATCCTGGGCGCCGACGGCAAGAAGCTCTCCAAGCGCCATGGCGCCACCTCGGTGGAGGAGTATCGCGATGCCGGCTACCTGCCTGACGCGTTCGTCAACTACCTGGCGCTGCTCGGCTGGTCGCTCGACGGCGAGACTACGATCATCCCGCGTGATGTCCTGGCCAGCAAGTTCTCGCTCGACCGCATCTCCAAGAACCCGGCGACCTTCGACCCCAAGAAGCTCGACTGGGTCAATGCCGAGTACATCAACGGCATGTCCGATACTCAGTTTGCCGACGAGATCATGGTCCCCGAACTGCACGAGGCAGGCCTCATCGAGGGCAATGTCGAGTACGGCGAGGATTGGATCGATGCGCTTGCCGCCATCGTCAAGCCGCGCACCAAGATGCCGGCCGACGCCGTGACCGTCGCCGCTCCCATCTTTGCCACGGCCGAGACGCTCGAGTATGACGAGAAGTCCGTCAACAAGGGCCTGGCCAAGGAGGGCATGGGTGCCATTCTGGACGCCGCCAAGGCCGCGCTCGAGGGCGTGGACGAGTGGACGGCCGCCAACATCGACGCCGCGCTTGAGCCGCTGCCCGAGCAGATGGACCTTAAGAAGCGCGTGGTGTTCCAGGCCGTGCGCGTCGCCGTCTGCGGCAACATGGTGAGCCCTCCGCTGGGCGAGACCATGGCGCTCGTCGGCCGCGACGACTGCCTGGCGCGCATCGATCGCGCCCGCACGATGGCGCTGTAGCAGCTGCGCAAACGTTTGTATCCGAGCCCCGTTCACCCTGAGCGGGGTTCTTGTTTCTGTAGACGAATGGGATGGGAGGTGCTGGGGCCATGGCCGAGCAACTTTCGCTGTTTGGTTCGCCGGATCCGGAGGAAGCTCCGAAATCCGCGGCTCCTGCCGCCGCCCCGGCGCAGCCCGAGCCCGCACCTGAGCCCATCGCCGCCTATGCGAGCGTGGTTCTCGACATCCCAACGCGTGCGCTGTCCGAGCCGTTTGCCTATGGCATTCCTCAACCTCTTGCTAGCGAAGCGCAGATCGGATCAACGGTCCTGGTCCACTTTGGTAACCGTGCCGCCGCGGGCTATATTGTCGACATTGCGCCTGAGCTGGGCGACCTACAAGGCAACATCGCCCTCGACCCCGCACGCATCAAGCCCATCGAGGCTATCCTCAGCAAACCGCTCTTTACTGTCGAGGCTGCCCGTATCGCACGCTGGATGAGCCGCGAGTATGTCGCGACGCTTTCCGAGTGCCTGCGTTTGTTCTTGCCCCCGGGTGGAAGTCCGCGCGTGGTCAAGGGCGATGACGGCGTGTGGACGGTTGAGCGCCCCGCCGTCAAGCCTATCCAAAACCGCTGGGTCATGCTCACGCCCGAGGGTTTCGACTACACGCCGCCCAAGACAGCGGTTCGCCAACGTCAGCTCATCGAGGCGCTCCAATGCGGCCCGGTCACGACGCGCGACCTCAACCTGCTCTATAACAGCATGTCGGCGACCATCAAGGCGCTTGAAAAACGCGGTGTCGTGGTGGTGGAAGAGCGCCGTGCGTGGCGTGGCTGCAGCGAGCAGACCACGCTGTCCTCGGCGAGCGGTAAGGCGCCGGTGGCACTCACCAACGGCCAGCAGCAGGCGCTCGCGCAGATTGAGCGAGCTCGCCTGGATGCACACGGCGACGTGGTGCTCGTCGATGGCGTCACCGGTTCCGGCAAAACCGAGGTCTACCTCTCCGCCATCGAGCGCGTGCTGGCAGCCGGCCGTTCGGCCTGCGTGCTCGTGCCCGAGATCTCGCTGACGGCCCAGACCGTCGGCCGTTTTCGCTCGCGCTTTGGCGAAACGGTTGCGGTCTTCCACTCGCGCCTTTCGGCCGGTGAACGCTTGGACCAATGGGATATGGTCGCCAGCGGTGCCGCGCGCGTGGTCGTGGGCGCCCGCTCGGCGCTCTTTTGCCCGCTCAGCGATCTAGGCCTCATCATCATCGACGAGGAGCACGAGACCAGCTATAAGCAGGGCTCTAGTCCGCGCTACCATGCGCGCGAAGTGGCGGCCGAGATGGCGCGTCGCTATCGCTGCCCGCTCGCGCTGGGCTCGGCCACGCCTTCTGCTGAGGCCCTCGACCGCTGCCGCCGTGGCACGTATAACGGTGCCACCTGGACGCGCGTCGAGATGCCCGAGCGCCCGGGACACGCCGTGCTGCCGACAGTCCGCATTGCCGACCTGCGCCGCGAGTTCTCGCACGGCAGCCGCTCTATGTTCTCAAAACCGCTGATGGAAGGCCTGGAGCGTGTGGTCGAGCGCCGCGAGAAGGCCGTGTTGCTGCATAACCGCCGTGGCTTTGCGCCGTTCCTTATGTGCCGCGAGTGCGGCTGCGTCCCCACCTGCAACCACTGCTCCACCGCGCTTACGTATCACGAGCGCACGCACACGCTGCAGTGTCACACATGCGGTTCGTCTTGGCGCGTGCAGCCGTATCCCGCGCCCACGAGCCGTTGCCCCAAATGTGGCAGTCGCTACCTGGCAAAAATGGGCTTGGGTACGCAGCAGATCGAGGACGCACTGCACCAGATGTTGCCCGAGGACGTCGCCATTATTCGTATGGATGCCGATTCCACGCGCGGCAAGGATGCGCACAAAAAGCTGCTTGAGAAGTTCGATGCCGCCGATTGCGCGGTGCTGCTGGGCACCCAAATGATCGCAAAGGGCCTCGACTTTCCCGAGGTCACGCTCGTGGGCGTGGTCAATGCCGACTTCGCCCTCAAGCTGCCGGACTTCCGCGCAGGGGAGCGCGCCTACGATCTGCTGGAGCAAGTCGCCGGCCGTGCCGGTCGTGGTGATCGCCCCGGCGAGGTCATCATCCAGACCTACCTGCCCGAGGACCCGGTCATTCGCGCCGTCGCTGAGCATGACCGTTCGATCTTTACCGACTACGACCTGGACCAGCGCCGCGACGCGCTGTACCCGCCTTTTGTTCGCCTGGTCAACATCTTGGTGTGGTCGGCGAACCGAGACGAAGCACAGGACTACATCGGGCGCATTGCAAAGCTCCTCAAGCGCCGTTGGCATGCTGCCGCGCCCGACTTTTTGCAGGCGGGGAGTGCCGTGCCGCAGGTGCTGGGCCCGGCTTCGTGTGTAATCGAGAGAGCCAAGGACCGTTACCGCTTCCATCTGCTTGTGAAGTCGCCCGTGGGGTACCATGTCTCTGATGATATCGACGCCTGCCTCAAAGAGGTGGGCTCTGTGCGCGGCGTGAGCGTGAGCGTTGACGTCGACGCCTATGATTTGATGTAACAACCCGAAAGGATGGCCATGGAAGCCAACGGAATCGTACTGTCGCCCGACCCTCGTCTGCGCCAGGAGTGCGCCGTCATCGAGGAGATCACCCCGGCGATCGAGACGCTTGCCGAGAAGATGAAGAAGATGATGTTCGAGAACGGCGGCTGCGGCCTGGCTGCCCCGCAGATCGGCGAGCTCATTCAGCTCGTCACCATCGACTGCGACTACAGCGACAAAAACGACTACGACCCGTACGTGCTCATCAATCCCGTGATTGTGGAGCAGAGCGACCATCTGGTGCCGTTTAGCGAGGGCTGCCTGTCCATCCCCGGCATTAGCTGCGAGATCGAGCGTCCTGACCATGTCGTCGTCGAGGCGTACGACTTGGACGCCAACCTGATTCGCTACGAGGCCACGGGCGACCTGTTCTGCGTGTGCCTGCAGCACGAGATCGATCACTTGCACGGCAACACCATGTTCGAGCGATTGAAGCCGATGCAGAGGATCAAGGCCGTCAAGGAGTACCAGGACGCCCTGGCCCGCGGCGCTCGACCGGGCGAGACGGAGTAGGTTTGTCCGTCCCCGGGGTGCCCGCCTATATCATCCCGTGCTCAAACATTCTCGCTGTGCTGCGAAACTGCGCGCGGGACGATATAGGCGGGCGCTCCGGGGACTACGTTGACGCTGCTTGTCTCGCCCGGGTGCCGTCGGGCCAGGGAAGGGCGTCTTCGCTGATAGGTGCTTTGTTGGGAGGGCTGCTTTTATGCGGCTCTTTCTTTGTTTTTGGGTATATTTGTTTTTGTTGAATTGTTATTGCGGAAGGGCTGGGTACTTGGCTTTCCGCTGTTATTTGTAGCCGTCTCGGCTTTTGTTGAGGGGAGACGTCCTTTATGCGTATTGTGTTTATGGGTACGCCTGATTTTGCTGTGCCTTCGTTGACTTCGCTTGTTGCGGCTGGGAATGAGATTGCGCTTGTTATTACTCGCCCTGATGCTGTTCGTGGGCGTGGTAAGAAACTTGAGCCGTCTCCTGTTAAGGCCAAGGCGCTTGAGCTAGAGTTGCCGGTTATTGAGGCTAATCGTATGACGCCTGAGGTCGTTGAGGCGCTCAAGGCTGCCCAGGCTGACATTTTCTGCGTGGCTGCCTATGGTTGCATTTTGCCGGATGACGTGCTGCATATGGCGCCGCTTGGTATTGTGAATGTTCATGCGTCCTTGCTGCCTCGTTGGCGTGGGGCTGCTCCTATTCAGCGTGCCATTCTTGCTGGTGACGAGGTTGCTGGCGTTTCCATTATGCGTATTGGGCATGGCGTGGATACTGGTGCTTATTGTGCCCAGGCCTCCACGTCGGTTGCCGGTAAGCATGCTGAGGCGCTGACCATGGAGCTTGGTGAGCTTGGCGGCAAACTGCTTGCCGATACGCTTCCTTCTCTTGCCGATGGCACCGCCGTGTGGACTGAACAGGATGAGGCGCTCGTTACCCATGCTGCCAAGATTTTCAAGCTGGAGATGCGTCTGGATCCGCAGATGGCTGCGCTCGATTGCGTGCGTCATGTGCTCGCTTCGTCCGATACTGCGCCTGCTCGTTGCGTGATTGCCGGCAAGACCGTGCGCGTGCTCGATGCTGCGCCGGCTGATGTGTCGCTTGGCGAGGGTCAGGTTCTCATTAAGGCCAAGCGTGTTTTCCTTGGCCTTTCCGATGGTGCGGTTGAACTGCTCGAGGTTAAGCCCGATGGCAAGCGTGGTATGGCCGCTTCTGCTTGGGCTGCTGGGCTGCAAGGCGCCGATCTTTCGTGGGGTGTTCTGTCATGAGCAAGCTGTCTCCCGCGCGCAAGCTTGCGCTCGATGTGCTGATGGAGGCCGATCGCCGCGGCATGTATGCGCGCGACGTGCTGTCCTCTCGCGCATCGGCCAAGGCTATTGATCAGCGCGATTCCGCTTTTGCCGCCCGCTTGGCACTTGGTGTGGCCGCCACGCAGGGTATTTTGGACGAGCTGCTCGACCAGTTTCTCGATAAGCCTAAAAAGGTTGCGCCGCGTGTTCGCATGGCGCTTCGTATCTCGGCTTTCGAGATGCTCTATTTACATACGCCTGGGCGCGTTGCTGTAAGTCAGGGTGTTGAGCTGGTTCGCTGCGGCGCTAAGTCCGCCGCTGGCTTGGCCAATGCCGTGCTGCATAAGGTTGCGGACAATGTTGAGGACTTTGCCACGGCGTCCGATGTAGATGAGTCTGAGCGACGCCTGGTTCGTCTGTCGCGCCTGATGGGTCTGCCGCGTTGGCTGTGCGCTCGCATTATGGCATCGTTCGACACGCCTGAGGGTGCGCTTAACTTTGCCGGCAATCTGGCCCCCGCGCCGCTGGCCCTGCATGAGAACGCCTTTGCGACCAAGCCCGATCCGTATGTCTCGCAGCTCGTCGCGCCCGTTTTCCCGGGCTGCCATGCCCCGGTAGATGCGCAGGTCACGGTTGCATCGGGTGTGTTTGAGCGTGCTGCCGCGGTGGCATCTGATCTCAATGCGCAGCTTATCGCCACAGCTGCCACGCGCCCTGGAAGCTGCCTTGAGATTGGTGCCGGTCGTGGCACCAAGACCTATGTGATGATGTGCCAGGCCAAGCGTGCGGGCTATGAGCGTCAGCATACGGCGCTCGATCTGCATGATCGCAAATGCGATCTGAATCTCGCTCGCCTGCACAAGGCCGGTATTCAGGGCGTTCGTACGGTTTCGGGTGATGCCTGCGAGCTTGATGAAGTACTGACGTCGTTTGATGCCATGCTTGGCAAGCCGGTTAAGTTCGATACGGTCTTTATCGATGCGCCGTGCTCTGGCACCGGCACCATGCGTCGTCATCCCGAGATCCCGTGGCGCCTAACTGAGAATGACGTTACGACCGAGTTGCCCAAACTGCAGTTGATGATGCTCAAGGAAGCAGCCGCACGCGTGGCTGCCGGCGGTGAACTTATCTATGCCACCTGCTCGGTATTTGATGAAGAGAACACGCAGGTCGTAGATGCCTTCCTGGTCTCTCCCGAGGGCGCCTGCTTTACCGTGGCGCCTCTCTCCGAGGCACAGATTCTGCAACTGCCTGATTTCGAGCAGGCCAAGAAGCTCGTTTTCGTACGCCAAAACGACCGAGGTCTTTTCCAAAGCGTGCCAGTAAACGCCGACTCCTACGACGGCCACTTCTGCGCCCGCCTGATTCGTAAGTAACTAATATGTTGCGGTGAAATAGGGATTGAATAGCGGCTTCTGCCCGCCAAACAGTCCTTATTTCACCGCAACTCATTAGGAAACTTGGGTAGCTAAAGAAGCAGCCCCGCGATCGGTGTCGGTCGCGGGGCTGTTTGGTTCCTAGTGGTTATGCGGGCAGTTGGCGCAGCAGCCGCTGGTGGCGCTGGTGCTGGCGCCACCGCTTCGCTGGTCGGTGTTGTAGAAACCGCTACCCTCAAATTTAATGCCGCTGGCCGAGAACGTCTTGGCCGCCGGGGCACCGCAGCTGGGGCACACGACCTCGGGAGTCTCGGACATGGGATGCTCAACCTCAAACACGTTGCCGCAGCTCGAGCACTTGTAATCGTAGCGCGCCATAATACTTCCTTTTCAGCACAAAGCGGGCAGATTACTCTGCCCGCAAAAATTCAAACGTCTGTAACTGTACCCTATATCGGGGGTTTTATCACGCTTCGCCCCAGAATCTATGGTTGTTGCGCAGGAGCTGTGCGGTTTTGTTCTCGGCGGCTGCAATGTCCGCCTCGTCAGCCTGCCAGGTCCAGTTGCCCGTGGCAACGCCCGGAACGTTCATGCGCGCGTCGTCGCCAAGCCCCAGGATATCCTGTAGTGGCATCATCACTAGGGGAGCGTCGCTTGCCAGCGCGTCGCTCATCAGCTTGGCCGCCACCTCAACACCGCTCGGCTCGTCGCCGCCCGCAAAGGAACGCGTGCACCAACCGGCCAGCGTCGACGTATCGTGCGTTGAGGTGTACAGGATCTTTCCTGGCGTGGGGTGCACGCCGCAACGGACGTCGTAATCGCTAAACTCCAGCACGTCCATGCCGGGGAAACCGCAGGTCGAAGCCATGGCGCGAACACCGGGCGTCAAATAGCCCAAGTCCTCAGCGATAAAGTTGAGCGGACCCAGCTCATCGTAGGCAGTCTGGAACAGGTCCTTGCCCGGGCCCGCCAGCCAGCGGCCGTCGGCGCAAGCCTTGCCCGCGGGGATACTAAAGTAGCTGTGGAAGCCCAGGAAGTGATCCAGGCGCACGCGGTCGTAGAGCGAAAACGCGCGACGCAGGCGATCCATCCACCAGCTATAGCCGTTCTGCTTCATGTGGTCCCAGCGGAACGTCGGGTTGCCCCACACCTGGCCTTCGGGCGCAAAGTTGTCGGGCGGCGCGCCAGAAATTTCGATTGCTTTGCCGGTATCGGACAGCCAGAAGTTCTCAGGTTCGCTCCACGCGTCTGCCGAATCGTCGGACACGTACATAGGAATATCGCCGATGACCTCGATGCCTTTCTTGTGCGCATAGTTCATGAGCTCGCACCAAGCCAGGTCAAAGCGGTACTGCATGTAAGCCTGCAGCTCTGCCTCGTCGTGGAAACGCTTGTCGTCAATCAGATGCTCGTTGTAGCGCGCGACATCTGCCGGCCAATCGTGGCGCGACTCGCCCTCAAAGTTCTTTTTGACGGCCATATAGACGCAGTATTTCTCGAGCCAATCGGCATTGCGATGTTTAAAGGCGGTGTACAGCGGATCGGCATCCTCGCCTCCGCGGGCCTTCCAGGTCTCAAAGTCGGCTGCCAGCTCCTCGTGGCTCTCGGGTAGCAGGTCGATATTGCCTGCAAAGGCTGAAGGACCGGCGTAAGGGGAGCGGAAGAAGTCCGTGGGGTTGACGGGGAGAACCTGCCAGTAGCGCATACCCATGGCGGCCAGATGGTCGATAAAGCGACGCGTGGGTGCGCCGATCGTACCGGGCTTGCCGTCGTCGGTCGGCACCGATGTGATATGGCACACAACACCCGCACCGTGATCGAGCGGCTCCTGCAGGCGCTGCTCAGCATGGTGATAAATGATCGACGAGCCCAGCGGATACAGATCGAGTGTGACCGTGCCGTTGTGGATCTCGCACTCGTGACCGCTGATCACGTCACTTGCACATTCGCCGAGCGCCGGAATCGTCACGCGGTGTGAATTGCGCAGGCTGCGGTTGATGATGACGGTCGCGGACTCGCCGTCTTTACCGGTACGGTTGTAGGCCAGCACCTCGTCATTGAGCGCGAAGGCCTTGATTTCACCGTCGATCATAAACGGCAGCGCGCGACGCACAGCAGATGCATTCTTGACGATTGCGAACGTATCGAAGTCGTGCAGGTTTTCCTTGGTCGGCATGGTGCGGCGATTGCCCGGATCGGTGAGACCCTCCAAGCCGTACTCGTCACCGTAATAGATTGAGGGAACGCCCGGGAACGTCATCTGCATGAGCGTCGCGAGCCAAAAACGGCTCTTAGCCAGGCCCATCGCGTTCTCGTCCAGACGCCATTTGCTGCGTTCGCACTCGGGCAGCTGCGACTCGTCGGGGCCTCCGCCGAGCACCGAGATAATGCGCGGACGGTCGTGACTCGAAAGCAGATTAAGCGCGCAAGATAGGGCCTCACGCGGATAGTTCTCGCGTAGAGTCTCGATATCCTCGGCAGCTTGGTAGGCGTTTTTGTAGCCCATCAAAAAGCCGATGACCATGTCGCGGAAGGGGTAATCCATGGCCGAGTCGAGCTCGAAGCCTTGCAGATAGCGACGCAGATGGCCGTAGCTGATCTTGTTGGAGGCGTCTTCCCAGACTTCGCCGAGCAGCAGCGCGTCGGGCTTCTCGGCGAGCACGGCCTTTTTGATCTCGGCTAGGAAATCATCGGAAAGCTCGTCGGCCACATCCAGGCGCCAGCCGTGAGCGCCGGCACGCAGCCATTTGCGAATCACGCCGTCCTTGCCCAGAAGCTTTTCGCGCACAAGCTCGGAGCTCTCATTGATGGCTGGCATGTTGCCCACGCCCCACCAGCAGTCATACGAACCGTCCTCATGGAAGTAAAACGCATCGCGCCACGGCGAGTCCTCGCTCTGCCACGCACCGACGCCGGGATAATTTCCGTAGCGATTAAAGTAGATCGAGTCGTCGCCCGTATGGTTGAAGACGCCATCCAGGATGATGGAAATGCCGAGCTTCTCGGCCGCCTCGCACAGCTCCGTAAAGTCCTGCTCGGTGCCCAGGATCGGGTCGATCTTGGTGTAGTCGGCCGTGTCGTAGCGGTGGTTGCTCGCGGCCTCAAAGATCGGGTTGAGGTAGATGGCCGTAAAGCCTAGCTCGGCAATCCGGGGCAGGTCATTTTGGATACCCTTGAGCGAGCCGCCGTAAAAATCCCAGGTCTTGATGGAGCCGTCTTCGGCACGCTCGTACTCGGGCGGTTCGTTCCAGTCCTCGACCATGCGGCGCTGGATTCCTTTGCGCGGTTTTTCAACTTCGGCAAGCGTGCGTTCGCGCCAGTTTTCGTCGCGTGCATAGCGGTCGGGGAAGATCTGGTAGACCATACCGCGCTCGTACCAAGTGGGACGGTTCTCGCGGTGCTTGTAGACGGTAATCTGGAAGGACGGAACCTCGACGTAGCTGTAGGTCACACCCTCGCCACCGGTGCGACCCTGCGGTGCACCCAAGCGTACCTCGGGCTGGCCCTCGATGTTGCAGATAAAGCTGTACCAGATAAGACAGGGCTCAGTGCACTCAAGCTCTACGGTAAATATGCCGTCGCCCTCGTGCGTCATGGGATACAGAGACTCACCGATTTCATCGACCCAGGTGCGCAGGGTGAGCGTTGCCTGGTTGGGGTCGGCATCCTCCAAAATCACCGATAGCGAAACGGAAGTTCCAGTGGTCACAGCGCCAAACGGAGTACGAAACTGCGGCAGACGGCTGTTGTGAATCAATCTCATAATACGGTCCAGTTCAATAGAATCACGGCCTGTGGGCCATGGGCTTTACGCACAGAATGTAAGTATATCTGTTGTACACAGGCTGTATAAACAACATCCGTTTACCATCGGCGAACGGTTGTCCTAGAAAATCGTTTTACCAACTACCTACAGAAAAGGGGCGCCCGGTTGGAGCGCCCCTTGCATAGGGTTTGATTAGGTTTTGGATCGTCTGTGGGCTAACGGCGCTTGCGGGTGGCCGTTGCCTTGCGGACGGACGTCTTCTTGGACGGGGCCTTTTCCGCTGACGGAGCGGCGGGGGAGACCGGGGTCTCCTTGGCAGGCTCGGGCTTAGCCTCTGCCTTCGGGGCGGCCTTCGGCACCGGCTTGGCCTTTACCTCGACCTTGGGCTCCTCTTTGGCGGCAGCTGGCTTAGTCTCTGCCTTGGGAGTCGTGGTCTTTGCCGTGGTCTTCTTGGCCGTCGTCGTGCGCTTTCGCGTGGTGGTCTTGGCGGCGGGTTTGGTCTCGACGGTTACCTCCGCCTTGGACTCTGCAGGCGTCTCCTCGACCTTGACTGCCGGCTTTGCGGCTGACTTGGTCGTAGCGGCCTTCGTGGTCGTCGACTTCGTTGCCGTGGTCTTCTTGGCTGCCGTTGTCTTCTTGGCGGTCGTGGTCGTCTTCTTGGCAACAGTCTTTGCCGGAGCCTTAGCGGCCGGCTTGGCCTCAGCGACCTCAGCCTTTACCTCGGGAGCAGCCTCGGCTTCTGCGGCCTTCTTGGCAGCGGCGGTCGTGCGCTTGCGCGTGGTCGTTGCCTTGGCAGCAGTCGTCTTTGCTGTGGCGGTCTTGGTGGCAGCAGCTTTGGTCGTCGTAGCCTTCTTGGCGGTCGTCTTGCGGGTCGTGGTCTTCTTAGCTGCGGGCTTTGCAGCGGGCTTGACCTCGGCCTGTGCCTCAGGAGCAACCTCAGCCTTCACCTCAGGCTCGGCCTTTGCGGGCTCAGCTTCATCCGGCTTCTCCTCGGCCTTGGGCTCCTCAGCGGCCACCGGCTCAGCAACAGCCTCTGGCTCGTCGACAACCGCCGCCGGCCTCTCAATCTCCGGGTGCATAAAGAAGTACAGGTCCAGATACTTATCGGCCGAGCGCGTCCAGCTAAAGTCCTGGCTCATGGCCTGCGTGACCAGCTGGTTCCATGCGTCGCGGTTATCCCAGAACAGACGCGCCGCGCGGAATACCGCATCGCCCATCTCGTCGCCGTTAAAGTTGCTAAACGAGAAGCCCGTGCCCTCGCCGGTAAACTCGTTGTACGGGATCACGGTGTCCTTCAGGCCGCCGGTCTCGCGCACGATGGGCAGGGTACCGTAGCGCATGGCGATGATCTGCGACAGGCCGCAGGGCTCAAACTTCGAAGGCATCAGGAACATGTCGGCGGCAGCATACATGCGCTGCGACAATGCCGGATCGAACTCGATGCGAGCCGCCATGGTGCCGGGGTACTTGTCCTGGAAGTATCGCAGGCCGTCCTCGTAGTCGCGGTCGCCGGTGCCCAGCACCGCCACCTGCACGCCGCCGGTCAGGATGCGGTCGAGCGCGTACATGACCAGGTCTAGGCCCTTCTGGCGCGTCAGACGCGTGACCATCACCATGAGCGGACGGTCGTCGCGAACCTCGAGCCCCAGCTCTTCCTGCAGCTTGGCCTTGCATACGGCCTTGCCGGAACGGTCCTCCACGGTGTAGTTGGCGGCAATGCGCTTGTCGGTCGCCGGGTCAAAGCCCGCGACGTCGATGCCATTCAAAATGCCCTGCAGCGCGTACGAACGCTCGCGCAGAACGCCGTCCAGGCCCTCGCCAAATTCAGGCGTCTGGATCTCGTTGGCATAGGTGGGGCTCACCGTGGTGATAGCATCGGCATAGCGCAGGGCGCCCAGCATGTAGTTGATGCTGCAGGCGTCGCAACGCAGCTGCGAAGCGGCCGCCGGAATGTGCGCCACACCCAGGATGTCCTCCATCACGGTATCGCTAAACTGGCCCTGGAACGCCACGTTGTGGATCGAGAAGACGGTCTTGACGCGGTCATACAGCGGCAGGCCCTGGTAGAACTCGCGCAAAAACACGGGCGCCAGTGCCGTTTGCCAGTCGTTGCAGTGCAGGATGTCGCACTCAAAGCCTTCGGGCAAGTGCTGCAGGCTCTCGGTGACGGCCTTGGAGAAGAACGCAAAACGCTCGCCGTCGTCAAAGAAACCATACGGATAGTCGCGCGCAAAGTAGCGCTCGTTGTCGATGAACATATAGGTGACGCCGTCGCGCTCGAGCTTCTCGAGACCACAGTACTCGTTGCGCCAACCCAGGCTCACGTAAAAGTCCGAGAAGTGCTCCATCTGCGCCTTGTACTCGTCTTTAATGGTGGCGTACTTGGGCACCATTACGATAACCTCGGCGCCGGCGCGCACGAGTGCCGCAGGCAGCGAGCCCGCCACGTCACCCAGGCCACCGGTCTTTACAAACGGCGCGCACTCGGCCGATGCAAACACGATCTGCATCTTTTTGCTGGAATCAGCCATATTGTCTCCCATGTTGTTATTCGAGAATAGCCGCCTGGCGCTAACCGGGCGGCTATTCTACATGTTACGAGCGATGTTGCGGTGCCTACGTTAATGCACGATGGTGGTATCGGGAGTTAACGGGGCCTTGCCCAGCACCAGGATGTTCTCGGGCGTGCCGCGAAGCTCGGTATTGGTGGGAACCACGTTGTTCTTGTCCAGAATGGCATTCTCAACGCGGGCGCCGCTCTTGATGATGCAGCTCTGGTTGATAATCGAGTTGGTCACCGAAGCGCCTTCCTCAACCACAACGCCGCGCGACAGGATCGAGTTGCGCACGGTGCCCTTGATGATGCAGCCGGCCGAGATGATCGAGTTGCACGCGTGGCTGCCGGTCGCATAGCGCGAAGGCGGCACGTCGTGAGCCTTGGTCAGGATCGGGCGCTCGGGATCGAAGAGCTGGTCGGCCACGGTCTGGTCGAGCAGGTCCATGCTGCGGCGGTACAGCGACTTCTCGCTAAACACGCCCACGACCTCGCCCTTGTACTCGTAGCTGCACACATCGATGTTGCCAAAGTCGCCCTGGAGTGCCTCGAGCAGGTCCAGATAGTCGGCGGCCTGGTAGTGGTCGATGATCTCGAGCAGCGTCTCGCGGTTGACGATGCAGCAGTCCATAGAGGCGTTGTCGCCGTACACGACGCCGGCGCTCACGCCCGTCAGGCGGCCGTTCTCGTTAATCTCGAGCTTGGTCTCGTCATCGACGTTGCGCGTGGCCTTGCAGTACACCACAGTCATCTGGGCGCCGGAGTTCTCGTGCGCGTCGATGATGGTGTTGAGGTCCATGTTAAAGATGATGTTGGTGCCCATCATCACAACATAGGGCTTGTCCGAACGCTGGAACAGCGTCTTGTTGGAGATGATGTCGCGCAGCAGGAAGCGCATGCCGCCCTTGGTGGTGCCATACGCGTTGCCGGGCACCATGAACAGGCCGCCCTTCTTGCGGTCCAGGCCCCAGTCCTTGCCCGAGCCCACGTGGTCGATCAGCGAGCGGTAGTTGCCCGGCATGACGACGCCGACGGTCTTAATGCCGGCATTCATCATGTTGGACAGCGGAAAGTCGATCAGGCGGTAGCGGCCCAAAAACGGAACGGACGCGATGGGGCGGTCCTTGAGCAGCACGCTGCCGTAGGATGAAGAGTAGTTAGCGGTGATATAACCGATGGCCTTGCGATTGATCATCGGATCATTCCCCCTTCCCGATAACGACGTCATTTCCAACGACGGCCGTATCCTTGGTGGTATCGACAGAGCCGAGCTTCACGCCCTCTTCGACCGTGGAGTTCTCGCCCAAAATAGCGCGGCAGATGTGCGCGCCGCTCTTAACGTGCGCACCCGGCAGCAGCACGGAGTCCTCGACCACGGCGCGCTCCTCGATGATGACATCGGTCGAAAGGATCGAGTGGCGAGCGGTGCCGTAGATCTTGCAGCCGTTGGATACCAGGCAGTCGTCCAGGCGGCCGTCCGGGCCAATGTAGTGCGGCGGGCGCGTGGTGATGTTGGACATGATGGGGAAGTTCTTATCAAACAGGTCGAACTCGGGGTTGTTGCCCAGCAGGTCCATCGAGGTCTCGTGGAAGCTGGCGATGGTGCCGACGTCCTTCCAAAAGCCGTGGAACTCGTAGCTGTACAGGCGCTTGTTCTCGCCGAGCAGCTTGGGGATGATGTCCTTGCCAAAGTCGTGGCTCGAGCGCTGGTCCAGGGCGTCCGCCTCGAGCGCCTCGATCAGCACGTCTGCCGAGAAGATGTAGATACCCATGGACGCGAGGTTCGAATCGGGCTTCTCGGGCTTCTCGGTAAACTTGGTGATGCGGCCGTCCTCGGGGTCAGTGGTCAGGATGCCAAAGCGGCTGGCCTCCTCCCACGGCACGGGCATAACGCTCACGGTGAGGTCGGCGTTGTTCTCAATGTGCGTCTTGAGCATCTTGCGGTAGTCCATGCGATACAGGTGATCGCCCGAAAGAATCAGGACGTACTTGGGGTCGTTGGCCTTAATGTAGTCGAGGTTCTGCGTAATGGCGTCGGCCGTGCCCGCATACCAGGCGCCGCCGGTCTGCGTCTCGTACGGCGGCAGGATTGACACGCCGCCGTCACGGCTGTCCAGATCCCAGGCCTCGCCGGAGCCCACATAGGCATGCAGCAGGTAGGGACGGTACTGCGTCAGAACGCCCACCGTGTCGATGCCCGAGTTGGAGCAGTTGGACAGCGAAAAGTCGATAATGCGGAACTTGCCACCAAAGCTAACCGCCGGCTTAGCGATCTTTTGGGTGAGTGCCCCCAATCGGCTGCCCTGTCCTCCTGCGAGGAGCATCGCGATGCATTCTTTCTTACTCATCGATTTCTCCTTCTGTCATCGATGTTCTTAAACCCATTAGCGACGGGCGCGGCGCTCGGTCGCGCCCGTCGAGTAATGCCGTGCTGGCATAAGGGAGCTTGCGCGCCTTTATGCGTGCCAGATCTCGTCGCGATACTCGCGAATAGTGCGGTCGCTCGAGAACCAGCCGGAGGAGGCGGTGTTGAGCAGCGCCTTGCGGTTCCAGGTCTCCTGGTCGCCGTAGCTGCCGGTGAGCTTCTCCCATGCATCCACGTAGCTGCGGAAGTCTGCCATGACCAGGTCGGGGTCGTTGTTGTTCATGAGCTCGTTGTAGATACTCTCGAAGTTGCCCGAAAGACCCGCAAAGGTGTTGTCCTTGAGCTCGTCCATCACGCGGCCCAGACGCTCGCGATCGTTGTTGAGGGTATCCCACGCAAAGTAGCTGTTGGATGCCCAGAGCTGCTCGACCTCGGGAGCGGTCAGGCCAAAGATGGCCTCGTTCTCGCGGCCGGCCAGGTCGGCGATCTCGATGTTGGCGCCGTCGAGGGTGCCCAGCGTAATGGCGCCGTTCATCATGAGCTTCATGTTGGACGTGCCCGAGGCCTCCTTGCCGGCCGTGGAGATCTGCTCCGAGATCTCGGCGGCGGGGTAGATGAGCTGGGCGTTGCTCACGCGGAAGTTGGGGATAAAGCAGACCTTCATGACCTCGTTGACGCGGGCATCGTTGTTGATGACCTCGGCCACGGAGTTAATGAGACGGATGGTCTCCTTGGCGAAGGTGTAGCTCGAGGCAGCCTTGCCGCTAAAGATGAAGGTCGTCGGCGTCACGTGGAAGTTGGGATCGGCGATGCGACGGTTGTAGATGTCCATCACCTTCATGATGTTCATGAGCTGGCGCTTGTAGGCGTGGAAGCGCTTGACCTGGACATCGAAGACGGTGTTGGGGTCAATGACCAGACCGGTCTCGGCCTTAACGTAGGCGGCCAGGCGCTCCTTGTTGGCGCGCTTGGAGGCACCCACGGCCTTCAGGAACTCGGTGTCGTCCTTAAACTCCTTGAGCTTCTCCAGCTCAAAGGCATCCTTCAGCCAGCCGTCGCCAATGGCATCGGTGACGAGCTTGGCATAGGTAGGATTGGCCTCGGCAAAGAAGCGACGGTGCGAGATGCCGTTGGTCTTGTTGTTGAACTTCTCGGGCGTCAGGGCATAGAAGTCCTTGAGCACGATGTTCTTGATGATGTCGGAGTGGATCTTGGCCACGCCGTTGACGCTATGGCTGCAGATCACGGACAGGTTGGCCATGCGAATCTCGCCGTCCCACAGAATGGCGGTCTGGCGCAGACGCTCCTGCCAGCCCTCCTGCGTGGTATCGAACGACTCGTGCCAACGACGGCTGATCTCGTCGATGATCTGGTACACGCGGGGGAGGAGCTTGGAGAACGTGCCGATGGGCCACTTCTCCAGAGCCTCGGGCAGGATGGTGTGGTTGGTGTAACTCACGACCTGCGTCACGATGTTCCAGGCGTCGTCCCACTCGAGCCTCTTCTCGTCGATGAGGATGCGCATGAGCTCGGGGCCGCACATGGCCGGGTGCGTGTCGTTGGTATGGATGGCCACAAACTGCGGCAGCAGCTCCCAGTTCTCGCCGTGCTCCTTCTCAAAGGTGTCGAGCAGGCTGTAGATGCCGGCCGAGACAAACAGGTACTCCTGCTTCAGGCGCAGCAGACGGCCGTGCTCGCCGGCGTCGTTGGGGTAGAGGATGGCGCTGATGGCCTCGGCCTCGGCGCGCTCGGCGTCGGCCAGGGCGTAGTCGCCGCGGTTGAAAGCCTCAAGGTCAAAGTGCTCCTCGACCGGCTCGGCGGCCCAGACGCGCAGCTTGTTGACGGTCTCGCCGGCATAGCCCACGACGGGGATGTCATAGGGGACGGCCAGGATGTCCTGCGTGTCCACCGTGCGGTAGAACGTGCGGCCGTTCTCCTCAAAGCCCTCAACATGGCCACCAAACTTGATGGTCACGGCCTTGTCCTGACGGCGGACCTCCCAGGGATAGCCGTGGGTGAGCCACTCGTCGGTGGCCTCGACCTGGCTGCCGTTAACGATTTCCTGCTTAAACAGGCCGTAGCGGTAGCGCATGCCGTTGCCGTAGCCGGCAATACCCTCGGCCGCCATGGAATCCAGGAAGCATGCGGCAAGACGGCCCAAGCCGCCGTTGCCCAGAGCCGGATCGGGCTCCTGGTTCTCGATGACCGACAGATCGAAGCCCATGTCGTCGAGTGCCTCTGCGACCATGTCACGCACGCCAAAGTTGAGCAGGTAGTTGTCGAGCAGGCGGCCGATCAAAAACTCGATCGAGAAGTAGTACACGCGCTTCTTGCCCTCGGCGGTGGCGCGGGCGTCGCTCTTGGTGGCAACGGTACGGGCCTTCTCGGCCACGAGCTTGGCCAGGGCGTTAAAGCGGTCGAGGTCGCTGGCGGCCTCGACGCTCTTGCCGCTGATGCTCATGACGGCATCGCGATAGAGCTCGGTAAACTCCTGCTTGTTGTCGAAGATCTTATTCATACGTTCCTTTCCCCCGGGGATGTTTCTCCCGGAACGGTTATGACTTGTATCCTACGCCCCTTCGGAGCGGGTAATTACAGCTGTAACGGCTTTGTTACGCATCCTTGACAGACGACTTAACAGAACCAGACTTGGCCTTGGTAGCGGCCTTTTTGGCAGCCGGCTTCTTGGTCGCGGTAGCCTTGGCCTTGGCCGTCGTAGCCTTCGCCTTAGCCGGAGCCTTCTTAGCGGCCGCATGCTTGGGCTTCACCGAAGACGTGCGCTTGCGCGTCGCCTTCTTGGGAGCCTCAACCACCGGCGGCTTGTAGCTGCTGGGACCGCGGCGCTTAAGCACCACGCCTGCCAGGCCGGGTACCTTAATCTCGATAGAGTCCATCTGCCCGTTCCAGGGATAGGGCTCGCTCGAGCAGGTGTAGGGCTCCTCGCCGGCATAGCCGCTGCCACCAAACTCGGGACGATCGGAGTCAAAGATGACCTCCCAGTCACCCTCGCGCGGCACGCCCACACGGAAGCTCTCGTAGCTCGCCGGGTCAAAGTTGATCAGGATCACCAGGTCGTCATCGACGTCCTCGCCCTGACGTACAAAGCTCACGATGGACTGCTTGGAGTTGTCCGCATCGATCCAGGTAAATCCGTCGTCGGTGTAGCCGCGCTCGTACAGAGCGGGCTCGGCGGTGTACAGGTGGTTGAGCGCCTTGATAAACGCCTGATGATGACGGTGGGTCTCGTACTCCTCGGTCAGGAACCACTGGATGGACTCGTAGTAGCGCCACTCGATAAACTGGCCGATCTCGTTGCCCATAAAGTTGAGCTTGGCACCGGGGTGGGTCATCTGGTAGAAGGCCAGCGTGCGCAGGCCGGCAAACTGGCGCCACCAGTCGCCCGGCATGCGGCCGATGAGCGAGCACTTGCCGTGCACGACCTCGTCGTGGCTCAGCGGGCAGATGAAGTTCTCGGTAAAGGCGTACATGATGGAGAACGTGAGCAGGCCGTGGTTGCCGGGGCGCCACGGAAAATCGGTCTGCATGTAGTGCAGGGTGTCGTTCATCCAACCCATGTCCCACTTGTAGTGGAAGCCCAGGCCGCCGTCCTGCGGCGGGTAGGTCACGAGCGGCCACGCGGTGGACTCCTCGGCCATCATCATCGCGTCGGGGTAGTGCGCCTCCACGGCGCAGTTGACCTGGCGGATAAACGCGCTGGCGTCCAGGTCCTCCTCGGTACCGTACTTGTTGAACTTCTTTTGGCCGGGATCGTCGATGCCAAAGTTGAGGTACAGCATGCTGGACACGCCGTCCATGCGAATGCCGTCCACGTGGAAGTTCTCGAGCCAGTACAGCACGTTGGAGACCAGGAAGGAGCGGACCTCGCCACGGGCGAAGTCGAACTTATGCGTGCCCCAGTTGGGGTGAATCTCGTGCTCAAACAGCATGTGGCCGTTAAAGGTGGCAAGGCCGTGGGAGTCGGCGCAAAAACCGCCGGGCACCCAGTCCATGATCACACCGATGCCCGCCTCGTGGCACGCATCGATAAAGTGCATGAGCTGCTGCGGGTTGCCGTAGCGCGACGTGGCGGCGTAATAGCCGGTCGTCTGGTAGCCCCAGGAGCCATCGAAGGGATGCTCCATGAGCGGCATGACCTCGATATGCGTATAGCCCATATCGCGCACGTAATCCACGAGCTCCACCGACAGGTCGTCGTAGGTGTAGAACTCGCCGCGCTGCGCGGGGAAGGGATCCATGGGGCCGGGATAGTTGCCGTACTCGTCCGGTTCGCCCTGCGGCGCGTCGCCATGACGCTTCCACGAGCCAATATGCACCTCGTAGATGTTAAGGGGCTGCGACATATGGTTATGACCGGCGCGGCGCTTGAGCCACGCAGCATCGTTCCACTTGTAGCCATCGAGGGTCCACAGTACGCTTGCCGTACCCGGAGGGCACTCGGCCTTAAAGGCATACGGATCGGCCTTATAGAGCTTTTCGCCCTCGTTGGTCTCGATGAGATATTTATATAGCTGGCCCTGCTCGGCGCCAGGAATAAAGCCTTCCCAGATAGCGCTCGTATGCACGGGCACCAGCGGGTTGGCTTGTTCATCCCAGTCGTTAAATTCGCCAATGACATGGACGCTCTTTACGTCGGGCGCCCAAACGCAAAAGCGCCAGCCGCGCGTGCGCTGCTGCGTGTCGGGATGCGCGCCCATCTTTTCCCAGCTGCGCTCCCACATTCCAATGCCAAACAGGTAGACATCGTCCTTGGAGAGCTCCGGTGCGTGCGGAGCCGGTTTGCGGGTTGCGGGCTTTTTAGCCGTTGGCTTTAGCTTTGTATCGCTCACGTTTGATCCCATCATGACGCGGCAGCGTGTTGCCTTGGTGACTAGATGCGAAAGGTCCAAGGCTGCACGAATCGAAGGGACGGCGATAGTTCTATGATTCGTTCCACCTCGCGTGCTCGGTGGAACTTTCGGCAGAAACTACGATAACACCTGTACGTTAGTTTTATGAACGAAAGTGGATTTGCGGTGGCTTTTAATCGGTGAGCGCCATGTTTATACCACTGGCAGATTTGCGATGGTAAAACTCTTGACAGTTTTACCAAATAGGGTTTCAAGATTGTTAGTTTGACGTTTGGTAAAACGTTTTTAGCAGGTTGTTTACCATTTGACATCGAAAGGTTCGTTTATGTCCCAGACCGCCGCCCCCAATGTTGCTTTTATTTTCGATTGCGACGGCACACTGGTTAATAGCACCCCCGTTTGGGCTTATGCCCAGCCCGAGTTATTGCACCGTCACGGAGTTGACGTGACGCCCGAGGACTTTGCCGATTTTGGCCCGCTTTCGCTTGAGGATGAGTGCCAGGCCTACCACGATCTGTGGGGTGTAAAGGAAGAGGGTCCCGTGCTGTACGAAGAGCTGTGCGGCATTTTGCTTGAGGGCTACTCGAAGGTCGCACCGATTACCGGGTTGTTGCCGTTTTTGCAGCAGGCTCAGGAGGCCGGTGTTGCCATGTGCGTGGCCACGTCCACTACGGCCCATTTGGTGCAGGCCGCACTGGATGGCTCTGGCGTTGCGCCGTACATGGACTTTATTACCACCACGGGCGAGGCAGGCCGCTCCAAGCATTTTCCGGATGTGTATGAGCTAGCACTGCGTCGTCTGGAGGAGCGCCACGGGCATGCGTTTGACACCGCTTGGGTTTTTGAGGACGCTGCCTTTGGCCTTAAGAGCTCCGGGACCGCGGGCTTTAAGCGCGTAGGCATTTACGACCCGCTGGGGCACACGGATCGAGATGACGTTCGCGACAACTGTGAGATCTTCATCGACAGCTATGAAGAGCTGGATCTCGCTCGCGTGCTTACGTTTGAGGGCTAGGCGAGGACTGTGGTTTGTAAAGTATTAGTTATCTGCGGCTCACCCGTCGTGGCGAGCCCCGAGTTACTGCGTCAACTGACAGGGGAGTGCGACCACGTGGTCGCCGTGGACCGCGGGCTCGATGCGCTCTTGGGAGCCGGCCTAAGCTGTGATGTCTACGTAGGCGACGCCGATACCGTGAGCGACGAAGGCCGCGCTCTGGTCGATGCCGCTACCAATTTTGAGGTAGAGCGCCACAACCCCTACAAGGACTACACCGATCTGGCTCTAGCGCTAGACGCCATCAGCCGCCGCTGGCCCAACGCGGAGGTCGTCGCAACCTGCGCCACGGGCGGCCGCCCCGACATGGCCCTAAGCGTCCTAGGCCTGCTAGCTAACTACAAAGACGCCCCCGTTTGGATCCACGAAGACGACACTACGGCTCGCATTCTGCATGAAGACGAATCCTGGACCATAGAGAACGCCGAAGGCAAAACCTTTTCCATCATCGCCCTGGCCCCAAACACCGAAGTCAGCGAACAAGGCCTGGAATGGGAACTAGACCACAGCCCCTTAGAATTACTAGCCGACACCGGCATCTCCAATGTCGTTAGGTCAACTGCAACGATTGCCGTCCACTCGGGAGTTGCAATAGCGTATTTGCTGCATCAGGGTTTTATCGGGACGACGGATAAAAATAATCGCTCGTAGAGTGATTATTTTTGCCCCGTCCCAGGAAAACCCGTAAGGAGGGTTGATTTCCGATCTCAGCCGAACACATTGAGCGGATAGGACGTTCCCGCAGCTAGCCGAACGCCCCCGCGGCCCCTCCTGGGGTCCGGGGGCGCCGTTTTCCCAGTTGAAGGAACGGTGGAGATGTGTTTCGATGGGTCCGGTGGCCATGCTCCGCCCGCCGCCCGGCACCTCTTCCCAGACTCAGCCGGACGGTCGGTCAGTCTATTCCGTTTTGCCTTCAGGCTAGGCCAGCGGGGCATCGCCCCTCTCTGCGCGCGCCCTCTCGATGAGTCCCGGCGTCAGGTCGAGCTCGGCCAGAGGCACATCCTCCACGCCGTAGGCGTCAAGCAGCGCCGCCGCGTCGTCCCCGAGCATCGCCCTGAAGGCGCGCGCGGGCGTCGAGAAGCCGAGCGCGCCGCGGGGCTCGGAGTTCACGTGCGACATGGCGAGCGCCATGTCGGCCGGGGATAGCCGGTCGAACCTGAGCCCGGCGCCCTTGGGCAGCAGCTTCCTGATCTCGACGTGGTTGCGCTCGCAGGCGCCCTTCTGGTCGCTGCGCCTCGGGTCGCAGTAGAACAGCCTCGTCTCGCCCGGCCCCTCGCCGAGCAGCGCCGCGA
>UQIN01000007.1 GCA_900541035.1 uncultured Collinsella sp. | reverse complement strand
GAGTTCCGCACGAGCCGGAGAGCACTTAATGTGCTCTCCGTGCGAGCAGGACTGTAGAGCAGGAAACTTTGCCCGCGGCCCCCGCTGGGAATAGCAAAAGGGCGACCCCTGTCCGGAGTCGCCCTTGTTGAGCTGCTTATGTTTAGCTGTTACTCGGCGTCGTGGTGACGGCGGGGCTTGCGGCCTCCGTTGTCGCCGGGACGGCGCGGACGGTCGCTGCGCTCGGAGCGCTCGCGACGCGGACGCTCACGGCGCTGGAAGTGCTCGCCGTCGCCCTCGGAAGCACCCTCGGCACGAGCCGGGGCCTCGGGCTTGTCAAGACGATCGAGCGAGATCTTGCCACGATCGTCGACCTCGATGACGACGACCTTGACCTCGTCGCCCACGTTGAGGACGTCCTCGACCTTCTCCACGCGGCCCTTGGCGACGCGGGAGATGTGCAGCAGGCCGTCCTTACCGGGCAGCAGGTTGACGAAGGCGCCGAAGGGCTGGATGGAGACCACGCGACCGGTGTACTCCTCGCCCGGCTCGGGAACCTTGATAATGAGCTTGATGCGCTCGACGGCCTGGTCGACGGACTCGCCGGTGCCGCCGACAAAGACGGTGCCGTCCTCCTGGATGTCAACCGAAGCGCCGGTCTCGTCCTGGATACCGCGGATGACCTTACCGCCGGAACCTATGACGTCGCGGATCTTGTCGGTCGGGACCTGGATGGAGACGATGCGCGGAGCGGTGCTGCGCGTGGTGTGGCGCGGCTCGGGGATCACATCGAGCATCTTCTGCAGGATGAAGGCGCGACCCTCCTTGGCCTGCTGCAGGGCGCGGGCCAGGATGTCAAAGGTGAGGCCGGTGGCCTTGTTGTCCATCTGCAGGGCGGTGATGCCCTCGGTGGTGCCGGTGACCTTAAAGTCCATGTCGCCCAGGAAGTCCTCGAGACCCTGGATGTCGGACAGGACCACGGTCTTGCCCTCCTCCTGAATCAGACCCATAGCGATACCGGAGACCGGGCGCTTAATGGGCACGCCGCCGTCCATAAGGGCGAGCGTGGAGCCGCAGGTCGAAGCCATCGAAGAGGAGCCGTTGGACTCCATGACCTCGGAGACGACGCGGATGGCGTAGGGGAACTCGTTCTCGTCGGGAAGCACCGGAAGCAAAGCGCGCTCGGCCAGGTTGCCGTGACCAATCTCGCGGCGCTTGGGGCTGCCCATGCGGCCGGTCTCGCCGGTGCAGAACGGCGGGAAGTTGTAGTGGTGCATGTAGCGCTTGCCCTCGGTGGGCTCGATGGTGTCCAAGCGCTGGCCCTCGTTGAGCATACCGAGCGACAGGACGGAAAGCACCTGGGTCTGGCCGCGCTGGAACAGGCCGGAGCCGTGAACGAGCGGCAGGTAGTTGTCCTTCACCATAATGGGACGGATCTCGTCGGCGGCACGGCCGTCGACGCGCTCGCCGGTCTCGACGACCATGGTGCGCATGGCCTTCTTCTCGAGCTTCTTGAGCGCCACGGGGATCTCGCGCTCCCAAGCGGCCTGCTCCTCCTCGGTGAACTCGGCGCGGATGGACTCCTTCAGAGCCTCGACCTTACCGATACGGGAGAGCTTGTCGGCGTCGCGAAGGGCAGCAGCCATCTCGTCGTAGTGGGCAAAGATGCGCTCCTGGACCTCCTCGACGGGCTGGTCGAGCGGGTACTCCTTCTTGACGATGGGGCCGTTGACCTGCTCCCACTCGGCGACGAACTCATCCTGAGCCTGGCAGAAAGCAGCAAGGGCCTCCTGGCCAAACTTCATGGCGGCAAGCATGTCGTCCTCGGAGATCTCCTCTGCGCCGGCCTCAACCATCGAGATAAAGTCGGCGGATCCACCCAGCTCCAGGTCCAGATCGGAGTTCTCGCGCTCCTCGTAGGTGGGGTTGACGATAAACTCGCCGGTCTCCACGTTACGGCCGATGCGCACACAGGCAAGCGGGCCCTCGAAGGGCACGCCGCCGAGCGTCATGGCCAGGGAAGCACCCATGACGTTGATGACGTCAAAGGGGTTGACCTGGTCGGCGACAAGCGAGGTAGCGACGATGTGCACCTCGTTGCGGAAGCCATCCGGGAAGCTCGGGCGAATCGGACGGTCGATCATACGCGCGGTGAGCGTGGCCTTCTCGCTGGGACGGCCCTCACGCTTGAGGTAGCCACCCGGGATGCGGCCGGCGGCGTACATCTTCTCGTTGAAGTCGACGGTCAGCGGGAAGAAGTCGTAGTTCTTGCGCTCCTTGGAGACGACCACGGTGTCGAGCATCGTGGTGTCACCCTGCTTGACCAGGCAGGCGCCGGTGGCCTGCTTGGCAAGCTCGCCCGACTCAAAGGTGTAGGTCTTGCCGTACAGCTCAAAGGTCTTGGATACGAGTGTCATTGTTCTCCTTTACCCCACAGGCCCCTTGCCTGCGGGCTTCTCATGTGACGCGGGCCCCCTGCCCCCGCCACGCTTCAGAGCGTGATTGTTCACGCCCTTACACAAAAAGAGCGCCCCGCTGCGCAGGACGCTCTTAGCATGTACAAATCCTACTGGATGTTGTCGCGGATGCCCAGAGCCTTGATGAGCTCACGGTACTCGACGATGTCGTTCTTCTTGATGTAGGAGAGAAGACGACGACGACGGCCGACGAGCATGAGCAGGCCACGACGGGTGTGGAAGTCCTTCTGGTGGGACTTCATGTGCTCGGTCAGCTCCTTGATGCGCTCGGACAGGATGGCGACCTGAACCTTGGGGTTGCCGGTGTCGACCGGGGTGTTACCGAACTGGGCAGTCAGCTCCGCCTTGCGCTCTTTGGAAACAGTCATTGTTTCACCTTTCGTTTTGCGTCGCCATCGGGCGACTCGATTCGCCTCGGACTGGGAAGCCGCCGGTGGAGCGAGCAACCAAGGTCGAGGTACCAACAGGTCGGTATGTTACCACAAGCAGCCCGCGCCTGCGCATCATCACCGACCCAACATGAATTCCATCGCACGGAGGCGCTGATCGGTGTGCGTCGCAGCCCAAACATGCGAAAGCCCCAGCAAAAAGGCTGCGGTATGCGGGTCGATTCGCTCGGCCAAAAGCGCATCGAAGGTCATGGACATGAGGGCGCGCAGCCATGCGGCCTCACCGGTCGACACCAGTTCGGCACCTGGAACGCTCGACGCGCACGACCCGCACATGAGGCCGCCCGCCTGGGGCGAAAAATACGACAGCATGGGGTCTCCGCACAGCACGCAGGCCGAAAAATCGGGTCGATAGCCAACGTGCGACAGCAGCTTAAAGACATATGCCGCCACAAGTAGGTCCATATGTGCCGTGTCAAGCCCGCTGCCCACCAGGGCAAGCGCTCGCTGCGTGATGGCAAAGGTAAACGGGTCCTCGGCGTCCTCGAACGAGCACACGCGCGCGACCTCGGCGATCGCGCTTGCGGCGCAGGTCGTCTCGTAATCGGGCGCAACGCCGAGCGGCGCCTCCATAAGCTCGGCCTGGGAAACCACGTCGAGTGACCGTCCATGTGCGAGCAGCATATCTACCGTACAGAACAGCTCGCAGCGCGCAGCCAGGCGTCCGCCGGGTTTGCGGGCGCCCTTTGCCACGGCACGAACCTGCCGCCCCCGCTCGTCAAGCATCGTCAAGATCAGGTCGGTCTCTTTGAGCTTCGTCTTGTCGAGGACGAGCACCTTGGTGCGATATGTCCGGGAGCCTGCCATGCGCGCCGCGCGTCCTTAGTCCTCGGCGTTGTAGCCAAAGCGGCGAATCTGGGCCTCGTCGTCGCGCCAGCCGGCCTTGACCTTCACGTCCAGCTCCAAAAAGACCTGCGTGCCAAAAATGCGTTCAAGATCGCGTCGGGCGTCGATACCGATATGCTTGATCATCTCGCCGCCCTTGCCGATGATGATGCCCTTCTGCCCCTCGCGCTCGACGTAAATCGTGGCGTGCACGCGCAGGACCTTCTTAGTCTGCTCGAGCGCGTCACAGATGACGCCCACGGAGTGAGGGATCTCGTCGCGGGTGCGACGCAGGACCTTCTCGCGCACAAACTCAGCCACGAGGGTCTCGTCGGACGCGTCGGTGCCCATGTCCTCGGGGAACCAGCGCGGGCCCTCGGGCAAAAAGTGAGCGACGGTCTCGATAAACGCATCGACGTTAAAGTTCTTAACCGACGACGTCACGATCTCATCGTCGTATTCCATAAGCTCGTGAGCGGCCTTGAGCTGCTCCATAACCTGGGCGGGATCGGCCTCATCGGCCTTGGTAAGCACCAGGACCTTTTTGGAACGAGCGTTCTTGACGCGCTCGGCGACCCAGGCGTCTCCCCTGCCGATGGGTTTGGTGGCGTCGATCAAAAACGCGACGACGTCTACGTCATTGAGCTCAAACAGGGCGCTCTTGTTGAGCTCGGAGCCCAAGCCGTCCTTGGGCTTGTGGATACCCGGCGTGTCAACGAAGACCAGCTGGTAACCGGGGCGGTTGACCACGGCGCGCATCCGGCGGCGGGTCGTCTGTGCCACCGGAGAGGTGATGGCGACCTTCTTGCCGTAACAGGCGTTGAGCAGCGTGGACTTGCCGGCATTGGGACGACCGACCAGGGCCACAAAGCCGCTGCGAAAACCGGGTTCCACGTCGCCAAAGCCCGCGAGGCTCTCATCCTCGTCGCACAGTGCATCGAGTTCCTCGTCGCTCATACCCTCAAACGGGTCGAACTCCTCGACCTCGTCAAACGAATCGGCACCTTCAGCCTCGTCCAGGACCTCGTCATCCAAAACTTCATCGGTAGGCTGCATATTGTCGGACATGGGAATCCCTTTCTAAATAAAGTCGAGCGCGTGGGCAAAGACAAGCAAGCCCACGATCGCAGCGGTAATGGAAAGAACGTATACAGAGGCAGCAGCGATATCCTTCGCGCGCTTGGCCAGCGGATGCAGCTCCTGGGTCGCCAGGTCGACAATCGCCTCCATGGCGGTATTGCACAACTCACCGTGAATCACCAGGCCGCAGCAGATGATAACCGTAGCCCACTCGGCAATATCGAGCCCCACGATGCAGCCGGCAATGACGGTGCACACGCCCGCCGCGAGCATGACCTTGATATTGCGCTCGGTCTTGACGGCAGTGACGAAGCCCTCCATCGCGTATGAGAACGACTTTAAAAAGGACGGATGGTCCTTGTTCGATCCGGGAATCATAGACGGCTCCTAGTCGTGGGCATGATTGGTTATGGGGCCGACGTGGACGAGTTTGGGGTCCTCGCCGCGCTCAAGCGCCAGGTCGCGCAGGATGGCATCCTCGCGTGCCTCCATGACCTCGGCCTCATCGTCCTCGATGTGGTCGTAACCCAGCAGGTGCAGCATTCCGTGCACGAGCATCAGTCGGCACTCATCGGCGGGGCTGTTGCCAAAGCCGAGGGCCTGGCGGGCAATAACCTGCGGCGCCAGGATAATATCGCCGAGCTCGAGCGTCTCGTCAGCGGGAATGTCCTCGTCAAAGGCCGAGTCGCATTCAAACGAGAGCACGTCGGTCGTGCGATCGATACCACGCCACTCATGGTTGAGCTCGTGCATCTCGTCCTCATCGACATACGAAAGGGAAATCTCAACCTCACGCTCAACACCCTCGGCGGCAAGCACAACTCCGCAGATGTGCTCCACCTCCTGAGCATCGAGCAGCGTATCGAGCTCGGCATCGTTGCTGATCAATACACTCAACGGGACTCCTTTCGATCGTGTGCGCGCTGCTCGCGCGCATCGTCGTATGCATCATAGGCCTCGACGATGCGCCCCACCAGGGCATGACGCACCACATCGGCGCGCTCCAGGTGAGAAAACGCCACATCGTCGACGCGACCCAAAATCCTTTCGATATCGGCAAGACCGCCGCGACGACCCACCAGGTCACGCTGGCTCAGGTCACCGGTAATCACGAACTTGGAATTAAAACCCAGACGCGTCAGGAACATCTTCATCTGCTCGGGCGTCGTGTTTTGTGCCTCATCGAGTACCACAAAGGCATCACTCAGCGTTCGACCGCGCATGTAGGCGAGCGGGGCGATCTCGATCACGCCACGTTCCATAAGCTCATCGGTGCGTTCGCGATCCATCATGTCAAAGAGGGCATCATAGAGCGGACGCATATACGGGTCGATCTTTTCCTCGAGGGTGCCGGGCAAAAAGCCCAAGTTCTCCCCCGCCTCGACAACCGGGCGCGTCAGGATCAGGCGGCCCACCTCATGACGCTTGAGCGCGGCGACGGCGAGCGCCATGGCCAGATAGGTTTTACCGGTACCGGCGGGACCGAGGCCAAACGTGATGGTAGAAGAGCGGATGGCATCCACATAGCGCTTTTGACCGAGCGTCTTGGGACGGATAACGCGACCGCGATACGATAGCAGCACGTCATCGCGCAACGACGAGGCATCATGCTCGCCGTCGCGCAAGACCGCCAGACAGCGCGAGACATCGTCGGCAGACAGCGTGCGCCCGGCGGCCGCCTCGCGAAAAGCATGTTCGAAAAAACGCGCGACCAGCTCGACCTCGTCCGGATCGCCGCTCACGGCAACGCTGTCACCGCGGGCAACCACATGGGCGTGCACCAAGTTCTCGAGTGCGCGAAGAACGCCGTCGCCGGCACCCAAAACGCGCGAGGGGTCGATACCCTCGGGAACGGTAAGTCTAATCTTCGAGGCTTCCATGAACCTCCCTGCGTGCATGGACCAAGCCGGAATCATCGACTCCGATGATAGCAACATCGAGCAGGCACGGGGCTGTGAGTCCACAGGTATCATCAAGACGGGCATGATGGAACGAGCCGAGCGTCAAATTGTCGCCATACTCGAGCACCGCACGCTCGACCGTGCCCACGCGGCGGCGGGCATCGGCGATCGCAAGCTCCTGAGCCGCCGCGCGCATGCGACGGCTGCGTTCGGCCATGACCTCAGGGGGTACCTGGTCGGGCATGTCGGCGGCGAGGGTGCCGGGGCGCTTGCTATAGCGGAACACGTGCATGCGCGAAAAGCCCACGCGACGGCACAGCGCCAGCGACTCCTCGAACTCCTCGTCCGTCTCGCCAGGAAAACCGACGATGACATCGCACGAAAGAGACGCCTGGGGCAAGTTGGTGCGAATCATGCGCACCGTGTCCTCAAAGGCCTCGGCGCTATAGGGACGGCCCATGCGATGCAGCGTCGCCGTGCAGCCAGACTGCACGGGAAGGTGCAAAAACGGCGCGATACGCTTCGGATAGCGAGCCATCACCATGAGCAAGCGCTCGGAAATATCCATGGGCTCCACCGAGGAGATGCGCACGTGGGCAATCTCGGTGCGCTCCATGATGGCCTGGAGCAGCTCATCGATCTCGACATGTTCATCGGTCGCGCTCTTGCCGTCATAGGCACCCAGATTCACGCCGGTCAGCACAACCTCGGGCACGCCGGCCTCCTGAGCTTCACGCACCTGTTCGAGCACGGACTCGACGGGCACGGAACGCTCGGGGCCGCGGGCCTTCCACACGATGCAATAGGTACAGCGATGGTTGCAGCCATCCTGGATCTTCACGCCCAGCCGCGAACGACCGAGCGCATCGACCACGTCGCCATCGCTGCAGGCGGGCACGCTATCGGATTCGACGCCCAGCACCTCGCAGACGCGCTCGGCGACGTCAATCTTGGACGGTTCGGCGATCACGCGATCCGAAAGCTCCAACAACTCCTCAGGATGCAAATTGACCACGCAACCGGTCACGAGCACATAGGGCTCGTTTGGATGGGACAGCGCATGACGAACGGCCTTACGGGTCTTGGCCTCGGCCTCGCCCGTAACGGCACAGGTGTTAATGACGATCAAATCGGCATCCTGGGGCTCCACCATAGCAAAGCCCAGGCGCATAAGATCGGCAGTGATACGGTCAGACTCAACCCGGTTGACACGGCAACCGAGGTTGACGACGGAAATATGGGGTGCGAGCACGCGGGCTCCTTAATCGAGGATATCGTCGAGGGCACTCTTGATACGGTCGGTCACCGACTTCTTACCGGAAGCGACGTCATCGCCCATCTCATCGGCAAAAGCACGGAGCAGCTCGCGCTGCTTATTGGAAAGATTGGTGGGAACGACCACGCGCAGTTGCACGATCAGGCGGCCACGCGAACCGCCACCGCCAATGCGCGGCATGCCGTAATTATTGACGCTCACGGTGTCGCCGTACTGGGCGCCGGCGGGAACCGTCACCTTAACGACCTCGTCGGGCATAATGCCCTCGACCTCGATCTCGCAGCCGAGCGCAGCCTGCGCAATCGAGATATCGCTCACCAGGTACAGGTCGTCACCGTTGCGCTTAAAACGCTCGTGGTCGGCAACACGAACGTTGACGATCAGGTCGCCCGAGGGCTCACCGCGAAGGCCTGCCTCGCCAAAGCCGCTCACGCGCAGCTGGCGACCGGTCGAAACGCCGGCGGGGATATCGATGTCGATCTTTTCGTGCGAAGGTGTGCGGCCCTGACCGTCGCAGGTCTCGCAGGGATGGTCGATGACCGTGCCCTCACCGTGGCAGTCGGGGCAAGGCGAAGAGGACTGAACCTGGCCCAGGAACGAGCGCTGGACCGTCGTGACATAGCCTGTGCCGTGGCAGCGGCTGCACTGCTTTTCCTGTGCGCCCTCGGCCCTACCAGTGCCGTTACAATCCTCGCAGGGGGCAAGGCGGTCATAGCTGATCGTCTTTTTGCAACCGAGCGCCGCCTCCTCAAGGGTCACCGAAAGGGAGATCGCCATATCGCGGCCGCGACGACGCTCACGGCGATTTCGGGCGCCACCGCCGGCACCGCCGCCAAAGAACGACGAGAAGAGGTCGTCCATGCCCATGCCGCCAAAGATATCGTTGATATCGACGTAGCCCGAACCACCAGGGCCGTCCGCGGTGCCGTAACGGTCGTAGTTAGCACGCTTCTGCTCGTCGGAAAGAACGGAATAAGCCTCGTTGAGCTCTTTGAACTTGGCCTCGGCCTCGGGGTCGTCCGAAACGTCCGGGTGTACGGTACGGGCCTTCTTTAGAAACGCGCGCTTAATCGTCCGCGCATCGGCATCCTTGTCGACGCCAAGTACCTCGTAGTAATCCCTATTTTCCGACACGACCGAATCCTTCCGACTTTCATTATTGTCACAGTGCGTCCTATACCCAAGCTGGGCCGGCCGCAAACAGAGGGCTAGATGTTATTGCATTGCGTAGGGCGAAAGCATGGCACGTTGCGAGCAGCTCGCAAACCAAACCGACACGAGCGCGAACATAAATCCGTTGGCAAAACCGTTGGCAAACTGCATCGCGCCGCGCTTCCACCACAGCAGGCTGCGGTGCAGCACGCCGTCCGAGACCACCATGAAAAGGCCCATGGCAAACGGAATAAAGCACATCACGGCAAAGGCCGAGAACACGCCCGATATGGCCGACAGCACCAAAAACGGCGCCACGATGCCCATCAGGTAAAAACCGGTACGGGCCTTGCCTTCCAGACGCTCGGCCTCAACATGGGCACGGCCGACAAGATCGCCGCCCGAGGCACCGTTGGTGCCGGCGTGACCCATGCCGCCAATGCGGACCTCGTCGCCATCGTGCGTGCCGGCAGGAAACTCAATTGTCTGCTCGGAGGTCACACGGGTTCGACCGCTGCCGCCGCAATCGGGACAGGGGTCGGCGACGACCTTACCGGAACCTCCGCACTCGGGGCAGACCGACTGGAACGTGCCGGCACCGAACAGGAAGGACAGGTCGACGTCGATGTGGCCGCGACCGCCGCAGCTCGGGCAGGTATGGGCATGCTCGGACGAAACAGAACCCGAGCCTCCGCAGTGACCACAGGTATCGAAGCGCGTATAGCGAACGGTCTTGCGGGCACCGCCCTTGGCCTCCTTGGCGTCGAGCTTAATATCGACGACCACGTTGGCGCCGTTCTCGGGATTATAGGCAGCCTGCCCGCGACGCGGCTGGCCCCAGGCGCCCCCGAAGGGGAAACCGCCGTCAAAGGGATTGCCGTAACCGGCGCTGCCGGCATAGCCACCGCCATAGGGCGAAGCCGTCGGTGCACCGGCAAAGGGATTGCCCGAGCGCATGGCGTCGTAGCGCGCACGCTTCTGCTCGTCCGAAAGCACGGCGTAGGCCTCGGAAACCTCTTTAAACTTTTCCTCGGCATCAGGTTCTTTGTTGACGTCCGGATGGAGCTTGCGGGCCTTTTGCTGGAAGGCCTTCTGAATATCACGCGAGGTGGCGTCCTTGGAGACACCCAAAATCTCGTAGTAATCTTTTTCGTTCATCGTCGCCATGCGCGGCAACCTCCTGCTCACAGCAGCGTATATATTGCGGTAATTCTACCCGAGCGGCCTAGGCTAGACCCCAAAACAGCTCGAACAGCACATTTCCATCGAGCCAGCCCAAGTGGGTGGGCGCTAAACGAGCACGGACATGGCCCGCGAGGACGTCTGCCGAAGTGAAGGGTCCCTCATGGACTCCGAGCGTCTCGGGCACCCAAGTGGCAAGACCCAATTCGAGCGCGCGATCGCAGGCAGCTGCCAGCTCGCCCGTTGGGATGACGCAAGCTGCACGAACCAACAGATCGGACGCAATACCGCGCGTCATGCGACAAGCGAGCATCAGGTCTTCAGCCGCAGCCTCACGCTGCGACAGATATTCGGCCTCGAACGCCGTCGCGTCATCGTCACGTTGCACCAGACGCACGCGGTACGAATCGCCTCGAGAAGACACGCCGGGGAACAAACCTGCAAGACGATCGAAATCCTCGGCATCGAGCATGCCCGCGGCAGAGCGACCCAGGCCCAAATAGCCCTGGCCGGTCCAGTAGGCAATGTTATGGGCGCACTCATGTCCGTCGAGCGCATAGCTTGCCACCTCATACGGGTGATAGCCGGCCGCACCCAGACGCTCACGCGCCACATCCATGCACGAAGCTTGAAAATCCTCGTCGGGCTCTACCGACTCGTCGCGGCACGCCATGCGATAAAGGGGAGTCCCCTCCTCAAGCGTGAGCGGGTAGACCGACACATGATGCGGAGCCGCCGCCAGCACGCCATCGAGCGTGCGCCTCCAACTCGCTGCGGTCTGCCCGGGAAGTCCGCACATAAGGTCGCACGACACGTCAAGCCCAGCGTTCTTGACTGTCGCGATGGCGGCGAGCGCCCGATCGGCATCGTGAATACGGCCGATAGCGGTAAGTTCGATGTTATCGAGCGTTTGCACGCCCAGAGAGACGCGTGTGACACCAACCTTGGCAAGCGCAGCGGCAAGCTCGGCGGTCAGCGACTCGGGATTGGCCTCGCAGGTAAACTCAACGGGGGCGCACCACGCACGAATACGCCGCGCCAGCTCCACCAGGCGCTCCCCCGCCAGCGACGGCGTACCACCGCCAACATAGACGGTGCGAATCTGTTCAAGGGCCCTAGCCTTGCCAAAAGCATCGAGGCGCGCGAACAACTGCTCAAAATAGACATCGAGCGCAGCGCTCAGGTCGCACGGAGCAAAACTGCGCGAGTCAAAGTCGCAGTACCGGCACTTTTGGGCGCAAAACGGCACGTGCACGTACAGCGCGGTAACGGCCACCCTTAAGCCTCCAGCGGATGTGGAGGCACCGATTCGCCGGCGGCAAGGGCAGCCTCGCAGGCCACCACATCGCGCTCGATCTCATCGACCAGCGCCATAAACTCCTCGTAAGTGGAACAGCGCACCACATGGGCACGCCAAGCGGCGGCATGAGGCATGCCTTTTAAGTACCAGCTTGCGTACGTGCGGGCACGCGACATGAGCGGCAGGAGCTCATGCGTCAGCGTTAGGTGCTCACGCAGGGCGTCCAGGCGCTCGACGGAGCTGCGTGCCGGCACCGGTATGCCATCGAGCGCAAGGGCGCGAGCATCACCAAAAACCCAGGGGTTTCCGTAGATGCCGCGCGCGATAAACACCGCGCTGGCACCCGAGCCTTGCAGATGCTCAGCAGCGTCCTCGGCCGAGAACACATCACCCGAACCAATCACGGGAATCTCGACGGCGTCGGCAACCTCATCGACAACCGACCAATCGGCCTGGCCGGTGTAGAGCTGCGTGGCACAACGACCGTGCACGGCAACTGCAGAGGCGCCCGCCCCTTCAAGCATCTGGGCAAACGTTGCGGCGTTGCGGTCCTCGGCATAAAAACCCTTGCGGATCTTCACGGTCACGGGAACATGCGCCGCGCCCACCGCTGCCTCGACAATCTTCTCGGCCAGGTCGGGCGTGCGCATAAGCGCCGAGCCTTCGCCCTTAGTAACGACCTTGCGAGCCGGACAGGCCATGTTGATATCAATCAATGACAGGCGATCGCCCACACGCTCCTCGACGGCGGCGACGGCACTCGCAAACTGATCGGGCTTGGAGCCAAAGAGCTGCACGCAAATCTGCTGCTCCTCGTCGGCCGGTAGCACCAGGCGCCAGGTCTTGTTGCTGGCATAGGCAAGGCCCGCCACGCTCACCATCTCGCTGTAGGCAAGGTTGGCACCGCGGCGACGACACATGATGCGGTAGGCAGGGTCGGTCACGCCCGCCATGGGAGCCATAAGGAACGGCTGCTCGGCATAGGCGCCCAGCAGCCGCTTGCTGTATTCAGAAAGCGCCATAGACCTACTCGTCCACCTTGAGGATCGCCATAAAGGCCTCCTGCGGGACCTCGACCGAGCCGATGGCCTTCATGCGTTTCTTGCCCTCTTTCTGCTTCTCGAGCAGCTTACGCTTACGCGAAATATCGCCGCCGTAGCACTTAGCAAGCACGTCCTTGCGACGCGCCTTGACGGTGGAGCGGGCAATGATCTTGTTGCCGATAGCACCCTGAATGGGCACCTCGAACAGCTGACGCGGAATAATCTCTTTGAGCTTGTCGCATAGGCCGCGGGCAAGACCGTAGGCCTTGTCCTTGTGGACGATAAACGACAGCGCGTCCACCTCGTCGCCCGAAAGCAAGATATCGAGCTTGACGAGCTCGGAGGGACGATACTCGTTGAACTCGTAGTCGAGCGAGGCATAGCCCTTGGTACGGCTCTTGAGCTGGTCAAAGAAGTCCAAGATGAGCTCGGCGAGCGGCATATCAAAGCGCATCTCGACCGACTTGCTCGTGAGATGAATCATGTCGGTAGTAATGCCGCGGTGCTCGATAGCGAGCTGCATGACGGCACCCGTATACTCGGGCGGGCAGATAGTCTTGGCCTTGAGGTAGGGTTCCTCGATACGCTCGATGCGCGTAGCCTCGGGCAGATCCTGCGGGCTGCGGACATCAATCATCTCGCCGTCAGTCTTGTAGACGTGATAGTCCACCGAGGGGCTCGTGGCAATGAGGTCAAGATTGAACTCGCGCTCCAGGCGCTCCTTGACGACCTCCATATGCAGCAGGCCCAAGAAGCCCACGCGGAAGCCAAAGCCGAGCGCCACCGAGGTCTCGGGCTCCCACACCAACGACGGGTCGTTGACGTGCAGCTTATCGAGCGCGTCACGCAGGTTCTCGTAGTCCTTGTTATCGATCGGGAACAGGCCCGTATAGACCATGGGCTTGGCCTCGCGGTAGCCGGGAAGCGGCTCGGGGCAGGGATTCGACGCCCACGTGAGGGTATCGCCCACGCGAACGGCCTCGGGGTCCTTCAGGCCCGTGACCACGTATCCGACCTCGCCGACCGTGAGCGCGTCGACCGGGGTCTCGGCGGGACGCTTGACGCCCACGCCATCGACCAAAAAGTCGCCCTTTGCCTGCATCATGCGCAGGGTATCGCCCTTTTTGATGGAGCCGTCAAAGATGCGCACCGTGGCGACGACGCCACGATACTCGTCGAAGTACGAATCCAGAATGAGTGCCTTGAGCGGCGCGTTCGCATCGCCCTTGGGCGGAGAGATCAAAAAGACAATGGACTCCAGCAGATCGTGGATGCCCTCGCCGGTCTTGCCCGAGACGCACACGGCATCATCGGCAGGGATCGCCAGGTCATCCTCGATCTCGGTCTTAACCTCGTCGGGATGGGCCGAGGGCAGGTCGATCTTGTTGATGGCCGGCACAATGTCCAGATTGGCGTTCATGGCGAGCGTCGCGTTGGAGACGGTCTGCGCCTCGACGCCCTGCGTGGCGTCGACAACGAGCACCGCGCCCTCACAGGCTGCCAGCGAGCGCGAGACCTCATAGGTAAAGTCCACGTGGCCCGGCGTATCGATCAGATTGAACTGATACGTCTCGCCATCGTCGGCGTCATAGGACACGCGAACGGCATTGGACTTGATCGTGATGCCGCGCTCGCGCTCGATATCCATGGTGTCGAGCAGCTGCGACTCCATGTCGCGTTCGTCGACGGTATGGGTGAGCTCGAGGATGCGATCGCTGATCGTGGACTTGCCATGGTCGATGTGCGCAACGATTGAGAAGTTGCGGATGTGGGAAATGTCAATTGAAGTATTCATGCGGACTATCTTACCCGAGCGGTACAAAAAATGGAGCCTGTTCCATAAAACAGGCTCCATTTATGCGCGTAATCTGTGTGGTGTGAAATTTACAACTTAGGCGTTGATGCTGTTCACGAGCTTGGCAAGACCGGACTTGCGGTTGGAAGCCTGGTTCTTGTGGATAACATGCTTGGCGGCAGCCATGTCGAGACGCTTGGTGACGGTCTTGAGGGCAGCCTGGGCCTTCTCGGCGTCGCCCTCGGCAACGGCGGACTGGACGTGCTTGGTCAGCGTCTTGAGCTCGGACTTGACAGCCTTGTTACGCATGCGAGCTGCCTCATTGGTGCGGATACGCTTCTTCTGAGACTTGATGTTTGCCACTTCTGGAGTTCCTTTCGAGTTCCTTGCAAAAAATGTATGACACCTCTGAGACACGGTGAGGTCATGCAAGCGCCTACTATAGCACGCTCCCCCTCAAAGGGATAGAACGAATTTGTCAAATAGGCAGGTATCATCACGATTTTCTCAAGATGTTCGTAATCCAGAGCAAAAGCGCGGTCTCCGAATCGGCAGAACCCTTCAGTGCGAGCTCCACATCGACCGCGCCCTCGAGCGCAGCGACAAGCTCCGCCATCGAAAAGCGGCGTGCCCAGGTCAGGTGATTTTTGACCTGCCAGGCCTGAAGCTTGAGTGTCGCGGCGAGCTCACGCCCCTGCCCACGAGAGTCGAGCGCCTTGGCGACGATCAACTCGCGGATGCGACCGCATAGCAGCGTGTAGGTCCACACATAGCTCTTGGCGGGCAGCAGCCCAAAGAGCTCAAGCGAGCGGCGCATATCGCGGGCCGACACTGCGTTGAGAAAGTCCCAGGGCTGAACTTCGGCCGTGCGCACGATCCAGCGCTCCACATCGGCAAGCTCAATTTGCGGCGCCTCGACCATCTGGGCAAGCTTGGCCAAGTCGTTATCGAGCATGCGGGTGTTCTCGCCCGAGCGCGAGACGAGCTCCTCGGCAGCAGCCGTCGAGATGGACTTACCGCGCTGCGTCGCCATCTGCTGAACGCGGCGCGGCAGTTCCCAGCGCTTGGTACCCGAACAATCGACGATAGCCTTCTTGTCGATCTTGGCGATTGCCTTATACAGGCGCGTATTCTTGGCAAGTGAGTCGGCAATAATGAGACAGACCGTCGTGGGGCTGGGACTTGCGAGGTACTCGACAAGCGGTTCCGAGACCGCCTTGGCAAGCTTGGAGCAGCCGTCGAGGATCACCAGGCGAAACTCGCTGCCCATGGGAAAGGTATTGAGCGAGCCGATGATCGACTCGATATCGGGATCTTTCGTCATGTCGCGTTCATCGAGGTTGAACTCAACCATACCCGACTTTTCCAAGCGAGCTTTCATACGCGAGACGGCGTGGTCGCGCTTGACCCCATCGGTACCGACGATCAGATATGCCGGCAGCAGACCGGTTTCGGACATTGCGCTCCCCTCTCGCACACACTCGAATTCGTACCGTGCCATTTTAGCCCAGGGGTCCACCGCGCGCCAACGATGTCATCACGGTCGCTGGCATCGCATGGCAAAGCCCTTCGCAGTCGGCGTGACGGTAATGTCGCCGTGTTCGATGGTGCATGCGAACGCACCACCCGCTTCCTTAACTGCATCGATGCAGGCATCCGACGGATGGCCGTAACGATTCCCCTCGCCGGCGCTCGCGATAGAGAACTCGGGCTTAAGCGTGCCCAGCAGGTCTGTGTCGACGGAAACTTTTGAGCCATGATGCCCCAGCTTGAGCATATCGATATCTCCCACCTCCTGTACAAACTCGCGCTCCTGATCGAGCTCGGCGTCACCAGTAAGGAGCACACGCAGGCTCTTGCCTTCCTGAGCGTAGGAGAGCAGCAAAACAAGAGAGTCCTCATTGCCCTCGCCATCCACCGTGTCAAACGGCCACATCACACGAGCCCGAAATGCGCCGATATCGACCGTGTCTCCGCGAGCCACCTGCCGATACGTTACACCCGGGCGATTCAGAACCTCAGTAGGCGCGCCGTCAAGTGCATCGGCCGCGACCGCAATGGTTCCAACCGAAAAACGATCGAGTACGTCGGGAAGACCGCCCCAATGGTCTTCATCCCAATGCGTCACGAAGACGGCGTCGATATGGTGGACGTTATTGCGAACCAACGCCGACACCACGCGGTCATCGAGCCCACAGTCGACGAGTGCCACGGCGCCACCCTGACGAACCAGAATCGCATCGGCCTGGCCAACATCGAGGACCGTTACCGAAGGCGGCGCACATCGATCCCAATAGACATACGGAACACCCGCTGCGAGCATTAAACACAGCAGCCCCGCTGCCATGCTCCGCGCGCGGGGGCGTGGCCACCAGACCAAGAGGGCCACCAGCGCGAACGGCACCACATATACCAAGGGCGTATCGGGCGGCACGCTTACGGATGCGCCCGGAACGGCAGCAAAGAGCTGTTCAAAGAACAGCGCACAGCGGGCGACAATCATGGGCACCACGAGCGCCCCGTGACGCAGCAGCGGCACAAGCGAGCAGGGCACCAGCACAACCGATACAGCGAGCAGCACGCTTATCACCGGACCGATCACGGCATTTGCAAGTGGGGCAATGAGCGAAAACGTCTCAAATGCGGGAATCGTAACGGGAAGTGTCGCCAGCTGCGAGCACAGCGTGACAGACAAAACGCTGGCGACACCCGATGGCATGCCCAGCTCGCCCAAGGCGTAGGTGGCGTAGGGGCAAAAACAAAGGATGGCAAAGACACTGGCGCACGAAAGCTGAAAACCCATTTCGAACAATACCGTCGGACGCAGCAACACAAAGATTGCCATGGTGACGAACAGAGCCGAGAGGCCATGCCGACGACGCCCGGCGCCGTTGGCGATAAGCGTCGCCGCCACCATGCAGCACGCGCGCACGGCCGAGGGCGAAGCGCCCGTAAAAACGGCATAGGCAGCGAGGGCCAGCACCAACAGCCCCCGCTGCAGCCCACGAGAGAGGCGTGTCTTTTGCAGGGCGCTCTCAATCACAAACCCCACGATGGCAAGATGACTACCCGAGACAGCGATAAGATGTGCGGTGCCCGTTACCGAAAACCAATCGCCCGCCGGCTGGGCACGCAGCTCGGCCGAGCGTCCGCAGACAACGCCGGCAATGAGCGAGCGCGCTGGATCGGTCGCGGGCGCGATAACGGCAAGGAGCTCGTTTCGAAGCCAAGACAACGGGCCTGGAGGGCCCTCGTCGATCGATACCAACCGGACGACTTTAACCTTTCGAAGCTCGCCCCGAAGCACGCGTGAGCGCCCATACGCATCATTCTCAAAGCGCGAAATTCGACCGATAGCACGTACATGCGAACCGGCGCCAAGCTCACGATCACACGACAGCCGTACCTGACCCAAACGCTTTTCGCCCGCATACGCATCACAGGTATAGGAGTACGCACCGTCATTGATGGACGGGTCGCCACACACAACAAACTCGAGACTGCTCGCAGCCCGATTATCCAACGCCCTCGAAGCGCGCAGCGCCCCTATCGCCCAACCCGCGGACACTACCGCTCCCGCCACGAGGCCGAGGGCCGCGGCATACAGCCATCGCCTCCACCGCACAAGGCGCATGCAGGACCGAGCCAATACAATGCACCCTGCTGCCGCAACTGGAATGGCCATAAGCAATGTGACGGGCGCCGCCCGCTCTCCCAGCAGCGCATCGGCCGCCATGTTAAGCACTAACCCACAGCTCGCACACAAGCCGGCACAAAGGGCTATCGTCCACGGCATCAATGGGTGCGGTGGCATCACATGCTCGCGCTCGGTCGCACTCATACGCAGATGCAATCTTTAATTTTGGCGAGTTTCTTCTCACCGATCCCCGATACGCGCATAAGGTCATCGACCGAGGCAAAGGCCCCGTTTTGCGTCCGTTCGTCGATAATTGCCTGGGCCATAGAAGGCCCGATGCCCGAAAGCGTCTGCAGCTCCGCCGCACTTGCCGTATTGATATTCACAAGACCCGACGAAGACCCCGCACCAGGAGTCGTGGCAGCACCGCTTTCGGCCCCGCCGACCGCCACAGCCGCTTGTTGCTCCCCCACCGTCGGCACATAGATCTTTTGACCATCTGTGATCTTGGACGCACGATTAAGCCCTGTCACATCCGCCTCGGCCGTAAGCCCTCCGGCAGCATCGATTGCCTGGGATACCCGCGCTCCGCCTTTGAGCCGGTACACGCCAGGCCTCACAACGGCGCCATCCACATCGACGTACACCTCGGCAGCAGAAGAACTCTTGGCAGACGACTCATCGGCATCATCAGGTGACACATCCCCGTCCCCTCGCACATCCGAGGCGCCTGCCTCGTCACTACGCTCAAACGACACGTTGCTGGAATGGCCACCAAAATTTGCCATCGCCAGGCCACTCGCAGCGGCAATGGCAACCAGAATCGCCACGACCACCGCCTTATGGCCGAGCAGCTTTTCTGCCCAGCGGTCCATCCGTTTAACCCGTTCGTGTTGCTCGCGCTGCGCCATAGCAAACACCTCCCAACACCATCGTGTCAGGAAACGAGCGCCGCAGACTCCGCACGCCCACACCAGTTTCCACGGTCAAACCAAAAGCTGACCAAAACCTTGCTGAAAAGTGTCCATTTATTCAGGCAGACGTCGACAGATGAACCGTTTGTCGCCTAATGCCCAGATAGAAAAAGACCGACGATGCAAAATCACCGCCGGTCTATACACAATATTATTCGTGATCTTGGTAAATCTCACGTGGAGCGAGCTCGGAATGTTTGCGTTTTAAGGTCTTAGGGGCCTTATACGTGTTGCTCTCGAAGTCGATATACTCGGTCTGTTTGAGCAAACGCTCAATCATCTCCTCGTGATCGAACAGCTCCCACGCCTCATGCACGGCATCGAGTTTAGCGTGCGTCTCGGGACGGCGCGGCATAAACAGCGTGCAGCAATCGGGAGCAGCCTCGGTCGAGATATCAAACGTGCCGATCTCCTGGGCACGCGCGATGATCTCCTGCTTATCAGAACCAATGAGCGGACGGAACACGGGAATCTTCACGGCCTCGTTGACGGCCATGATGTTCTCAAGCGTCTGGGAGGCAACCTGACCAAGCGACTCGCCCGTCACAATGGCCTTGGCGCCCTCGATATGCGCGATGCGCTCGGCAACCGAATACATAATGCGGCGATACATGATCACACGCAGGTTGCTGGGGCAGGTGACCGAAATCTCACGCTGGCAGTCGCCAAACGGCACCACATACAGGCGGCCGATCTGGACACCCGGCTCAAGCGCACGGATGATGTCCTGCACCAAATACTCGCTCGTATCGGGTGTCTGCGGACGACCGGAGAAATGTACCGGCACGCACACCGCGCCGCGACGCGCGAGCATCCAGGTCGCCACCGGGGAATCGATACCCGACGACAGCAGCGTCACGACCTTGCCCGCAGACCCCACCGGAAGGCCACCCACACCGCGCTCAGAGCGCGCATACACATAGACGCTACCCTGGACCACCAGCACGTGCACCATCGCGTCGGGGTCGTGCATCTGGACCTTTTTATCGGGAAACGCCTCGCACAGCACCTCGCCTACCTGCCGATTGATATCAATCGAGGTGAGCTCATAGTCGGTGTTCGAGCGCTTGGCATGCACCTTAAACGACTCAAAGGGACCAAACTCGCGCAGCGCCTTCACGGCGGCGGCGCAGTACTCCTGCGGGTCGCGGTTCGTGTGATATGCCAGGGACACGCGAGCAACGCCGGGGACGGTGCGAATGACGCGCGCCGCCTCGTCGGCCTGATGCTCGTTAAAGGTCACGAGGATATAACCGGAAATTCGAGACACGGCATTCACGGAAAAGGCGGCCAAGGCCGCCTTGATGTTATCCATGAGGATATGCTCAAAATGTGCGCGGTTCTTGCCCTTCAGTCCAACCTCGTGATAGTGGACCAGGCAGACGCGGGCTGCCATTTAGGCTTCAGCAACCTTATGGCCGAGTGCCTTCTCGTAACGGGCCTCGTCGTAGGAGATGTCGCCGTCGACAATCTCGTCCATAGCCATCGAGATGGTATCGGCGCCGGAAAGCGCAATAGTGATGTCATCGACATCCTGGACGGCGAGCACGCGGTTGTGCTGGCCACGCAACATGCTGTTAATGTCGCAGGCGCGCTTGGAGGCAAGCGAGGCGAGCAGGAAGCGGTTGTGATCGGTCTTCTCCAGAAGATCGTCAATGCAAGGCTTTACAACGGACACGGACCTCAGATCCTTTCATGCATATCGAGAACGCGAACGAGCTCATCGGTCGCGCGGTCGAGATCGTCATTCACCACGACGTCGTCGTAGCGGTCGGCAAGGGCAAGTTCATCGGCGGCGTTTGCCATACGCAGCTCAATCGTCTCGGGCGTCTCGGTACCGCGACCGACCAGGCGATCGCGAAGCACCTCGAGCGAAGGCGGCTTGATAAAGATCAACACGGCCTCGGGGAAACGCTCCTTGACCTGCAGGGCGCCCTGGACATCAATCTCCAAGATCAGAGACGAGCCAGAGGCGAGCTTGGATGTGACCTCGCTCACCAACGTGCCGTAGCAGTTGCCGTGGACCTCAGCCCACTCAACAAACTCACCGTTTGCCACGCGGCGGTCGAACTCCTCGTGCGTCAGGAAAAAGTAGTTGACGCCGTCGACCTCACCTTTGCGTGGTGCTCGCGTGGTAGCCGAAACCGTCAGGCCCAGGTTAGAGCGACGCTCGCGCACACGAGTGACGAGCGTGCCCTTGCCTGCACCTGACGGTCCAGAAATCACAAAGAGCTTTGAATCCTGAGCGCTCACTTATTTGGTCAGCTGCTCGAGGAGCTGCTCGCGCTGACGGACACCGAGGCCCTGGACGCGACGGGTAGCGGAGATGCCGAGCTCCTCCATGATCTTGGCGGCCTTGGCCTTGCCATAACCGGGCAGGGACTCGATGAGGGTGGAAACCTTCATGCGGGAAGCGATGGGGTCATCGGAGTTGAGCACGGACTCGAGGGACTTCTCGCCCTTCTTGATCTGCTCGCGAAGCTCAGCGCGGGCGTGACGTGCGGCAGCAGCCTTCTCAAGAGCCTGCTTGCGCTGCTCGTCGGTAAGCTGAGGGAGTGCCATTCGAACCTCCAAATAGTTGGGTTATATCTGATGCAATAATTGGCATTTTACCACGTAAAACGCACTAAATGCCCAATCGACGGCACCATAGATTAGACGATACCTGCGAAAAGTGCAATATACGGAGGTCAAAGTTAAGCCCCTGACCTGCGATTCCACACAAAGGATGGGAAAGTTTTCGCAGGCACAGGGGCTAATTTGTGCTAATGAGACCCAAAAGTGGTGACTTGAGGGAATATTTTAGGCGACGTTTTCGACCAGCTCGGCAACGATGGCGTCAAATGCGGCAACAGGGTCGTCGGCACCGGTGATGGGTCGGCCCACCACGATGTGGCTCGCACCGCGCTCGATAGCCTGGGAAGGCGTCGCCACACGGGATTGATCGCCCAGGGCGGCACCCACCGGACGCACGCCCGGAGTCACGATCAGCGCGTCGGGGCCGAGCAGTTCGCGCATGTCATGGGCCTCCATCGGCGAGCACACGATGCCGTCGATACCGTTGGCCTGGGCAAGCTTTGCCAGACGGGCGGCTTCCTCGGCCACGGGCGACTCGACGCCGATCTCGCTCAAGGCATCCTGATTCATGCTCGTAAGAACGGTGATGGCGACGAGCTTAGCGCGGTCCTCGCGCGCCTCCTCGGCACCCTCGCGGCAGGCAGCGAGCATGGCGCCCGAACCCAAACCGTGGACCGAAAGCAGATCGGCACCGGCAAGCGAGGCCGAGCGGGCGGCACCGCGAACCTGATGCGGAATATCATGGAACTTAAGGTCAAGGAAGACCTTAAAGCCCAGGTCCTTGAATGTCTTGACGATCTGGGGACCCTCGGCGTAATAGAGCGTCATGCCAACCTTGAGCCAGGCGGCATGGCCCGAAAGCTCGTGGGCAAGCTCGAGCGCACGCTCACGGTCGCAGTCGAGGGCGACGATTACGCGGTCGCGGGCATCGGTCTCTAGCATTCGAAAGCACCTACCAGTTCGTTGATGTCCTTTACGCCCTGGGACTCGGCCCAGGCCTCGAGCTCATGCGCGATCTTGAGCGAAGCGCACGGATCGACGAAGTTGGCCATACCGACCGACACGCAGGTGGCGCCGGCCAGGATAAACTCGGCCGCATCTTCTCCGGTCATGACACCGCCGACACCGTTGATGGGGATATCGACGGCCTGGGCAACCTCCCAGACCATGCGCACGGCGATGTGGTGGCACAGCGGGCCCGAAAGGCCGCCCTTGGGCTTGGCCACGCGGGACTTGCGGGTATGGACGTCGATGGCCATGCCCTGGATGGAGTTGATGACCGAAAGGCCGTCGGCGCCGGCAGCCTCGAGGGCCTTGGCGATCTCGGCGACGTTGACCGGCGCCATCTTCACGAACAGCGGCTTATCGGTCACCTTGCGGCAGGCAGCCATAACGGAAGAGGCGCCCTCGGGCGTGGAGCCCATGGCGGCACCGCCGGCGGCGATATTGGGGCAGCTCACGTTGATCTCGTAGCCGGCAGCCCAGGGGCACAGCTCGACATACATCTCGAGTGCGCGGACAAACTCGTCAACGGAGTGGCCGGCAACCTGACAGATGACCTGGCAGCCGTCCTTGGAGAGCTGCTCGAGCCACGGACCGGACTCGCGAGCAAAGGCGGCCACGCCGGGGTTCTGAAGGCCCACGGAGTTGATCATACCGCCGGGGATCTCGGCCATGCGGGGCGCGGGGTTACCGGGCCAGGGCTCGGCTGCGCAACCCTTGGTGGTGATGGCGCCCAGTTGGGAAACATCAAAGAAGTTCTGGAACTGCCAGCCGTAGCCAAAGGTACCGGCTGCGGTGTTGATGGGGTTTTGCATCTTGACGCCGCCGAAATCGACGGCCATGTTCACGGTACCCACTAGAAGACCACCACCTTGGAAGCATCGAACACGGGGCCGCACATGCAAGCACCCTTCATACCGTCGACCGTCTCGACATTGCAGGTGTTGCAGGCGCCAAAGCCACAGCTCATCATGCGCTCGAGCGACACCTCGCAGTACGCACCGGCCTCGGCGGCAGCGGCGGCGACTTTCTTCATCATGACGGCGGGACCGCAGCTGGCGACGTAGTCGTAGCCGCCCTCGCCGAGCAGCTCGGCTGCCGGGTCGGTGCAAAAACCGTGCGTGCCCAGCGTGCCATCGTCGGTGCACACGTTAACCGTGGCGCCCAGCGCGCGGAACTCGTCGATGCCCACGGCCTTGGAAGCGGTGCCAAAGCCCAGGCACACGTCCACATCAACACTCTGCTCGGCAAGCATGCCGGCAAGGCACAGCACAGGCGGAACGCCGATGCCACCGGCGACGAGCAGGGCCTTCCTGGTGCCCTCGGGTACCATCCAGCCACGGCCACCGGGGCCCAGCAGGTTAGAGGTGGAGCCGGGGCCCATCTGGGACAAACGACGGGTATCGTCGCCCACGACGGCGTACCACAGCTCGACGGTGCCGGCCTCGGCGTCGGCGCGGTAGTAGCTCAGGGGCACGCGAAGCAGCGAGGACGCATCACCGGGTACGGCGATGTTCACAAACTGACCGGGCTTGAGCGCACTTGCAAGCTTGGGGGCCGAGATGACGAGCGAGAAGACGCCGTCGGCAATCTCCCGGTTCGAGACGACCTCGAAGTCGTGCATGCGTGCAGTGGAAGGTATGGGCATAAACGCTCCAATCCCCCATGCGGTTGCATGGTCCAAACGAATAGAAAGCGCGGCACCGCAAGGGCGCCGCGCACAAAAGCGATAAGGCTATGCTAGCAGATGCAGCCGTCGGCAAGCGTCTGTTTACCGCCGACAAATACATCGGTGGCACGACCGGTGAGCGTGCGGCCGGCAAAACCGGAGTTCTCGGCGCGCGACTCGTAACCGTCCTCGCCAACCGTCCAGGTTGCGGAGGGGTCGAACACGGTCAGGTCGGCAACGGATCCCGCCTTGACCTGAACCTGGTCGAGGCCCAGGATCTCACGCGGCTTGATGGCCATGAGCTCGACCATACGGCCCATGCTCATCTTGCCCGTGTTGACCAGCTCGGTGAGCACGAGCGACAGCGAGGTCTCGAGACCGATCATGCCAAAGGGCGCAAGCTCGAACTCGCGGGCCTTCTCCCACGGGGTGTGGGGAGCGTGATCGGTGACGATAACGTCGACGGTGCCGTCGATGACGCCCTGACGGATGGCCTCGGCGTCCTCGTCGGTGCGCAGCGGCGGATTGACCTTGAGCGAGGTGTTGTAGGTCTCGTCCAGGTCGTTCTCGGTCAGGAACATGTGGTGCGGGGTGGCCTCGCAGGTAACCTGAACGCCAGCGGCCTTACCGGCACGCACGATCTCCAGGCCATGGGCGGTGGAGATGTGCTGGATGTGCAGCTTGGCACCGGTCAGCTTGGCGATCTCGATGTCGCGGGCGATCTGGAGCTCCTCGCCGGCAGCCGGCCAGCCCTCGAGGGCCAGACGGGTCGAGACCTTGCCCTCGTTGATCTGGCCGTGGCCGACCAAGTCCTCGTCCTGGCAGTGGCTCATAAAGACCTTGCCGAACATCTTGCCGTAGTCCATGCAACGACGGAGCATGCCCGCGCCCTGCACGCCGCGACCGTCGTCGGTGAAGGCGACGGCGCCGTGGGCGACCATATCGCCCATCTCGGACATGGCCTCGCCCTTAAGACCGCGGGTCATGGCGCCCGACGGATAGACGCGGCAGTGACCGACCTCGGCAGCACGGGACTTTACGAACTCCACGACGGTACCGTTATCGGTGACGGGATCGGTGTTGGGCATGGAGCACACGCCGGTAAAGCCGCCCTTGGCAGCTGCGCGGGTACCGCTCTCGATGTCCTCTTTGACCTCGTAGCCGGGCTCGCGAAGGTGAACGTGCATATCCACCAGGCCGGGGACGAGGTACTTGCCGGAAAGGTCGCGGACCTCGGCTCCCTCGACGGCGAGATTCTCGCCGACCTCGGCGATCTTGTCGCCGTCAATCAGGACGTCAACGACACCGTCAAGCTCGACGGACGGGTCGACGACGTGGGCATTCTTAAGAAGCAAGGCCATTATCGGCACCTCCAAGCAGCAGATACAGGATAGCCATACGCACGCAGATACCGGCGTAGACCTGCTCCAGGATGACGGAGCGTTGCGGGTGGTCGGCCATATAGGAGTCGAACTCGACGCCGCGGTTGATGGGGCCCGGGTGGCAGATGATCGCGTCGGGCTTCATGAGCTTCTCGCGGTCCTTGGTCAGGCCGAAGAGCTTGTGGTACTCGCGAATGGTCGGGAACGGAGCACCCTCGAGGCGCTCCTGCTGCACGCGCAGCATGTAGACGACGTCCAGCTCGGGCAGGACGGAATCGAGGTCGCTCGTCACGTGGTCGCAGCCCAGGACCTCGGGCGACGGCGGCAGCAGCGTGCCGGGGGCGACGGCGTAGGTCTCGCAGCCCATGATCTTAAGGGCGGGGATCAGCGAGCCGCAAACGCGGGAGTGCACGATATCGCCGACGACGGCGACCTTCAGACCGTGGAAGTCACCCTTGTGCTCCCAGATGGTGTACAGGTCGAGCAGGGCCTGCGTGGGATGGTTGTGCTTGCCGTCACCTGCGCAGATGACGCTCGCGGGCGAGTTCTGCGTGACGATGTAGGGGGCACCGGCGTGCTTGTCGCGTACGACGATGCAGTCGATCTTATAGGCGTTGAGGGTCTCAACGGTGTCGACGAGGCTCTCGCCCTTGACCGTGGAGGTCGAGGAGCCGCCAAAGTTAAGGCTGTCGGCCGAAAGACGCTTCTCGGCGAGCTCGAAAGAGCTGCGGGTGCGCGTCGAGGGCTCGTTGAACATGTTGACGATGGTCTTGCCCTTGAGCGTGGGGACCTTCTTGATGGCACGCTCGTTGACCTCGGAGAACGCCTTGGCGGTCTCGAGGATGAGCTTGATATCCTCTTCAGAGTACTCGGTAATGTCGATCAGGTGCTTATGGTTGAACGCCACGGTACTACTCACCTCCCAGCGGCGCGGAGCCCACGTGGGAACCCGGCGCGACGTCGTTAATCTCGACGGCGGTGTGGCCGTCGACTTCCTTCATATATAGGTGCACGTTCTCCTCATGCGACGAGGGAACGTTCTTGCCGACAAAGTCCGGCGAGATGGGGAGCTCGCGGTGGCCGCGGTCAACGAGGACTGCCAGCTCGATGCGGCTCGGACGGCCCAGGTCCATGACGGCGTCAAGAGCGGCGCGGATGGTACGGCCCGTATACAGGATGTCGTCCACCAGCACGACGCGCTTGCCGTCGACGCTGAAGGGAATGTTGGTAGCGTGGATCGCGGGAGCGAAATTGGTCGCATAGTCATCGCGGTAGAAGCTGATGTCCAGGCTGCCGAGCGGAACGTCGACGCCCTCGATCTCCTTGATCTCCTCGGCGAGCTTCTTTGCCAGAAGGTCGCCGCGCGTGACGATGCCGACCAGAGCGAGATCTTCACAGCCCTCGTTGCGCTCGAGAATCTCGTGCGCGATGCGGGTCATCGCTCGATTGACGGCGGTCTCGTCCATGATGACCGCCTTGGGGGAAGTCGTGCCCATCGATCTCCTTCCTCACATGTCTTGACTGCTGACACAGTCAAAAAAATAGATGCCCGACCGCTCAAAGCGGACCAGACACCCACAGGAAGGGCTGCTCTTTGGCAGCAATGTAATTCCATGTGGGTATCTCGTACCCCTTTAATGGTCACTGGATAGTGTAGCCAACCTCGAGCTTAATTGCGAGCATAAATGCAGAGCAATCCGTAAACGGAGCCCAACACTCCATAAACCTATATATATTTGTGGGACGAGCTTGAAAACCTTGGTTCGAGCTGGCATAATCCCCTCTGCTGCACGCAAATCGGATCTACGTCCAGGGCCGTAGCGTGGGCACTATCGCCAAAAGAGGAATATCTCTGTGTAGATTGCGCACAGGGAGCTGCTTCTGTGCTATAGTTCAGGCTTGTTTGTTAACGCGACATGTTCGTTTGTCGCCCAAGGAGGGTCAGTTATGTCCAAAGTTTGCGAAGTTTGCGGTAAGCACCCCGTTGCCGGTCGCTCCATCAGCCACTCTCACCGCGTCACCAACCGTAAGTTCCGCCCCAACATCCAGCGCGTGTACGTCGTCGTCGATGGTCACCGTCGCAAGATGAACGTTTGCTCCACCTGCCTCAAGTCCGGCAAGGTTGCGCGCTCCTAAATAAGGTCTTACCAACAAGTACCTCGGACTCTCCGGGTCAAAGACCTCGCGTTCATATAGAACTTACCAAAGGCGCCCTCCCCTACGGAGGGCGCCTTTTTGCACTCATTGGGGACAGACTTACATGAGTGCTTTCACGCATTGGGGACAGACATGTCGCACGCAAGCGGCACACCGACTGGCTCCGGCCCCTGCCTCACGCTGCATCCTTCCAGCCTGCAGTTGCCTTGGTCACGCTCGTGGCGCCGATACCGGTGATACGAGCAATTTGCTTAACCGTGAGATGTGCCCGCCTGAGCCTCAGCAGGCAGGCATCGCGTTCGGGGCGTGGCAGGGCCTTGAGCAGCGAAGGATCTATGCTCGGCAGAACTTCGCGCGCAACGGAAAGGGCCTCCTCATCGGGGATCCGCCGGCGTGGAAGAACCTCCATTGACCAGATGCGCCCGGCAACTTCCTCGAGATGCTCGCAATAGCAACGGGAGCCTCCGACAATATCGAGCATAGGGGCCGCATCACAGATGTCAAAGGGATCATAGCCCAGCTGATACGCCTTATAGCTTGACCAGCGGTACGCCTCGAGCGAGTCAAGCGCACCTTTCACGGGATTGAGATGAATATAGTCGAGCAGCTGCCCCGCCTGCGTGTCCGACTCAACCGCGACCCGCGAATAGCGATTGTCAAACAGATGTCCCGTTCTCCCCGTTTTCCCATTGAAATACTTAGCATATGCCGTCAGCGCGCACTGCATTGCCTTTGAAAGGTTGTCAAATGGGTCATCAATCATCAAATGGAAGTGGTTGTCCATAAGGCACCAAGCTAACACCGCCACGTCATGGCGCGCAAACCTGTCCGAGATATCCGATAAGAAACGATAACGGTCGGAGTCATCTTCAAAAATAATCTGTTTAGAGTTGCCACGGTCAAAGACGTGGTAATAGCCGGTGAGCGAAACGGCACGGGCGCATCGAGGCATAAATCTCTCCTTTCAAAACTGAACAGGCAACACCTAAAAGGAGAGAAGGAACGCGAAATGCTGAGCCTGTGATCTATTTATATCCAATGAGCGGCAAAAACAGGCCCAGAACGGCAAAATGGCAAATCAATGTCTGTCCCAAATGAGTGAAAGCACTCATGTAAGCCTGTCCCCAATGAGCGGGGCGATGCACTGGTAGATAGTTTAGTTAAAACGCTTCAGTATATTGAAGCGTTTTAGTGTGCCTTTTACAGGAATCTGACCGTTCGCCGAATAATTTCTTGCTATCATGCAAGGCGTAGGGTAAATCTCCGATCGCAAGGAGACACAAATGGTGAAAAAGTCACCGGAAAACACTACTCCCGCAATTGTGGACAACGTAGAGGCGCTTGAGGCTAAGCTCGCTCAGATGCGAGAGGCCCAGGCGCTTTTTGCTACGTACACGCAGGAGCAGGTCGACAAGATCTTCTATGAGGCCGCCATGGCCGCCAACAAGGCTCGTATCCCGTTGGCGAAGATGGCCATCGAGGAGACCGGCCGCGGCGTTCTTGAGGACAAGGTCATCAAGAACCACTACGCCGCAGAGTACATCTACAACGCTTACAAGAACACCAAGACCTGTGGTGTCCTGGAGCGCGACGAGGCTTACGGCATCACCAAGATCGCCGAGCCCATCGGCATCGTGGGCGCCGTCATCCCGACGACCAACCCCACCTCCACCGCGATCTTCAAGACGCTGATCAGTCTGAAGACCCGCAACGCCATCATCATCTCCCCGCACCCGGCTGCCGCCAAGTGCACCATCGCCGCCGCCAAGCTCGTGCTTGACGCCGCTGTCAAGGCCGGCGCCCCCGAGGGCATCATCGGCTGGGTCGATGTCCCCTCCATCGAGCTGACCAACATGGTCATGCGCGACGTCGACATCATCCTCGCCACCGGTGGCCCGGGCATGGTCAAGGCCGCTTACTCCTCGGGCAAGCCCGCCCTGGGCGTTGGCGCCGGTAACACCCCGGTCGTCATCGACGACACCGCCGACGTGCTGCTCGCCGTCAACTCCATCATCCACTCCAAGACCTTCGACAACGGCATGATCTGCGCTTCCGAGCAGTCCGTGACCGTCATCGACACCATCTATGACCAGGTCAAGGCCGAGTTCCAGAAGCGCGGCTGCTACTTCGTGAAGCAGGGTGCCGAGATGGAGGCCCTGCGTGCTGCCATGTTCAAGAACGGCGCCCTCGATCACCGCATCCCCGGCATGGCTGCCGCCAAGATCGCCGAGCTCGCCGGCATCGAGGTTCCCGCCAAGACCAAGATCCTGATCGCCGAGGTCACCTCCACCGACCCCGCCAAGGAGGAGTTCTCCCACGAGAAGCTCTCCCCGGTCCTGGCCATGTACCACGCCAAGGACTTCCAGGAGGCCGTCGACAAGGCCGAGCACCTGGTGCTCGCCGGTGGCCCGGGCCACACCGCCTCTCTGTACGTGCACCCCGCCCAGGCCGAGAAGATCAGCCTGTTCGAGCACGTCATGAAGGCCTGCCGTATCGTCATCAACACCCCGTCCTCGCACGGCGGCATCGGTGACCTGTACAACTTTGGCATGAAGCCGTCTCTGACCCTGGGCTGCGGCTCCTGGGGCGGCAACTCCGTCTCCGAGAACGTTGGGGTGAAGCACTTGATCAACGTTAAGACTGTGGCCGAGCGCCGTGAGAACATGCTGTGGTTCCGCGCTCCCGAGAAGGTCTACTTCAAGAAGGGCTCCACGCCCGTCGCCCTCGACGAGCTCGGTACCGTTATGGGCAAGAAGCGCGCCTTCATCGTCACCGACCAGTTCCTCTTCAAGAATGGCAACACCCGCGCCATCGAGGCCAAGCTCGACGAGATGGGCATCGCCCACGACTGCTTCTACGACGTCGAGCCCGATCCGTCGCTGCAGTGCGCACGTCGCGGCGCCAAGCAGATGGCTCTCTTTGAGCCGGACGTCATCATCGCCGTCGGCGGTGGCTCCGCTATGGACGCCGGCAAGATCATGTGGATGATGTACGAGCACCCCGAGTGCAAGTTTGAGGACATGGCCATGGACTTCATGGACATCCGCAAGCGTATCTTCACCTTCCCCGAGATGGGCAAGAAGGCCTACTTCGTCGCCGTCCCGACCTCTTCGGGTACCGGCTCCGAGTGTACGCCGTTCGCCATCATCACCGACAAGGAGACCGGCATCAAGTGGCCGCTCGCCGACTACGCGCTGCTCCCCAACATGGCTATCGTCGACGCCGACAACTGCATGACCGCCCCGCGCGGCCTGACCGCTGCCTCCGGCATCGACGTCATGACCCACGCCATCGAGTCCTACGTCTCCATCATGGCTTCCGACTACACCAAGGGCCTCTCCGAGCGCGCTGCCAAGCTCGTCTTCGAGAACCTGCCCTCCAGCTTCACGAACGGCGCCAAGGACCCGCATGCCCGCGAGGAGATGCACAACGCCTCCTGCATGGCCGGTATGGCCTTCGCCAACGCCTTCCTGGGCCTCAACCACTCCATGGCCCACAAGCTCGGCGCTTTCCATCACCTGCCCCACGGCCTCGCCAACGCCGTCATCCTGACCCGCGTTATGCGCTACAACGCCGCCGAGGCTCCCGTCAAGATGGGTACCTTCTCCCAGTATCCTTACCCCAACGCGCTGCACAACTACGCCGAGATGGCCAAGTACTGCGGCATCGAGGGCAAGGACGACAAGGAGGTCTTCGAGAACTTCATCACGAAGCTCGAGGAGCTCAAGGACTTCATCGGCGTCAAGAAGACCATCGCCGACTACGGTGTTGACGAGCAGTACTTCCTCGACACCCTCGACGAGATGACCGAGCAGGCATTCAACGACCAGTGCACCGGCGCTAACCCGCGCTACCCGCTCATGAGCGAGATCAAGGAGCTCTACCTGGACGCCTACTACGGCCGCGAGCCCCAGGACTACGCCGTCTGCTAGTTTTTAGCACGGTTATTTGCGGCGGGGGTGCACGGGTGTACGCACGCCCCCGCCGTTGCTTCTATCGCATCGTTGAAAGGATGCAATCATGCTGCTCCCCGATTCCAAGACCGAGCTCGTCCGTCGCGGCAACAAGGTCGTTTACGACCTGGGCGACAAGATCGTCAAGGTCTTTAACGAGACCAAGCCCGTCTCCGACGTGTTCAACGAGGCTTTGAATCTTGCCCGCATCAATGAGTGCGGCATCCGCAGCCCCAAGGCTCTCGAGGTTTCCCAGCTCGAGAACGCCAACGGCTGGGCTCTCGTGACCGAGAAGGTTCCGGGCACCACCCTTGCCGAGAAGATGACTGCCGAGCCCCAGCGCTTTGGTGAGTACCTCGAGATGTTCGTCGACCTCCAGATCGAGATCCACGGCTACACCTCCCCGCTGCTCAACCGTCAGCGCGATAAGTTCGCCCGCATGATCGACAGCCTCGATCAGCTCAATGCCACCACACGCTACAACCTTCAGGAGCGTCTGGACGGCATGACCAAGGAGTTCAAGGTCTGCCACGGCGACTTCAACCCCTCCAACGTCATCGTCGGAGACGACGGCCAGCTGTACGTCTGCGACTGGGCACATGCCACCCAGGGCTCCCCTGCTGCCGACGTTGCCACCACCTACCTGCTCTTTGCCCTCAACAGCAAGGACCAGGCTGAGGCCTACCTGGAGCTCTACTGCGACCGCGCCGACATGCCCATGCAGGTCGTGCGTCAGTGGACGAGCATCGTCGCCGCTTCCGAGCTCGCTCGTAAGCGCAACGTGAACGATGAGTTCCTTAAGAACTGGATCGACGTCGTCGATTATCAGTAGTATCTGAGCGATTTATTTCGCATCGGAGGCACAAAGGAAAACCCCGCAGCTCATTTGGGCTGTGGGGTTTTCCTTTACCCGTCGAGCTTATTCACGCAACAAAAAAAGACTGCTCCGCATCTCATCCTAAGAGAGATGCGGAGCAGGCCTGCAATTACATCTACTAGCAGAAATGTCGATTAACGGCGTGCTGCCTTCACAAGCTCGGCAACCTTGGCGACGACCTCATCGATCGCCACGTCCTCGCGCTCGCCCGTAGCACGGTCCTTGAGCTCAACGGTGCCATTCTTAAGACCGCGCTTGCCCAGAATCACCTGATACGGGAAGCCCATAAGGTCGTTGTCGGCAAACTTAAAGCCGGGGCGCTCGTCGCGGTCATCCACGACAACCTCGACACCCTCTGCGCACAGGCCATCAACAATCTGTTCGCAGACGGTAGCGCACTCCTCCTTCTTGGGATCGAGCGGAATCACCGCGACCTCATACGGAGCGACAGAAACCGGCCAGACGATGCCGTGCTCGTCATTGTGCTGCTCCACGACGGCAGCGAGCGAGCGGGACACGCCCACACCGTAGCAACCCATGATAAGCGGCTTCTCCTTGCCGTCCTCGTCCATAAAGGTGGCACCCATGGCCTCGGAGTACTTGGTGCCCAGCTGGAAGACCTGAGAGACCTCGATGCCGCGGGCAGCGGAGAGCGGCTTGCCGCAGTGCGGGCAGGGATCGCCGGCGACGACGGTGACCAGGTCGGCCCACTCATCGACAGTAAAGTCGCGCTCGGGGCAGGCGCCGGTAAAGTGATAATCGACCTCGTTGGCGCCGCAAGCCCACTGCTTGGACTCACGCAGACTCTCGTCGCAGACCAAACGAATGCCGTCGGGCAGGTTAACCGGCCCGATAAAGCCCTTATGCAGACCGTAGGTCTGGAGCTCCTCATCGGTCATCATGCGATAGCCCTTGCCAAAGACATGCTCGGCCTTGCAATCGTTGAGCTCGTGGTCGCCCGGAACAATGGCCACGACGGGCTTGCCCTCGGCGTCGATGAGTGCCAGAGACTTGCGCGTGCCGTTCTCGGGGAAGCCGAAGAACTTGGCAACGGCCTCGATGGTGCCCATGCCCGGAGTCTCGACCTTGGTGAGCGTACCGTCGCCAGGACCCTCGGTCACAACGACCTTGGTGCTTGCGGCCTCGTCATCGGCAGCAAAGCCGCAATCGTCGCAGTAGACGAGCGAAGCCTCGCCGGCGTCGGCCAAAGCCATGTACTCGACGGAGGTATCGCCACCGATCTCGCCGGAGTCGGCGACAACGGGCAGAGCCTTGATGTAGCAGCGCTCGCAAATGTTGGCATAGGCCTGCTTCATCTTGTCGTACTCCTCCTGCAGGCTCTCCTGCGTAGCAGAGAAGCTGTAGGCGTCCTTCATGATGAACTCGCGACCGCGCATCAGGCCAAAACGGGGACGGAACTCGTCGCGGAACTTATCCTGAATGTGATAGAGGTTCACTGGCAGCTGCTTGTAGGAACGCAACTCATTGCGCACCAGGGCAGTCACGGTCTCCTCGTGCGTGGGTCCGAGCACAAACTCGCGGCCGTGGCGGTCATCAAAGCGCACAAGCTCCTTGCCATAGGCATCGATACGGCCGGACTCACGCCACAGCTCGGCATCGACCATGATGGGCATCATAAGCTCCTGGGCGCCGGCAGCGTCCATCTCGTCGCGCACGATATTCTCGATCTTGCGGATCGAGCGCCAAGCAAGCGGCAGGTAGGAATACAGACCGGCGGCCTCTTTGCGGATCATGCCGGCACGGAGCAGCAGGCGGTGGCTGGCGAGCTCAGCGTCCGCCGGATCCTCTTTAAGCGTCGGCGCATAGAGCTTAGACATATACATTGCTCGAGTCATTTACTTCTCCTCAATAAGTTTGTCGACCTCGGCCATAAGCGCGTCGACAATTTGATCCTCAGCTACTTTACCAATGATCTGGCCATGCGAAAAGAGCAGGCCCTGACCTCGTCCACAGGCCACGCCTAGGTCGGCGTCGGAAGCCTCGCCGGGGCCATTAACGGCACACCCCATCACGGCGATCGAAAGCGGCGCGGAGTAGTTCTTAAGCCGCTCGGTGACCTCCTCGGCAATGGGAATAAGGTTAACCTGGCAGCGAGCGCACGTAGGGCACGAGACAATCTCGGGACCACGGCGGCGCAGGCCCAGCGACTGCAGAATACCCCAGGCGACCGGCGGCTCCTCGACCGGATCGGCCGTGAGCGACACACGCATGGTGTCACCGATGCCTTCGGAAAGCAAGATACCCAAGCCTACAGAGCTCTTGATGGTGCCCTGGAGCTTGGTACCCGCCTCCGTCACGCCCAGGTGAAGCGGAACATGCGGTATCTCGCGCGACAGAGCGCGATAGGTATCAAGCGTCGTCTGTACGCTATGGGCCTTGGCGGAAAGCACGATGTTGGTAAACCCACGGTCCTCAAAATGCCGCACAAAGCGCTCGCTCGACATCACGAGCTTCTCGGGCTGCGTGAGGTCGTCGCGCTCGGCGATATCCTGCTCAAGCGAGCCGGCGTTGACGCCGATGCGAATGGCACAACCCGCGGCACCCGCGGCATCGATCACCTCGTCGACCTTCGTCCAATCGCCGATGTTGCCGGGATTGATGCGGAGCTTGGCGGCACCGGCCTCAACGGCACCAATGGCGAGCTTATGGTTAAAGTGGATATCAGCGACAATCGGCACCGGAGACTCGGCACAGATGGTGCGGAAACCCTCAAGCGCGGCCTCAGTGGGCACGCTCACACGCACGATATCGCAGCCAGCCTGCGCCAACGCGCACACTTGCGCAAGCGTTGCCTGGGCATCAGCGGTATCGGTGCAGGTCATGGATTGGACCACCACCGGCGCGCCGCCACCGATCTGCACACCGCCCACATGCACGGGGCGCGTCAACTCGCGAGGCAAAGGATGGGATAAAGACAATCCAAACACTCCCCTACAGAATAAATCGAAGGATGTCGGAACGAAGCATATAGACAAACAGCAGCGCAAAGAGCGCGATGCCTACATAGCTCACAATCGTCTGGACCTTGAGCGGAAGCTCGCGGCCCGCAATCTTTTGAATGATCTCGATGACCAGCTTGCCGCCATCGAGTGGTGGGATGGGCAGCAGGTTCATAAAGCCAAGCGAGAACGAAATGAGCGCGGCAAACGACAGGAACGTTACGGGGCCGGCAGCAGCAGCCTGTGAGGACATAACGCTAATACCCACGATCGAAGAAGACTGATCGAGAATCTCCATCGTATGCTGCGGCTGGAGTAGGCGCATCACGCCATCCGCCGTCTGTACAACATAGGAGAATGACAGACGCGCCGAGGTGATCGGGTCTAAACGGACCACCTGCGTAGAGGCATACACACCTAGGCGCTCGTCCTCTTTGAGCGCAACCGTGGTCGAATGCTGCTTGCCGTCATGCTCGTACTCGATGGCGATATCGTCCTTACCGGCGGCCTTGCCGATGGCATCGTAAACGTCCATCCAGGTAGAGCACGATACTCCGTCAACCGAAAGGATCGCATCACCGGCCTCGATACCCGCCTTGGCGGCAATAGATCCCTCGTCAACCTGACCGATCACGTTGGTATCCATCGGCACGGTGACACCCGCAATGGAATAGATGCTCATAAGGAGCAAAAAACCCGTCAAGATATTGACGATAATGCCTGCGAGCAGCATAAAGGCGCGCTTGAGAAAGCCTTGGCCAAGATAGGTGTGCGAGCGTTCTTGCGCAAGGAACTCGGCCTCGCCGCACGGCAGCTCCCACACATCGCCCTCGGCAGTCGCATGTTCGCGATCGAAACGGCGACCATCAAAGGTGGTATAGCCTGCCGTGTCTCGTGGCAACGTCTGATATTTGGTGGGATAGTAGCTCGGCGAGGGCTTCTCCCCTTCCTCATACCAGGGCGCGATGGAGCCCCAGCCCAGCAAAAGGGCGCATGCCTCGAGCACATCCTCCTCGGAAAGCTCGAGCTCGACAGCAAGGTCGGCCACGGTCACGCGACCATGACGATAGATAGCCGCGAGCACGCGATCGGCGCACGAAACATCGGTCGGATCCATACCGCAGATGGCAGCGTAGCCACCAAGCAGCAGCGGGGTCACGCCAAACTTGGTTCCAATGCGACGCGACGTGTAATGGATGTCAAAGCGGCACGGCAGACCCAAAAAGAACTCGGTCACACGGACGCCGCAGGCACGCGCCGCCAAAAAGTGGCCGCCCTCGTGCAAAAACACGAGGACGGAAAGCATCAGCAGGCCCCAAAAGACCGATGAGAGAACGCTCAGAACAGTATCCATAAAACGAAAAAGCAATCCTTATGGGTTAGGAACGGGTTGCGGCGAGCACCTGCGCAGCCTTTTCACGCGCCCACGCATCGATGTCGCGAAGCTGCTCAAACGAATCGACCGCCTGCATATCGTGGGCGTCCATGCAGGATTCCACAATGCGATCGATATCGGTAAAGCTGCAGCCATCGTGCAGGAAGGCATCGACGGCAACCTCGTTGGCGGCATTGAGCACGCACGGCATGGTGCCACCCGTCTTGCCGGCACGCTCGGCCAGTGCCAGACAGCGGAAGGTATCCATGTCGGCAGCATCAAACGTGAGCTGCCCCAGCTCGCGGAAATCGATACGAGGCGCCGGGGTATCCCAACGCTCGGGATACGAGAACGCGAACTGGATGGGAATACGCATGTCGGAAGCACCGAGATGCGCCATCACGGAGCCGTCGGCGAACTCGACCATAGAGTGAATCTTGGACTGACGCTGCACGACCACGTTAATGAAATCGAGGTCGCAGTTAAACAGATGCATGGCCTCAATGCGCTCCAGGCCCTTGTTCATGAGGGTGGCGGAGTCGATGGTGATCTTGGCACCCATGGCCCACGTGGGATGTGCGAGGGCATCGGCACGCGTCACGCGGTCGAGCTCGTCGCGGGTGCGGCCAAAGAACGGACCGCCCGAGCAGGTGAGCCAAATACAATGAGCCTCGCGTGGGTTCTCCCCCAGATAGCACTGGTAGATGGCGGAGTGCTCAGAGTCGACTGGAATAAGCTGGCCCGGTTGCGCCAACGGCATAAGCAAGTCGCCGCCGACGACGAGGGACTCCTTGTTGGCAAGGGCAAGACGCTTATTCGAGGTCAAGGCCGCATGGCTCGCCTCGAGACCGGCGGCGCCCACAATAGCAACGAGCACGCAGTCGACATCGTCGCGACGCGCGAGCTCGCAAACCGCCTGCGCGCCAACGCCGAGCTTCGTTCCCTCGGGCAACTCCTGCAGCATGGCGTCATCGCCATGAGCGACATCGGCCACGGCAACCGCCGGAACCGAGAACTCGCGGGCAGCGGCAACGAGCTCGGAGGTACTGGAGTTAACGGACAGCGCCGTCACCTGCAGGCGATCGGCATGCTGGCGGCACACATCGAGCGCCTGGGTGCCGATAGAGCCCGTACAACCCAGGATGGCAACACGGAGACGTCCATCGGGGCCATACGTCGTCTGGAAGGACATTACAGCACGCCTCCGATCATCAAAAGCAGCTGCGCGGTAATGCAGCCAAAGATAAGCGAATCGCTACGATCGAGCATGCCGCCGTGGCCCGGGATAAGGTTGCCGGAATCCTTGACGCCCACACCGCGCTTGATGCGCGACTCGATAAGGTCGCCGATAACGCCCAGGACGGACACGACCACGCCGCACAGCAGCGCATAGGGCAGGCTGAGCTTGTAGAAGTGCGTCGCCCACAGGATGAGCCAAATCAAAACCGAGCCCAGGATGCCGCCGGCAAACCCCTCCCAGCTCTTTTTGGGAGAGATCTTGGGAACCATCTTGTGCTTGCCGATACGGCTACCCACGATGTAGGCAAACGAATCGGAGACCCAAAGGGACGCGCAAACGCCCACTGAAAGCAGGGCACCGGCAAAACCGGGCACGGCATCGCGCAGCAGCACGATAGCCGACAGCATAAAGCCAGTGTAGATGGGACCCATGAGCGTCACTGCCACATCAGAGATGCGGGTACGCGGCGACCAGACATACCAAATGCCCACAGCGAGCATCAGGGCAAAAAGCAGGGAATTCAGCAACATCGAATCGCCCAACGCCGACAGCGGAAAGAGTACGGCGGCAGCGATACCCATGCGCTCGTTAGCCATCTTGCCATCAAGCCTTGTCATACGGAAAAACTCATAGCAGCACAGACCGCTCATGACAGAAACAAAGATGGCCGTGGGCACGATACCCAAAACCAGGCACAGGATAAAGACAACGGCGTAGACGATACCGGCGGCGGCACGGGTAATAAAGCCCGCCAGCCACGAACCGGTGCCGCTCTTCGCTGCAGGCGCTCCCGCAGCGGCAGCTTTGCGCGCAGGCGTCTTGGGAGCAGATGCCTTGGGACGATCGGACACGATTAAGCCTCCTCGGTCTTGCTCAGTCCACCAAACCTACGGTCACGGCCCTGATAGGTCAAAATGGCGTCGACAAGGCCCCAACGATCAAAGTCAGGCCAATAGGTATCGGTGACGAAGAATTCGGAATAAGCCACCTGCCACAGCAGATAGTTCGAAAGGCGCAGCTCACCAGAGGTGCGAATCACAAGCTCCGGATCGGGAAGGCCGGCGGTATAGAGGTGGGAAGCCACCATATCGTCATCGATCGAGGAAGGATCGATCTTGCCCGCAACGGCATCGAGAGCAAGCTGACGGGCGGCGCGGGTGATCTCGGCACGGGCGCCATAGTTAACGGCCAGCGCCAGCGTCATGCCAGTATGGTCAGCGCACTCGGCAAGACCGCGTTCAAAAACGTCGCGGGTCTTCTTGGGCAGCGCGGAAATATCACCCAAAAAGACAACGCGCACGTTTTCGCGCTTAAGCAGCGGCAACTCATCGATAAACGTCTTGGCAAACAAATGCATCAAAACGTTGACCTCGTGCTGCGGACGATTCCAGTTTTCGGTAGAAAACGCATAGGCCGAAAGCACGTCGACGCCCAGACGCACGCAGGCGGTAATAATCTCGCGAAGGGAGACGATACCCGCCTTGTGGCCCTCGGTGCGCGCAAGACCGCGCGACGTGGCCCAACGACCGTTGCCGTCCATGATGCACGAGATATGGTGCGGAATGTTATTGAGGTCAAGGTCGGAAAAACCGACGCCCGCAGGGGCGTCGGCAAAGTACTCGACCAGTTTATGCTCGTCGTATTGCACCTTAGATCTCCATGACCTCGGCTTCTTTTTCCTTCAGAAGCTCCTCGACCTTGGCGACATACTCATCGGTGTGCTTCTGGACCTTAACCTGCTCGCGACGGACATCGTCCTCGGTGAGCTCCTCATCGCGCTCGAGCTTGTTGTTGAAGTCGCGACGGATGTTACGGATAGACACCTTGGCCTGCTCGGCGTACTCGCGGCACTCCTTGACGAGCTCGCGACGGCGCTCCTCGGTGGGAGCCGGGAACGGCAGACGAACGACGGTGCCATCGGAGTTGGGGGTAATACCCAGATCGGAAGCGCCGATGGCCTTGACGATAGCGTTGATGAGTGCCTTGTCCCACGGCTCGATGAGCAGCATGTGGGCCTCGGGGGTCTTGACGGCGGCAACCTGCGTGACCGGCGTGGGAACACCGTAATAATCGACGGTGATGTCGGACAGAATGTTGGCATTGGCGCGGCCGGTACGGACCTTGGAGAAGTTATGCTTGAGGGACTCGAGCGACTTGTCCATATGGGCGGTGATGTTCTCTGCCATGCTTAATCCTCCTGATAGACGAGCGTGCCGACGGGCTCACCCGAAAGCGCGCGCTTGACGGTGTCCTCGCCATCGATGTTGAGGACCAAAATCGGCATACGGTTATCCTGGCACAGTGCCGTAGCCGTGGAATCCATAACCTGCAGACCGCGGACGAGAACCTCGTGATAGGTAATCTTGTCAAAACGGACGGCATCGGCGCACTTGACGGGATCCTTGTCGTAGATGCCGTCAACCTTGGTGGCTTTAATCAGAATCTCGGCGCCGATCTCGCACGCACGAAGAGCCGCGGCGGTGTCGGTCGTAAAGTACGGATTGCCCGAACCGGCGGCAAAAATAACGACGTTGCCCTTGGAAAGGTGGTTGATGGCGCGACGGCGAATATAGGGCTCGCAGATCTCGTTCATCTGGATAGCGCTCATCACGCGGCAGGGAACATCGTTATGCTCGAAGGCATCCTGCAGGGCGAGCGCGTTCATAACGGTTGCCAGCATGCCCATGTAGTCGGCCTGAGCACGCTCCATGCCACCGGCAGCGCCGGCCATGCCGCGGAAAATATTGCCGCCGCCGACAACGACGCCGACCTCATGGCCAACGGCTAGCAGCTCCTTGACCTGCTTGGCAAGATGGTCGGTAACCTTGGGGTCGATGCCATATTGGCCGTCGCCCATCAGTGCTTCGCCGGAAAGCTTAAGAAGCACGCGTTTATATCGGATGTCGGACAAAGCGATCCTCCTTTAATTAGACTCTCAATATGATATCAAAGGCTCTGATAAGAGCCATGAAAAAGCAGGCTGTGAGTAAAACCCACAGCCTGCTCATTACCAGCTACAAGAGCTTATTTACTCGCCACGGACCAGACGGTCAAAGGCAACGACGGTAATGGTGTCGCCGAGCTCCTTGGAGACCTGCTCAGCGTACTTCTTGATGGTGAGGGAGCTGTCCTTGATGAACTCCTGCTCGGTGAGCACGGACTGCTTGTAGAACTTCTCCAGACGGCCGACAGCCATCTTCTCCTGGATAGCCTCGGGCTTGCCGGACTCGGCAGCCTGAGCCATGTAGATCTGCTTCTCGTGCTCGACGGTCTCGGCCGGAACCTGATCGCGGGTAGCGCAGATCGGGGCGACGGCGGCAACCTGAAGGGCAACGTCGTGAGCGAAGGCCTTGAAGGACTCAGCCTGAGCAGTCTCGGCCTTCTCGAAAGCAAACTCGACGAGGACGCCGATCTTACCACCCATGTGGATGTAAGAAGCGAGAGCGCCGTTCTCGGCCTTGCGGGCGGCGAAGCGGGAGATCTTCATGTTCTCGCCCATGATGTGAATCATCTCGGTGAGCTCGGAGGAAACGGTCTCCTCGCCCATCGGCTTCTCGAGCAGAGCGTCGACGTCAGCAGGCTCGGTGGTAGCGACAACCTCAGCGACCTTGGAAGCAAAGCCGGTGAACTTGGCGTTGGAGCCAACGAAGTCGGTCTCGCAGGAGAGCTCGAGCAGAGCGCCGGTCTTGCCATCCTCGGAGACGAACGCGGCGACAGCGCCCTCGTTGGTCTCACGGCCAGCCTTCTTGGCAGCCTTGGCAAGGCCGTTCTTGCGCAGAACGTCGACAGCGGCGTCCATGTCGCCGTCAGCCTCGACGAGAGCCTTCTTGCACTCCATCATCGGGGAGTCGGTCATCTCGCGGAGCTGCTTGACCATAGCGGCGGTAATCTGGGCCATTGTGGTTCCTTTCAAAGAGATGAAAAAGAATTAACTAAGACTGATTTACTCGGCCTTGGGCTCAGCGGCCATCTCGGCCTCGGAGACCTGCTCCTTGCCGGAGCCAGCGAGGCAGGCGTCAGCCATGAGCTCGCACATAAGGGTGACAGCGGAGATAGCGTCATCGTTGCAGGGGATACCGTACTCGACCTCGTCGGGATCGGAGTTGGTGTCGATCAGGGCGACGACGGGGATGTTCAGGCGCTGGGCCTCCTTGATGGCGTTCTCCTCGCGCTTGGTGTCGATGACGAAGAGAGCCTGGGGCAGACCCTTCATGTCGCGGGCGCCACCGAGGTTGGTCTGGAGCTTGGTGAGCTCCTTACCGAGAACAGCCTGCTCCTTCTTGGGGAGCACTGCCATGCGGCCGTCCTCGACCATGGCCTCGAGCTCCTCCATGCGGTTGATGCGGGAGCGGATGGTAACGAAGTTGGTCAGCATACCGCCGAGCCAACGCTGGTTGATGTAAGGCATGTTGGCGCGCTCAGCAGCGTTCTTGACGGCCTCCTGAGCCTGCTTCTTGGTGCCGACGAACAGCACGTTGCCGCCCTTGGCGACGTTCTTGACGAAAGTATAGGCCTGGTCGGCGTCGAGGATGGTCTGCTTGAGATCGAGGATGTAGATGCCGTTGCGCTCACCGAAGATGAACGGCTTCATCTTGGGGTTCCAGCGACGGGTCTGGTGACCGAAGTGGCAGCCGGCCTCGAGCAGGGTGCGGATATTAATCTTGGTAGCCATGTTAAACCTCCTGTGGTTTGCCTCCGCGCGGGGTCATCCTCCAAAACCAACCCGGACATGTGCTACCAAAGCCCGGGCACCACGGTATGAAGTAGCCGCGCGTGCGTGATAAAAACCTGTTGCCGTGAAGCAACCCGATGAATGATAGCAGGAATGCTTCTTCCTGCCAACCCGCAATCAAAACCACACACCTGAGTGCGGCGCGGGACGGACCAGCCACTATTCGCCGCGGGGATGGGCTTGAGCCACGGCCCGCTTAAGCCGATCGGGCGTGAGATGCGTGTAGATCTGCGTCGTGGACAGGCTCGCATGACCCAGCAGCTCTTGAACCGAGCGCAGGTCCGCACCGCCCTCGAGCAAGTCGGTCGCAAAGGTATGGCGCATCGCATGCGGGGCGATGTCGGCCGGAATGCCGGCAAGTGTCGCCAGCGTATGGAACCGCCGCCTGAGCATGGCGGCACTCATACGATTGCCGCGCGCCGATATAAGCAGCGGATGCGCCCCGGTAGCGGGGTCACGGCGCTTTGCCCGAGCGAGCAACTCCGGCCTCCCCTCCTCAATATAGAGACGCGTCGCCTCGAGCGCACGACGATACAGAGGGACGATACGTTCTTTGCTCCCCTTGCCCCACAGGCGCAGCGTGCGTTCGGACCACGCAATGGACTCCACATTGAGTGCTGCGAGCTCAGAGATACGGGCGCCCGAGGCATAGAGCAGCTCGAGCATCGCCGCATCGCGCAGTCCCGCGGGTGTTGAGGTATCAGGCGTCTTGAGCAGCGCCTCCACCTGTTGGGTCGTCAGCACACCGGGTAGATCGCGCGGGAGCTTGGGCGAGGAAATTGCCGAGACCACATCGCCCTCCACGACCCCCTCGGCAGCCATCCATCGATAGAGCGATCGGATAGCCGACAGATGCGCCGCAAGCGTTCGGGGAGCCACCTGCCCACGCGAAAGCTCGGCAAGATAGCGACGAATGGTGCGCACGTCGGCAGCGAAAGCATCTATATCCTCGCGCTCGCACCAGGCAGCAAAGCGCTCCAGCCTCGAGCCATAGGCCGTCACCGTGTTGGGAGAAAGCCCCTCGACACGTGAGATATAGGCGATAAACGAGTCGACGGTGTCGTACAGGTCAAAGGCTATGACCGGTCGCCTCCAAACAGATCGGGGCGAGTGGCCAGATAGGCATCAAGGGCCTCGAGCGCACGGTCCGCATAGGCCTGGTAGCGGTCGCGCTTGCTGCGGCGCTTACCATCCTCGAGTGGCGGCACCAGGCCAAAGTTGACATGCATAGGCTGATAGCCCACGGTGGCAGGATCGGTCGCATAACCCACGAGCGCACCCAGGGCGCCCACACGCGGCAACTCGACGCCCGCGGCACCGATAGCCTCGGCATAGGTGTTGAGCGCCGCGAGCAGACCTGTCGCCACGGCTTCCATGTACCCCTCGGTGCCGGTAATCTGACCGGCAAGGCGCACGCCGGTACCGGGCACGGCAAAGGTGCCATCGAGCACGTGCGGGGCGTCGACAAAGGTATTGCGGTGCATGACACCGTAGCGGAAGAACTCAGCGTTCTCCAGGCCCGGCACCATATGGAAGACGCGCTTCTGCTCGCCAAAGGTCAAGTTGGTCTGGAAGCCCACCAGGTTATAGGCGGTCTTCTCCTTGTTCTCGGCACGCAGCTGAATCGCCGCCCAGGGGCGACGTCCGGTACGCGGGTCGGTGAGGCCGACGGGCTTCATGGCACCAAAGCGGATGGCATCCTTGCCCGTGCGCGCGACCTCCTCGGCGGGCTGGCAGGCCTGGAACAGATCGCCGCCCTCAAAGTCTTTGAGCACCACGCGGTCGGCCGTGGTAAGCGCCTCGATAAAGGCCTCGTACTCCTCCTTATTGAGCGGAGCGTTGAGATAGTCGCCGCTCCCCTGCTCCTCGTAGCGCGACTGCGAGAACAGCACGTCCATATCGAGCGTGGAGGCATCGACGATCGGCGCCGCGGCATCGAAGAACGCAAGGGCGTCGCCACCGACGAGCTTCATGACCTCTTCGCTCAGCGCAGGTGAACACAGCGGGCCCGCGGCAATGACCACGTGGCCCTCGGGAATCTGCGTGACCTCGCCGTGGACGACCTCGATATTGGGACGAGCGGCAACTTCGGCCTCGACAAGCTCGGAAAACTTGACGCGATCGACCGCTAAGGCGCCACCGGCGGGAACAGCCGCGCGATGGGCGCAATCGAGCAGAACTGAACCCATGCGCTCAAGCTCGGCCTTCAGCAAACCAGCCGCGGAATCCGGACGGGTCGACTTAAACGAATTGGAGCAGACGAGCTCTGCCAGGTGATCGGTATGGTGGGCCGGGGAGCTCACCTGGGGGCGCATCTCGCACAGCTTTACGGCAAACCCGCGATCTGCCAGCTGGATCGCGCACTCCGAACCCGCCAGACCGCCACCGATAACTGTCACCTGATCGAACTGCATCTGCAAACACCTTTCTAATTGACACGTTTTCCATTGTGACCGAAGGGTGTCTGGGCGTGAAGGGCAAACTTGGAGGGCGCATACCTTCCATCCATCATGCGCTCGATAAGGCCCTCGAGTTCAAGCGAACCCAAGAGTTTGAGTACGCCGACAGCATCGAGCGAGACGAGCGCCGCGATGTCGTCGACCTTGAGCGGAGAGGCGATGAGCGCATGCATCACGGTCTGCTGCGTTGAATCCAGGTCGGCAATGCCGGGAGCATCGGGGCGCGAGTAGCGCAGGGTTCCATAGATGCGTGAGATAGCCATCTCGATAGATTCCTCGTCGATGATGCAGCAGGCACCGTTCGCAATGAGGTAATTCGTGCCACGCGACTCGGGCGATAGGATCGACCCCGGTACGGCAAGAAGTTCTCGCCCCAAATCCATAGCAGCCTCGGCTGTAGAAAACGTCCCGGAAGGCATACCCGCCTCGGATACAAAGAGGGCTTGCGACAGGGCCGCGATCACGCGATTGCGGCGCGGAAAGGCAAACTTGCGAGGACCCATGCCCCACGGGGAGATCGACACGACCGCGCCACCCGTATCGAGCGTGCGCGTAATAAGCCCCGCGCTCGAGCGCGGATAGACCACGTCGGCGCCCGTCCCCAGCACCACGACGTGTTTGCCGCCAGCGTTGACCGCAGCCCAACCCGAGGCCTGGTCGCAACCGACCGCGCCGCCCGAAACTACCGTCACTCCCGCCTCGACCGCCACCTTTGCCGCAAGCTCTGCCACGGCAAGACCATACGGCGAGGCTTTGCGCGCGCCGATGATGGAGAGCGCGGGCGTCGAAAGCACCTCGGGGTTGCCGCGCACATAGAGCGTCTGGGGTACATCAGAAAGCTCCAAAACAGTCTCGGGAAACAACGCATCACCTGGATGCAGCTCAAAGGTCCCCTCTGCCATCATTGGTCCCTCCTTCCCTGATACATCGCCGCCTCGAGCACGTGGTCCTGCGTCACTTGCTCGCTCTCGGCGACATCTGCGATCGTGCGCGCAATGCGAACCAGGCGCACGATGCCGCGGCCCGTGAGATGCGTGCGCTTCGACAGGCCGAGCACACACTTCTCCGCCGCATCATCGAGCTCAAAGGTCGAAACGACGCCGTCAATGGACCGCGTCTCATCATCCTCGGCCTCGGCATCCGCATCGTCCATACGGGACTCGCGCCAGGCGCGAAAGGCGCGACCGCGCACAACGTAGTCACGTAACTCGGCCGACGACATACCCTCCGCTCCCTCGATAATCACCTGGGGGTCGGGACGGGTCACATCGATCATCATGTCGATACGGTCGGCCAAAGGGCCGCGCAGTTTAGACCGATAGCGCTCGACCATCGCCGCCGAGCAGCGACACGGTACCTCGCGATCGCCCAAAAAACCGCAGGGGCAGGGATTGCTCGCAGCCAGCAGCTGAAAGCGCGACGGGAAGGTAAAGGCCCCGTCGACGCGTACGATCCTCACATAGCCGCGCTCGATGGGCTGACGCAGCGTCTGAAGCACGCCGGTGGGAAACTCGGCGAGCTCGTCCAAGAAGAGCACACCGCCATGAGCCAAGCTGATTTCGCCTGGATGAACCGGGCGACCGCCGCCGATAAGGCCCGCGGTCGAAATGCTGTGGTGCGGGCTGCGGAAGGGCCGATGCCCCGCCAACAGCCCATCAATGTTCTCACCCAAAACCGAATGGATGCACAGCGCCTCCTGCTGGTCCTCAACGGAAAGCTCGGGCAGAATGCCGGTCATACGGCGCGCGAGCATGGTCTTACCCGATCCGGGCGAGCCGATCATGAGCAAGCCGAGCTCGCCGGCGGCCGCAAGCGCCATGCCGCGTTTAGCGACTTCCTGCCCCAGCACATCGGCATAGTCGAGTTCGGGCTCAAAGGTCGCCTCAACACCCTCGGAATCCAGATAATGACGCACGGCATCGCCCATGCCGCGAGCAAGCTGAGACAGATGGTCGATAAAGCCGCAATCAACGCCCGCAAGCGGCACATGCTGATCGGACCTGCCGGCGATAAAGGACAGCCCCATATCACGCGCCAATAGCTGAAACGCCACCTCGCCCTTGACAGGAAGCACCGTACCGTCCAAGCCAAGCTCACCAGCGATAAGACAACGATCGAGGTTGTCGCGGGGAATCTGCCCATCGGCCGCCAGCACCGCGATGGCAATCGGCAGGTCGAAGCCGCTGCCGGTTTTACGGATATCGCCAGGTGCCAGGTTGACGGTAATGCCCGACCGAGGAATCTCGAAGCCTGCCGAACGCATGGCGCACCGGATACGCCCGCGAGATTCCATCACCTCCATGCTCGGGATACCGAGCATCTGGATGCCCGGAACGCCACCGGCAAGCGAGACCTCGACCGTGACGTGAATCGCCTCGACGCCGCGGATGCAGGCCGCGTGAACGGCAAACGTCTCGAACGCCATCACGACACCTGCCAATCGAACGCGTTGTACTGATGCTCGATCTCGGCGATATGCCCGCCACGAATGGTGACACCCACGGCATCGAAGCGAATCGCCTTGAGCGGATAATGCTCCATGAGGTAGCAACTTGCGATGCGGCGGTAACGGCGTTGCTTTTGGGCGTCCACGGCCTCCTCGGGAAAGACCCGCGTGTCGCAATCCAGTGCAACACGTCTGGTCTTGACCTCGGCCATCACCACGACATCGTCGAGCTCATCGAGCAGCACCAGATCGGCCTCGCCCTCAGTGCAACGATAACCCTGCTCCAGCAAGGTGTAGCCGCGCTCGTTAAAATAGTCGATGGTGATCAGCTCGCCCAGCATGCCCAGCTCGCGGGGACTGAGTCCCTTGATAAACTCGGGCGTCATCGCCCCGCAGTCGAGCTCGCCGTTTTCCCAACGCTCCTTGAGCTGCTGCGTCTTGCTCTTTTTGCTTGCGGCACTCATGGGGTCTCCTTTCCCGCACACTGAATTGCCCCGATGATGAGGGCACCTTTCATGCGGGTAAGTACCGGAAGCAAACCAAAAGCTAACCAAATGCCGTCAAAAAACGGGCCGTATGCAGCAATGGTGTTGCATACGGCCCGCTACCAGCAGGTTTATAAAACCCCAGAGGTCCCTGTCTCCACAATTGACCTAGAAAAGGCGCTCAGTCTGCAGAAAGTTTCCGCAAAAGCTCACGCGGTGCAGTGGACAAAGTCCATGTTTGCGAATGGCCTCGATATGCTCGGGGCTTGCATAGCCCTTCGACTCGGCCAGATGGTACTCGGGATACTCGGCGTCGTACTCGACCATCATCTCGTCACGCGTGACCTTGGCCATGATGGATGCCGCGGCGATACAGGCGATCTTGGCATCGCCCTTGACCACGTCGCGCTCGTTAGGAACGGCGCCCAAGGGGTTGCCATCCATGAGGACGCAGTCGGGTTCAAGTCCCGTATCGGCCACGGCGCCCGCAACGGCGGCACGGATAGCACGGGCCATGCCCATCTCATCGATATCCTTCGGCGCGATATGGCAAAAACCGATCGCCGTCGCCACCTCGGCAATCTTCACTGAGAGCAACTCGCGGCGCGCGGGCGTGAGCTTTTTGGAATCGTTGATACCCCAGACGCGCGGCTCCATAGGAAGACAGACGGCGCATACCGTCAAAGGACCGGCCACCGATCCGCGACCCACCTCGTCGACACCAACGACCACCCCATCGCCGCCAAGCTCGTGCATAAGCTCGTACATGTCATTGACGCGCTCGCGCTCGGCAAGCTCTTTGGCATGGCGTTTGAGGGCGCGTTCACAAGCCTTGATCACCTGCTGGCGCGGGTCCTCGCGATAATGCTCCACGAGGGCGGGAATCTCCTCAAACGTAGCGCTCGCCAACTCACCGGCAACCTGCGATGCCGAAACCGAGCTCGTCATGTTGGCCATACCAGGCCCTCCTTGCATGCAAATCAGATAAAAAGAAGGGCCACCCGAAGGTGACCCTTGTGTCCAAACGAGTGGACAGACGCTGCGATCTTCTTAGCGCTTCTCGGGGATGCGAGCAGCCTTGCCCACCTTGTCGCGGAGGTAGTACAGCTTGGCGCGACGGACGCGACCATGGCGAACGACCTCGAGCTTGGCGATCTTGGGGCTGTGAAGCGGGAAGGTACGCTCAACACCGACACCGAAGGACATCTTGCGGACGGTGAAGGTCTCGCGGGCACCGGCGCCGGCCATGCGGATGACGTCGCCTTGGAAGACCTGGATGCGCTCGCGGTCGCCTTCCTTAATGCGGTAGTGAACCTTGACGTTGTCGGCGACGCGAACCTGAGGAATGTCCTCGCGGATCTGCTGACGCTCGATTGCGCGGATGTAATCCATGTGCAATTCCTTACTCTTCTAGAGGTGCCGTACCATCTTGGCCGGCACGTAGTTGAACAAACGTATTCGAGTATACACGCGCGGGTTTCTGCTGCAAGAACAATTTTTTACGCAGACAAAAAGACAAAACCCGCACATGATAACCGCCCGCCTCACGAATGAGACGGGCGGCATGAGGGGGGGGCTACACTAGACGTCGATGTGCGGGGCGCTAGGCGTTGCGCTTGGCCTCGAGCTTGGCCTGAGCGGCAGCCAGGCGTGCGAGGGGCACGCGATAGGGCGAGCAGGACACGTAGTCCACGTCGGCCACGTTAAACAGGCCCTTGATGGACTTGGGGTCGCCGCCGTGCTCGCCGCACACGCCAAAGTGCATGTCGGGATTGGTGGCGCGACCCTTCTCCACGGCCATGCGCACGAGCTCGAGAACCGCCGTGTCGATGGTCTCGAAGGGGTTGTCCTTCAGGATCTTCTTGTGCAGGTACAGCGGAATGAACTTGGCCTCGGCATCGTCGCGGGAGAAGCCAAAGGTCGTCTGGGTAAGGTCGTTGGTGCCAAAGCAGAAGAAGTCGGCGTGCTGGGCGATCTCGTCGGCGACCATGCAGGCGCGCGGCAGCTCGAGCATCGTGCCCACGGGAATGTTGAGCTCGACGCCCTCCTCGACGGAAACCTTGGCGATGACACGCTCGATGACCTCGCGGGTCTGGACATGCTCTGCCGTGATGGAAACGAGCGGAACCATGATCTCGGGGCGTGGGTCGATACCCTCCTTGATAAGGCGGGCAGCAGCCGTGGCGACGGCGCGAACCTGCATGAGCGGCAGATCGCTAAAGACGACGGACAGGCGCACACCACGCAGGCCGAGCATCGGGTTGGACTCGACCATGCCGTCGATACGACGCAGGCGGGCACGCAGGGCGGCAAGCTCTTCCCCGCTGGCGCCAGCGGCTTCCTTCTTAGTGATGGCGACCTCAAGCTCGCGAGGATCATCCAGGAACTCATGCAGCGGCGGATCAAGCAGGCGAACGACCACATCGCGGCCGGACATGGTCTTGAACATCGCCAAGAAGTCCTCGGTCTGAACCTTGAGCAGGTCGGCCAGGGCCTGCTGCTTTACGGCCTCGTCATCGGACAGGATAAAGCTCTGGATGATGTTCTTGCGATCGCCCAGGAACATGTGCTCGGTGCGGCACAGACCGATGGCCTCGGCGCCAAACTCGAGCGCGAGCGCAGCATCCTCGGGGTTGTCGGCGTTGACGCGCACGTGGTTGGCGTGACCGTCGGTCTCGTCCAAACGGATCTCATCGGCCCAAGACAGGATGGTGTCCAGGTCGCCGGTGAGCTCTGCAGAGACCAGGTCGACCGCGCCGTCGACGACGATACCCTGGGTGCCGTCGATGGAGATGACATCGCCCTCGCGCAGCACGCGGTCGCTGCCCTCGATGCGCACGACCTTCTCTGCCGCGTCAATGTGGAAGCGCTCAACGCCGCAAACGCAGGGCGTACCCATGCCGCGGGCGATAACGGCGGCATGGCTCGTCTTGCCACCGTGGCTGGTCAGGATACCCTCGGCGGCAACCATACCCTTCAGGTCGTCGGGGTTGGTCTCCCAGCGAACCAGAATGACCTTGTGCCCCTCGGCGGAACGCGCAACGGCATCGTCGCTCGTGAACACGACCTCGCCCACGGCGGCACCGGGGCTGGCGTTAAGACCGGTAGCGAGTGCCTCGTACTTTTTGGAGGCGTCGAACTGCGGGTGCAGGAGCTGATCGAGTTGTGCGGGGTCGATGCGGCCCACAGCCTCCTCGCGGGTGATGAGGCCCTCCTCGACCATCTCGATGGCAATGCGCAGGGCGGCAGTGGCGGTACGCTTGCCCACGCGAGTCTGGAGCATCCAGAGCTTGCCCTGCTCGATGGTGAACTCGATATCGCACATATCGCGATAATGATCCTCGAGCGTCAGGAACACGCGCTCGAGCACCTCGCCCGCGGACTCAAGGCCCGGGGTGGTCTTGAGGTCGGCGATGGGCTCAGTGTTGCGGATACCGGCGACGACGTCCTCGCCTTGGGCATTAACCAAAAAGTCACCGTAGAACTCCTTGGTGCCGTCGGCCGGATTGCGCGTGAAGGCAACGCCCGTCGCAGAGGTCGCGCCCTTGTTGCCAAAGGCCATGGCCTGTACGTTGACGGCGGTGCCGAGTTCGTCGGAAATGCCATGCTGCTTGCGGTAGATGCAGGCACGCTCGTTCATCCAGCTGCCAAAGACGGCCTGAATTGCAAGGCGTAGCTGAAGCTCCGGGTCGTGCGGGAAAACGGGCTTGCCGTCAGCGACCTCGAGCTCGGGATACAGGAAGGCATCGACGTTCTCGGAGAAGATGCCCTTAAAGGTATCGACGAGTTCCTGCAGGTCCTCGGCCGAAAGCTCGGAATCGACGCGAACGCCGGCGACCAGACGGGCCTGGGTCAGGGCGTTCTCGAACAGGTCGGCGTCAACGCCCATGACGACATTGGAAAACATCTGGATAAAGCGGCGGTAGCTATCCCAAGCAAAACGCGGATTTTGCGTCTGGGCAATGAGACCCTGAACGGAGTCGTCGTTGAGGCCCAGGTTGAGGACCGTGTCCATCATGCCGGGCATGGAAAACGGAGCGCCCGAGCGCACCGACACGAGCAGCGGATCGGAGGCGTCGCCGAGCTTTTTGCCGCAGCGGGCCTCGAGGTCTGCCTCGGCGGCAACGATCTCATCGAGTGCGCCTTCGGGCCAGACGTTGCCGGCACCGGAGTACTCGACACAGGTCTGGCAGGTAATGGTAAAGCCACCGGGAACCGGCAGGCCGATACGGCTCATCTCGGCAAGGTTAGCGCCCTTGCCACCAAGCACGAAGTTCATGGACTTGTCGCCCTCAGTGACACAGGTGCCCTGGGCGTCGGTTCCAAAACGGTAAACCCTCTTGCAATCGCTCACGATACTTCCCCTTCCATGCGCTCTCGCGCACGACCGTGGTGACGAATCGACCCGCCTGATGCGGGCCGTGAGGGTACTATACGGCGGGCATTGAGCGGGCTTGCGTAGAGGGCGCGGGGTTTGGTAAACGTGGTAAATGTGGCGGTAAACGGTAGGTAAAGGTGGTTACCTTATGAAGATACCAATGCAAGGGAATTGCAGGTCAAATGCAAGTTCTTTGCTAAATCGCTTTACCAATATCGTGCATTATTTTTAGGTAGTCTTTTAGAGACAGTGCATTTTTAGCTACCGACATAAGTTAACTTTGCTGGGCACGGCGGGCGGCACGGCGGGCACGGGCTTCCCGGATTTCCTCCAAGTGGCTAATGATCTCGGCAGCGCTTTCCTCGATGGCCTTGCCGTCGGTACGCACCACAAAGCAGCCTAGGCGCTTCATGAGGGTACGAGCTTCCTCAAGCTCGCTGCGCACGCTCTCGGGCTCGGCATAAGAGCCGGCAACGGCACGAGCGTAGTCATCGCCCAAGCGGCTATCGCGAATCTCAGAAATAACGTCGACGGTCGAAATCAAACCGAACAGGCGCATCGGGTCAACCTCGTAAATCGACTTGGGCGGCTCCATGCCGTGCGCCAGAGGGACGTTGGCCACCTTGTAACCCTGATAGGCCAAATACATCGACAGCGGTGTCTTGGACGTGCGCGATACGCCCAGCAGCACGATATCGGCACCCGACAGATCGTCGCAGCCGCGCCCGTCATCGTGCTCAACGAAATACTCCATGGCCTCGATACGATGGAAATAGCGATCATCGGTCTTGTGAATCACGCCCGCAACGCCCTTGGGCGGCACACCGATAAGCGACGACAGCACGGCAAGCGTCGGGCCAATCAGGTCGACCGAGCGAATGTGCAGCATACCCAGGTAATCGAGCACGCGGGCGCGAAGCGCCGGATCGACAATGGTGTGGAACACGGCAATATCGCGATGGTCCGCATCGACGCGCGGACCCACAAACGACTTGACCTGCTCCACCGAGTTCACCTTGGGCAGGCGCAAGAGACGAAAAGCCCCTTCATCAAATTGCCCGGACGCCGCAAGCACCACCTCACAAGCGGTATCGCCGAGCGAGTCGGAGATAACGATAACGGTGGGACGAGCGGTGACCGGGCAATCCATGCGGGGCTCCTTTTGCGCTTACGCGCAGGCTGGCTTACTTTTTGCGGGCAAGCTCACCGATGTTGGCGATGCCGGAGAAAACGGCCTCGAAGCGGTTGAGCAGCTTAAGGCGATTATCGCGAAGCTGCTCGTCCTTGTCCATGACCATAACCTCATCGAAGAAACGGTCGATGGGCGCGCGCAGGGCGGCGAGGGCAGCAAATGCGGCCGGGTAGTCCTCGGCAGCAAGGGCGGCATCGACAGCGGTCTGAGCGGCCTCGGAGGCATCGGCAAGCGCGAGCTCGGCCTCGCCCATCAGGCTGCGGTCGTACTCCACGCCCAGCTCGGGCTTGGAGATATGCGCGGCGCGAGCATAGGCGGTCGCAAGGTTGTCGAACGTCTCGGCGTCGTTCTTGCGGGCCTCGTCGAGGGCGGCGCAGCGGGCAAAGAAGACGGACGGGGCGATGATGTGTACCGCGGAGACGGCGGCAACGGTATCGGCCGGGATCTTCTCGTCGCGAGCCATGCTCACCAGGCGGCCATGGAAGAAGTCACGAACCTGCTGGGCGACCTCGGCGGCGTCGAACTCAATGCCCTGCTCGCTGTAGAGCTCAAGGGCGAAGTCGATAAGCGACGTGGGGTCGATCGGCAGACGGTCGCGCAGGATGTTGATGATGCCGATAGCAGCACGACGCAGCGCGTAGGGGTCCGAAGAGCCGGTCGGGGGCTCGCCGATGGCAAAGATACCGGCGATGGTATCGAGCTTGTCGGCACAGGCCACGATGCAGCCAACGGTGCCCTCGGGCAGCTCGTCACCGGCAAAGCGAGGACGATAGTGATCGCGAATAGCATGAGCGACCTCGTCGTTCTCCCCCATCGCGGTCGCGTAATAACCGCCCATCACGCCCTGCTGGCTCGTGAACTCGACGACGGCGTTAGACACCAGGTCGGCCTTGCACAGGTGCGCGGCGCGAGCAGCATCGGCTGCCAGGTGAGCACCCAGGTGTGCCTCACGGGCAATAGCGAGCGCGAGCTGCTCGATGCGATCGGACTTGGCGAGCACGCTACCGAGCTTCTCCTGGAAGGCAACCTTGGCCAGACGCTCACGGAACTCGTCGAGGGAGATCTTCAAGTCCTCCTCGTAGAAGAACTTGGCATCGTCCAGACGGGCACGCACAACGCGCTCGTTGCCGTCGATCACGCGCTCGGCGTTCTCGGGCTTGCTGTTGGAAACGACCACGAACTCACGCGTGAGCTTGCCCTCGCCGTCATAGATCGGGAAGTAGCGCTGGTTGGTGAGCATGGACTCGCAGATGATCTCGTGCGGGACCTTGAGGAACTCCTCGTCGAAGGTACCGACGAGCACCGTCGGCCACTCGCAGAGGTTAATGACCTCCTCAAAGACCTTCTTGGGCGTATCGACATGGCAGCCGGGACGGGCAGCCTCGACCTCGGCGATACCGGCAAGGATGGCCTCGCGACGGCGCTCGGCAGAAAGCACACCGGCGTCCTCGAGCACCTGCTCGTAAACAGCGGGGCTGGCGACCACATGGTCACCGGGGCCAAGCACGCGATGACCGCGCGTGGTGTTGCCGCTCGTCACGTCGGCAAACGACACGGGCACAACGTCCTCGCCCAGAAGGCAGCAGATCCAGCGGACCGGACGAACAAAGGTCGCATGCTCGTGACCCCAGCGCTGAGAGCGGTAGTTGGGCCACTGCAGGCCAGCGATAGTCTTCTCGCACAGGGCCGTCAGGATCGGGGTGGCCGGGGCGGAAGGGATGTTCTTCTCGGCAAAGACGTACTCACGGCCGTCGGTGTCCTCGCGACGGACCAGATCCTCGGCAGCCACACCGCACTTGCGGGCGAAGCCCTGGGCGGCCTTGGTGGCGTTACCGTCGGCATCGAAGGCGATGTTGGCCGCGGGGCCGCGCTTGACCTCGTGAACCTCGTCGGTCGCGGTGGCGACGTCGGCAACGAGCGCAGCCAGGCGGCGCGGGCTCGAGATCACACGGACCTCGCCGTGGGCCAGACCGGCCTCGTCGAGACCCTTGGCGATCATGGTGCCAAGCTGCTTGACGGCATTGTTCAGCGGTGCGGAGGGCATTTCTTCCGTACCGATCTCAAACAGGAAATCCTTAGCGTCTGCCATGGCTTACGCCACCTCGCCTTCCTGATCGGCATTCTCGTTGACTCCGGCGACCTCGGCCATGTAGGCCTCGCAGCACGCCTTGGCGACGGCGCGGACGCGCAGGATGTAGTTGGCACGCTCGACCGCGGACAGGGCGCCGCGAGCATCGAGCAGGTTGAAAGCGTGGCTGCACTTCATGACGCAGTCATATGCCGGCAGCGGCAGCTTGCGCTCCAGGCAGGAATGGCACTCGGCCTCGTAGTCGTCAAACTTCTGACGCATCATCTCGACGTTGGCGACCTCAAAGTTATAGGCACTGAACTCGCGCTCGTTCTCGAGGAACACGTCGCCATAGGTCATGGGCGTGCCGTCGGGCAGGTAGCTCCACACCAGGTCGTAGACCGAGTTAACGCCCTGGGCGTACATGGCGATACGCTCCAGGCCGTAGGTGATCTCGACGGGCACGGGGTCGACCTCGATGCCGCCCACCTGCTGGAAGTACGTAAACTGCGTGACCTCCATGCCATTGAGCCAGACCTCCCAGCCAAGGCCCCAGGCGCCGAGCGTCGGGCTCTCCCAGTCGTCCTCGACAAAGCGGACGTCATGGTCGTTGGGGTCCAAGCCAATGGCGGCAAGAGACCCCAGGTAGAGCTCCTGGGCGTTGACCGGCGAGGGCTTGATAAGCACCTGGAACTGATAGTAGTGCTGCATGCGGTTGGGGTTCTCGCCGTAGCGGCCGTCGGCGGGACGGCGGCAGGGCTGCGCATAGCAGGTGCGCCACTCGGCGGGACCGAGCGAGCGCAGCGTGGTCGCGGTATGGAAGGTACCGGCACCGACCTCGGAGTCGTAGGGCTGCATAATAACGCAGCCCTGCTCGCCCCAGTACTGCTGGAGGCGCAGGATGATGTCTTGGAAGGAAAGCGATGAAGCGTTCATGCCTCTAATATCCCCTCGTCGAAACGATTACACGGTTAGGTACTGTACTATAGCGGTTTTTAGTCGATAGCGCCCAGACGGTTGAGCGGCCAGTAACGCACGAGCGCCACGGCGATCAGGTCCGAACGGTCGACGGGACCAAAGTAGCGTGAGTCGGCAGAGTTTTCGCGGTTGTCGCCCATCACCCACACGCACCCGTCGGGAACGGTGTAGGGATAGCTTACCTGAGCGCCGGGCGATTGGACCGAAAGTGGCCAGCTCATGCCCGTCGTATAGTCCTCGTCGAGCGCTTGGCCGTCAACGACCACCTTGCCATCCTGCAGGTCAACCGTCTGGCCGGCTGTGGCAATAACACGCTTGACAAGAACATCATGCTCGGAGGTGCCATCGGGGTTGTGAAAAACCACGATATCGCCCTGCTTGACGGGCTGACCGAGCTCGAGGCTCACCTTTTGCGCCAGGATCTGGTCGCCAATCTCGATCGTGTCCTCCATAGAACCGGTGGGCACCACAAAGGGCTCGACCACAAAAGTGCGGATCAGGAACGTGGCCACGAGCGCGATCGCGATGACCGCGATCCACTCAAAAGCGCCCCTCAACGCGGAATGTTGCGTAGGAACCATACTCACTCCTCGCTCTGCGAATACGAAGCGTCAAGAATCTCCTGCGCGTAAGCGCGCTCCTCGGGCGTGAGCCGCGCCGTCTCGATCAAGTCGGGACGCCAGCGGCAGGTGCGCTCGATGGCGTTCTTGCGACGCCAGGCATCGACCTTGGCGTGATCGCCGCTCACAAGCACCGGAGGCACGCCCTCGCCGTTGAACTCGGCAGGACGGGTATACTGCGCGTACTCGAGCAGGCCTCCATCCTCGGCGGTCGAGAACGACTCGTCCACGTTGCTCATCTCGTCGCCCAGGGCGCCGGGAATCAGGCGTACGACGGCATCGGCAACGACCATAGCGGGAAGCTCGCCGCCCGTGAGCACGTAGTCGCCGATCGACAGACGCTCATCGGCATACGCATACGCGCGCTCGTCGACGCCCTCGTAGCGACTGCACACAAACAGCAGGCGCTCACTTTTGAGCAGGCGCTCGGCCACATGCTGCGTAAAGGGCTCGCCACAGGGAGTAAAGAACACCACAGTGGGCTTGGGACCCTCTGCGCTAATGGCCTCGATGGCCTCCGCGATAGGCTCGACCTTCATGAGCATGCCCTGCCCGCCGCCGTACGGCTCGTCATCGACGGTACGATGGCGGTCGTGCGTCCAGTCGCGCAGGTTATACGCCTTAAAATCAAAAAGGCCGGCCTTGCGGGCGCGGCCCAAAATCGACGTGGACATGACGGGCTCAAACATCTCGGGAAAGACCGAAAGGGTCTCAATCAGCATGCTGTCCTCCCTACTTGTCCATATCGATCAGGCCGTCCATAACGTGGACGGAAATTGTTCCTTTGTCGGGAAGATCGAGCACAACCTGCTCGATCACGGGAATCAGTACCTCGCCGTACCGATCACCCTCGACAACCCAAACATCGTTAGCGGGCGTCGACATGATCTCGACGATCGTGCCGAGCGAACCGAAGCGCTCGTCTACCACCTCGCGACCCATCAGGTCGGTATAGGCAGCGTCGAGCGAATCGAGCTCAAAGTCGTCACGATTTGCCAACACGTAGCATCCCGTGATGCCCTCGGCGGCCGTCAAGTCGTCAATGCCCTCAAACGAGACCAGATCGCCATCGCCCGTATCGGTGACGGACACGACCGTGCAAAAGCGGTCGCGCTTGAGCGCCGGCGGCGTCAGGGCGACGCGCATACCCGGCTCTAATACAGAAGGAAGCCCCCGCAGCGGTTGCGCGAGGACCTCCCCCTTCCTTCCGTGCGGCTTGACCACACGGGCGATGTTTTTGTACTGGGACCTCAAGGTCCTAGCCCAGAACCTCTACCTCGACAGCAGTGTCGAGGCGAGCGGCCAATGCACGGGCGAGCGTGCGAATAGCCTTGATGGTACGGCCACGACGGCCGATGACCTTAGCGACGTCATCCTCGGCGACCGAAACCTCAATCGTAGAGGCGTCGTCACCATCGATGACCTCAAGGCTCACGGAATCCGGGTCGTCGACGATCTGAACAACGAGATATTCGACGAGATCGGCGATGCGATCTGAGAGCATTGCCTCACCCTCGAGCTGTGCAGCGTCAACCTCAGGCACGATTTACTCCTCGGCGCCCTCAGCGGCCTCAGCGGCAGCCTTAGCGGCCTCGGCCTCTTTGGCGAGCTGCTTCTTGGACTTCTTGACGACGGTCTCGGTCTTCTCGCCCTCGTTGGCGGCCTTGACCAGAGCGGCGACAGCGTCGGTGAGCTGAGCACCCTTGGACTGCCAGTCGGCGATCTTCTCGAGGTCGAGGTTGATGGTCTTGGGGGCGGTCATCGGGTTGTAGCGGCCAACCTCCTCGATGATACGACCGTCACGCGGGGCGCGGGAATCGGCGACGACGACACGGTAGTACGGACGCTTCTTAGCGCCGTGACGAGCAAGGCGAATCTTGACTGCCAAAGGAAACTCCTCCAACCAAGCAGCTTTAGGCTGCAACTACAAACAAACAGTTGAACATAATACGCCATCGACGCGGGCAGGTGAAGTCCGTGAGACCAACTTCTTCGGTGTAGTCGAGGGCAAATCCATATCTTAGACAAGAATTCGCGATTTGCAAGCACATCCACGCACCCCACATGAGCTGCGCGGTATACTCATGACATGGAAAGACGCGAACATACATACGGTTATGAGAATGCTGCGGGCGTCACGCCGCCGCCCTGGACGGGTCCGGCGGTGGGTCTGATGGACCTCGATGCGTTTTTTGCGAGCGTAGAGATGCTCGACCACCCCGAGTGGCGCGGCAAGCCGCTCATTGTGGGCGGAGATGCCGAGTCGCGCGGCGTCGTGTCCACGTGTTCGTATGAGGCACGCCGCTTTGGCGTGCATTCCGCCATGGCCTCGGCCGAGGCACGGCGTCTGTGCCCGCAGGCGATTTGGACGCATGGGCATTTTGATCGCTACCGCGAAGTGAGCGCGCAAGTCATGGCGATTCTCGCCGACGAGACGCCGCGTGTGGAGCGCGTGTCCATCGACGAGGCCTTTATCGATATAACGCCGGGCCGGTTTGCGCCCGAAGACCCGCTGCTGGTCGCGCGACGCATCAGTGACCGCGTGGCGGCACTGGGGGTGACGTGCTCCATTGGCGTCGGCTGCAACAAGACGGTGGCCAAAATCGCGAGCGAGCGCGACAAGCCCTTTGGCCTGACCATTGTGCGCCCCGGCACGGAGCAGCGATTTTTGGCCGCGCTGCCGGTGTCTGCCATGAGCGGCATCGGTCGCTCGGCCGAGGAGCGGCTACGCCGCATGCGTATCTACACGCTTGGCGAGCTGTCGCGTGCGCCGGAGTCCACGCTGGCCTCGATTTTTGGCGTCAACGGCGAGCGTATGCGCCAACGTGCGCTGGGTCTCGAAGTTTCCGAGGTCACAAGTCTGGATGAGGAGCGCGAGGTCAAGTCGGTCAGCAATGAACGCACCTTTGCGAAAGATTTGACTGAGCGCAGGGATATCGAGGCGGCGATTGCGCTGCTGGGCGAGTCGGTTGGACGTCGCCTGCGCCGCCAGGGGCTTACGGGCGGCACCGTGACGCTCAAGCTTAAGTATTCGTATGGCAGTGGGCGTACGGCACAGCGCCGGCTGCCTCATCCAACCGACGATGAAAACATCTTCGTGGCGGTTGCACTCGAACTGCTCGACAACATCTGGCAGGAAGGCATGCACGTGCGCTTGGCCGGCATCGGCATGAGCGACTTCAACCACCAAGGCGGCATCCAGACCGACCTGTTCTGCGAAGTCGATGACCGTGGAGCGCAGTCCAGCGACCGACGCGACCTGTCCGTCGCCATCGACGCCGTCCGAGACAAATTCGGCGACACCGCCCTATCCTTCGGCCGCCAATCCCGCTTCAACGATTAACCGCCTTTGGGCAAAAAGAAAGCCGGGCAGGTGCGGAAAACCGCACCTGCCCGGCGATATGCGTGAGGGTAGCTAAACCCCGTCTCAAATGAGCTACTAGAGGAGGTTGAGGGGGAGCTGGGGAGCGTCACCCCAGAGCTTTTCGAGACGGTAGAAGTCGCGCGCCTCGGGAGTGAAGACGTGGACGACAACCGAACCATAGTCCATGAGCATCCAGGTCTTCTGCTCGCGACCCTCGATGGAGAACGGGTGCTCGCCGCAAGCCTCGGCGACCTTCTCCTCGATCTCATCGACGATAGAATCGACCTGGCGGTTGTTGGTACCGGTGGCAAGCACAAAGTAGTCGCATACGTCGGAAAGCTCGGTCAGGTCGAGCACCTGAACGTCCTCGCCCTTCTTGTCGTAGGCGGCCTGCGCGGCGGCGCGGGCGACATCCTCGGCGGCGACACCGCTCGCGGACAGCGAGGCGGCGGTGCGGTCGGACGTGGCAACGAAACTCTTGTGCTCCACACCTTCAAGAATCTGCTCGTCAGTCATGGTCTCGTCGGCCATGGAATACCTCTTTCTAGACACACCCGAGCTAGCGCAGCTGGGCGTAATGGTTGTAAATCGTAATAGCCGTGGGATAAAGATAGCGCCCGGACTGGATCACATAGACCAGACCCTGCGCAAAACAGGAGAAGAACAACTCGTCAAGCGTCGACTCCCCCACCATCTTGCGCAGCGCATGGGCATAGTCGCCGTGACGGTTGGGCTCGATGGCATCTGCCACAAAGACCACCATATCGAGCGGCGTCATGTCGCAGGCACCCACGGTGTGACGGTCGACAGCCTGAAAGACCGCCGGCGACAGCTCGGGAAAAAGCTGCGGAAGCTCATAGGCGGCAACAGGGCCATGCAAAAGCGGCGTCGCGGCGGAAGGAGAGCCGGCAACCTTGATGCCATAGTGAAGCGCGCGGGCCACGAGCTCGTCATCGGAAAGAACCTTGTCCCAATCGTGAATTAAGCCGGCGGCAGCGGCATCAAAGCGGTCAACGCCGTAGACCTCGGCCAGATGAAGTGCGGTCTCGGCAACACCCAGCGAATGCACATAGCGCTTGCGCTTATCCTTCATGCGAACATCGAGCAGCTCTTGAATGCGCTTGAGCAGCGCGCGCTCATCGCCCTCAAACTGATCCTCTACCGACAACGTAGACCCCCATCACTCAAAATCTTCTTGGCCCAAATCGGCATATAGCCTGCGTTTGCGAATGTAGCCGAGCACGGACTCGCTCGTAAGATAGCGCACGCTCATACCGCGAGCAACTCGCTTACGAATGTTCGTCGAGCTGATCGCCAGCGCCGGAATCTGAATATAGCGCACGTCGAACGGCAGCCCCGACTCTTTGATTCGGGCACGCGCCGTATCGATATCAAAGCTCGGTCGTGTCGCCGCAATAAAGGTAGCAAGCTCAGCGATTCGTTCGGCATCATGCCAGGTAACAATATCGATAATCGCGTCGGCGCCCGTAATAAAGTAGAGCTTTACCTGCGGCGGGTAAAAGTCGCGAAGGGCATGAAGCGTATCGGCCGTATAGGTTACACCCGGACGGTCAATCTCGAACCGACTCGCCAAAAAGGCCGGGTTCGCAGCGGTGGCGAGGACCGTCATGGCATAACGGTCCTCGGCAGGCGTCACCGGCTTGTCAAGCTTAAAGGCAGGCGTGCCCGCCGGCATAAAGAGCACGGCATCCAAGTCGAGGGACTCACGCGCCTGCTCAGCGGTCACCAGGTGCCCGTAATGGATGGGATCAAAGGTGCCACCCATAATGCCGAGCCTAAACTCCTGCCCGTCCTCTAGAGGAAGCTCGGGCAGACCGATTCCACCGCGCAACGACATGGCTTACTCGCCCTCCGAGGTCTCGGCATCGCCCGCGGCATCCGCCGCATCGACAACCTCGACGCCCTCATCCGCAGCATCGGCCACGTCAATGGCTTCAACGGCAACGTCCTCGCCAGCATCCTCGAGCTCCTCGTACTCCGAGAAGTCCTCGGCACCCTCAAAGTCAAAGGCGCGCTGGCAAATGCGGACCTCGTCGCCCGCACGGCAACCGGCCTTCTCGAGCGCGTCGTCAACACCCATACGCGCAAACTTATGCTGCAGGTAAATGACGGCTTCCTCGTTTTCCCAGTCGGTCTGGATGACCATACGCTCAATGGCACGACCGACCACGCGGAAGGCACCGGGCTCTTCCTGAACAATGCGGAAACGCTTCTCACGCTGCAGGCGACGGCGCTCCCACTCATCGTCGCGCAGAACGACCGGCTCATCCGAGACAGCCAACTCGGCGCGCAGCTTAGCCACCTGCTCGCCCACGGCAAGCATCAGCGTATTGAGGCCGGCGCCCGTCACGGCAGACACGGCAAAGAACATATGTCCATCGTCGAGCGCGGCGCGCTTGAGGTCGGCAATCTTGTCGACCGTGCCCGGCGCGTCGCACTTGTTGGCAACGACGATCTGCGGACGCTCCGAAAGCTCGGCGCCATACTGCTCGAGCTCGCGGTTGATGATGCGATAGTCCTCAACCGGATCGCGATCCTCAAAACCGCCCGTCATGTCGACGACATGCATGATCAGGGCCGTACGCTCAATGTGGCGCAAGAACTGGTGACCCAGGCCCTTGCCCTCGCTCGCGCCCTCGATAAGACCGGGGACGTCGGCAACGACGTAAGAATATTCGCCGGCACGCACCATGCCCAGATTGGGCACGAGTGTGGTAAACGGGTAGTCAGCAATCTTGGGGCGGGCGGCACTCATGCGCGCAATGAGCGATGACTTACCCACCGAGGGAAAGCCCACGAGTGCGGCATCGGCCATAAGCTTCATCTCGAGCTCAATCCAGTGCTCCTCGGCCGGCTCGCCTAGCTGGGCAAAGGCCGGAGCGCGGCGCACCGACGTCACAAAGTGGGTATTGCCCAGACCGCCGGCACCACCGGGCGCCACGACGACGCGCTCGCCGTCGTGCACCAGGTCGGCAATCTCGAACATCGGTGTCTGCGTCTCGGGGTCAAGCTCGCGCACCACGGTGCCCATAGGGACCTTGAGAATCAGGTCCTCGCCGCTCTTACCGTTACGACGGGCACCCTGCCCGTGCGTGCCGCGCTCGGCGCGAAAGTGATGCTTAAAGCGGTAATCGATCAACGAAGACAGCTGAGCATCGGCCTGGATGACGACATTGCCGCCACGACCGCCGTCGCCGCCATCGGGGCCGCCCTTGGGGACAAATGCCTCGCGCCTAAACGACATGCATCCGGCTCCGCCGTCGCCGCCGCACACGTTAATGCGGCTGATATCGGTGAACTGTGACAACAGAATCGCCTCCTACAAAAAAGAGGGAGACCCTTGAATCCTAAAACTCAAGTGCCTCCCACATATGTGCTCTATGAAGGGTGAATTACGCGTTCGCGAGCGGGCGTACGCTGACCCTGTGCTTGATACCCTTGTGGAACTCAACGGTACCGTCGACCAGCGCGAACAGCGTGTCGTCCTTGCCACGGCCAACGTTCTCACCCGGGTGGATGTGCGTGCCGTGCTGACGGACGAGAATCGTGCCCGTGGTTACCGTCTGGCCGGCATAGCGCTTCGTGCCAAGGCGCTGACCGCGGGAGTCACGGCCATTACGGGAGGAACCGAGTCCTTTTTTGTGTGCCATTGTGTATACCTACTCTTTCGTTACGAGTGTAATCTACTCGGCGACGGGAGCCTCGGCAACAGCCTCAGCCTCTGCCTTGACAGCCTTCTTGGCGCGGGAGGTAGCCTGAACCTTCACGATCTTCAGCTTGGTCAGCTGCTGACGGTGACCCTTCAGACGACGATAGCGCTTGCGCTTGTGGAACTTGAAGACCAGCTGCTTCTCGCCCTTGAACTGCTCAACGATCTGAGCGGTAACCTTGGCCTTGGCCAGCTTGTCGGGATCGGTGACGATCTTCTTACCATCGTTGAGGAAGATAACCGGCAGGGTGATCTTATCGCCCTCATTGCCCTCGATCTTCTCGACGGTGATGACATCGTCGGTGGCGACCTTGTACTGCTTGCCGCCCGTGTTAACGATTGCGTACATGTTTACTTGCCCTTCATGCATCAGTTAGTGCAACAGCCGAATATAGTAGCAGGCGAAAATACCCCCGTCAACGAGTATGTGGAGCAAATCCACAAGTTCGCACAGGTATGGGGCTGACGAGTCGGCCCTCGTCGTCCTCGCATGCTTGATTCTGACGCTCGACATCGTAGGAGCAGATGGTCACGAGGTCTTGCATACCGGTGGAAACAATAGGTGCATCCACGCCCGGGGTCAAGCCCTGCAACAAAACATCAGCAGCGGAAAGCAAAATTTCCGGACGCATGGAGCCCTCGTTGTCGGCATGGGTGTCGAGCATGAGCACCAAATGATCCGGGCGCTCCCCCGCCGTGAGCTCATAGCCCACGAGCGTGTGATCCAAATCCAAGCGCTTGCTCTTTTTGCCACGCGCGTAGTCGATGCCATGGTCCGCACGCAGCGTGTCGATCGCACGACGCACCTCGTCGGCGCTTACGGGCGCCTCGGGATCCAAGTGCAGGTCGATGCGATACGACAGGCGCGTGAGCTGCGCCGTCAACGCCGGCGTGCGCACGTCGATGTACGCCGCCTCGATGGGCGCCAGATCGGCCGGAGACGCCGCAGCCAGGCGTCCAAACGCCTCGTCGAGCGCCACGAACTCGGTCATAAACAGGTCATACCACTCGCAGGTCGACGAGGTACCAACCGGCAGCGCCGAAGAGAAGCCCACGCGCATATGCGGTGAGAAGCCCTGCGTGACGGCATAGGGAAGCCCCGCACGGCGCACGATGCGCTCAATGGTATGGATTACTTCCAGATGGCCCAGGTACTTAAGGCGATCGCGCTTGCCATAGCGAACACGAAGTCTAAAGAGCGTGGGGTTGTCGGTCAGGCGCTCACTCATGCGCGATCACCCATCAATACATTCTTGGCGTGGAGCGTGGGGCAGATTCCGCAGCCGGTGCACGACGTGCGGGTGCAGTCGGGAGTCGTGACGCCCTCGAGCGAGCGACGGTACTCGCGCTCGAGGAAACCGCGCGTGCAGCCGGGGCTCACATGCTCCCACGGCAGGCGCCAATCCAACTCATAGGGCAGGTGCACGAGCTCATTGAGGTCGATGCCGTTTTTGGCAGCAGCCTCCTTCCAGTTATCGAGCGAGAAATGCTCTACCCAAGCGTCAAAGCGAGAGCCCGCGCGCCAAGCATCGATGATGACGGGCGTCATGTCACGACCGGCGCGGGACAGTGCGGCCTCGATGAGCGAGGTCTCGGCATCGTGGTAATGCACGCGAACGGCACGATTGCGAACACTCGTGACAAGCAGCTTCTGGCGACGCTTGACGTCGTCGTAGTCGAGCTGCGGGCACCACTGAAACGGCGTGGCAGCCTTGGGGATAAAGACCGAAACCGAAATGGACACCGAGATCGAGCCGCGGCGCGCCTTGGGCACCACGGAACGACCGAGCTCCAGCACGTGATCGGCCAGATTGGCGATGGCCACGATATCCTCGTCGCGCTCGCCGGGAAGGCCCATCATAAAGTAGAGCTTCATGCGATTCCATCCGGCCTCGAAGGCCGCCTTGGCCGCACGGTCCAGGTCCTCCTCGGTCACGTTCTTGTTAATAATGTCGCGCATGCGCTGGCTGCCGGCCTCGGGCGCGAACGTCAGGCCGCCCTTCTTTTCGCCGGCGACCGACTCGGCCATATCCACGCCAAACGAATCCAGACGCTGCGACGGAATGGACACGCGAATACCCGTATCCTCCAGGCGACGGTTGAGCCTGCCGAGCACGTCGCGAATGCAGGAATGGTCGGTCGTGGAGAGCGAGGTCAGCGACACCTCGTCATAGCCGGTCTTTTCCAGACCCTGAATCACCGACGAGACGATCTGGTCGGCCGAGCGCTCGCGCACCGGGCGATACGTCATGCCGGCCTGGCAAAAACGACAGCCGCGGGCGCAGCCGCGCAGGATCTCGATAGACAGGCGGTCGTGGACCAGCTGCGCATAGGGCACGCACGACTGCGACAGCGGATTCGTGGCACCGAAATCCTCGACGACGCGCTTGTAGACCACGGTCGGCGCATCCTTGCCCTCACGCGGCACGGTGTAGCCATGCGGCGAGCAGGGCTCGTCGTGACGAACCTCATAGAGCGACGGCACGTAGTTGCCGGCAATGGATGCAAGCTGCTCAACAATCTGCGCGCGCGGGACTCCTTCGTCACGCAGGCGGCGATGCAGCTGGCAGGTCTCGAGCAGCGATTCCTCGCCCTCGCCGATGAGGATGGCATCGAAGAAGGCCGCGTACGGCTCGGGGTTGTACACCGAGGGGCCGCCGGCGATGATAATGGGGTCGTCCTCGCCTCGGTCGGCCGCCAACAGCGGAATACCAGCGAGGTCGAGAGCCTCGAGGAAGTTCGTCACCGCCATCTCGTGCGGAACATGCAGGCCGACGATATCAAACGAAGCGACCGGCGCTGCACCCTCGAGCGAGAGCAGCGGAATGCCCGCCTCGCGCATGGCGTCACCCATATCGGGCCACGGCACATAGCCGCGCTCGCAGGAGATGCCCTCGGCCTGGTTAAGGATGTTGTAGAGGATGGCGATGCCCTGGTTAGGCAGACCGACCTCGTACACATCCGGGTAGATCAGGCAGCAACGGTAGTCGGCATCGGCCTTGGAAAGCGTGCCCCACTCGTGATCGATATAGCGGCTCGGCTTCTCGACCTTGGCGAGCAACGGCTCAATTAAATGAAAACAATCTTGGTACGGAACGCGCAACGGAAAACCCCTAAGCAGCGAGATCTGATGCGTCCTGATAGGACGCCATAGGACGGGTAGCGCCCGCGACCGTGGTCACCAGATCGCGAACGCGGGAGAACGTGGCAGTGACCACCTCGTTGGCACGGCTGTAGTCGACATCGCGCTCGTAAAGCGAAACGAGCGCACGGCCCATGCCGTAGGTGCCCGCGGCAGCAGTGAGCGCCTTGACGGCAAACCCAATATGCGGCGTCTGCTTCACCAATGCGCGGGTGACGGCGCGAATCACCAGACCGCCGACGAGCACGCCCGCGACCTCATAGCCGCGCTCGGGCTTTATGCCGCGCCCAAAGACAGCCGCGAGCTCAAAGAGCATGCCCACCTGCGCCAGCGCCATAACGGGATAATCGGCACCCGGCAAAAACACCAGCGCACCGGTCGCCATATTGGTGAGCGCGCACGAGGTGATGATACGATTGGCTGCCGCGATGCGCATAAAGGCAAAGTTCGCCGCAAAAGCCGTTTCCTTGTCGGTGCGATCGAGAATCCAGCGGGCAAGCGTCTCGAGCAGATACGTCTTATCGGTTGCCGCCACCACGCCGAGCATGGGCGTGGACTCCTCGATAAACGGCACCTCCACAGCAGACTCGGCAAGCACGCACACGGGCGCGCCGGCGATCACGAGCTCCTGCACGGCACTCTCCAAGCGGTCGGAACCACACGAGAGCACCAGCACCACATCGGTATCGGTCTTTGGAGCAATTCGCTCCTCCCCCAGACGCTCGACGCGCACAATGCCCGAGGTCGTCTGCGGCACAAAGGCGTCTCGCACCGTCTCGGCCAGAAAGCGCGAGGCGGACGAATCCAGATAAACCGAGACGCGCACCGGCGTATCGGAATCCTTCTTAACGGACGCGCCCATCTTAAAAGCGCGGGTCAGCTTATCTACGGGAATTTTCATAGCAAACCCCTCCAGCGGTTACGCGGCGCCCGAACGATGCCGCCATATGGATTGTACGATACCCACCGTCAGCAGCTGAATCATCATCGAAGACGAACCGAAGCTAATAAACGGTAGTGGAATACCGGTAATCGGCATCATGCCGATGCACATGCCGATGTTTTCGAAGGTCTGGAACGCCCACATGCCAACGATGCCCACACACGAAAGACGCAAAAACAGCGACTCACACTTAAAGGCGACGCGAATCGTCGAAAAGATCAGCAGCACGTAGAGGCACAGGAGCAAAAAGGAACCGCAAAAACCAAAGGTCTCGGACAAAAAGGCGAAGACGAAGTCGGTGTGGAACTCAGGCAGAAAGCCGCCGGCCGACTGCGTCGCATGCCCCAGGCCCTTACCAAAGAAACCGCCCGAGCCGACCGCGATCAACGACTGCTGCAGATTGTACGCATCGTCCGAATCGGCATTATCGGGGTCGATAAAGACCGTCAGACGGTTCATCTGATACTGCTTGATGAGCACATCGTGGCCGAGCAACGAATCAAAGACCGAATCGAGCGCCAGGACGAGGGCCACCAGGCCCACAAGCAGGGCCAGGGTCGACAGCACCCATTCGCGACGTGCACCGCTCATACAGATGACGATAGCGCCAGAAACCAGCACGACCAGGCCCGATCCCAGGTCGCCCATGGCAACGACGGCCAAAAACGGAATGGAAAGCATGCCGCAGAGCTTGACATAGTCGCGAACGGTATCGATGCGACCGTTATACTGCGAGCCAAGCGTAGCAATAAAGAAGATGGTGATGAGCTTGGCAAGCTCAACCGGCTGGAATGTCAAGCCAATACCGGGAATCTTGATCCAGCCCGTCATGCCCAGACCGCCCGTATAGGACAGACCCGGAATCTTGGGCGAGAGGATCACGATCAGGTCGATGACGAGCAACGCCGTCGAGAAATTGGAAATACCGCGCAGGTCGGAGCGCCAGACCAGCACCGCCAGCACCGTGCCGATGCCAATTCCCAGCAGATGGCGCGAGAACGAAGCATCGGCCTTAAACTGCGAAGCCGACCAGATAATGATGGCACCGTAGGCGACGAGCGCCACAGTAGCCACGAGCACACCGATATGCACCTTTTGGCGAAACGTGCCGCGCGAGGCCGAAAGTTGCTTGTTGACGCGGTCCAGGCTGCTGCGAGAGCCGGTCTTGGTTGAACGGAACAGATCCGCCGGAGAAAAATCCATCGCAACCTCCTATCGAACCGAAGAATCGCCCGAGGCCGAAGAGGTATCGGGCTCGTCATAAATCACGCCGAGCACGTCGCGCACGACATGCATCGCGGTATCCGAACCACCGCCGCCCTGCTCCAGGACAGTAGCGATGACATACTTGGGATCATCGGCCGGTGCATAGGCGCAGAACCACGCGTATTCGTCCTCGCCGCTTTTCTCGCCCGTGCCCGACTTGCCGTACACCTGCGGCGTCAGGGTGCCAAAGTGAGCTGCCAGGGACGTCGATGCCGTGTAAATCACGTCGTGCATGCCGTTGCGAACAAGAGTCAAATCCGAATCGCTGTTGATCTTGGCCTCCAGGCGCTTCTTCTTGCCCTTGCCGTTGTACTTATAGGCATCGCCGTCGCCATCGCGCGACACGGCAGACAAAAACACGTGAGGCACGTACTGTTTGCCGCCGTTGGCAAGACCCATATAGGCGCACGCCATCTGCAGGGGCGTCACCAGGATGTCGCCTTGGCCGATGGCAATGTTGGTCATATCGCCGGCATTCCACTTGCGGTCCTCGGCAGAGGCGTCGGTAAAGTACGACTCTTTCCACTCGGCATCGGGAATACGGCCCGCGCCCTCACTCGGCAGATCGATACCGCAGGTCTTGCCTAGGCCCCAGCGACGAAAGACCTCCTGCAGGCCCTCGGAATGTTGCTCGTCATAAAAGAAGGCCTTGCCCATGTCGTAGAAGACGGGGTCACACGAGTTGGCGATACCCGACTGCAGCGTCATGGTGCCGTGGCCAGACGTCAGCCAGCAGCGCTTGCCCCAAGCCTTGCCCAGGCCCGTCCAATAGCCCGTGCAGTTGGTTGTCTGCGTTGAAGTGTAGGTTCCAAACTCAAGACCGGCCAGTGCCGAGAGCGGCTTGATGGTCGAGGCCGACATGTACTGTCCGCTAATGGCGCGGTTGAGCAGCGGGTGCGAACCCTTGTCATCATTGAGCTCGGTCCACACGTCATTTGAGACGCCGCCGATAAAGACGGACGGATCGAACTTGGGCTCGCTCGCCATGCCCAGGATCTCGCCATTGTTGGGATCGAGGCACACCACAGCGCCGTTGCCGGCATTGCTGTAGCCAGTGGTCTTGGCAAGCTCGATGGCGCTCGCCAGCGCCGTCTCACAGGCCTGTTGGATCTTAAGATCGAGCGTGAGCTTAATGTCGGAGCCGGCCTTGGCGGGCACGGCGCCGGCCTGACCGGTCACATTGCCCGAGGCATCGACCTTGACGGTCTGCTCGCCACGAATACCCTGCAGCAGGTTTTCGTAGTAGCTCTCAACACCCGCCTGGCCCACGATATCGCCCGACTGGTACGTAATCCGGCCAGCAGAAGCATCATCATCACCAGAGGTTTTCTTATTCTGGGCCTCGAGCTGCTCGGAGGTAATGGTGCCGGTATAGCCCAAGATATGGCATGCCGTCTCGCCATATGGATACTGGCGCTCGGTACGCTCGGCAATCTTGACGCCCGGGAACTCGCCGGCGTGCTCCTGAATATAGGCAACCGTGGAGCGACGGACGTCCGTCGCGATGGTATGCAGGCTCTGAGCGCCCTCGGAATTGTCCTGAATATTGCGCAGCACCGCCACGTAGGGCATACCGAGCACGTTGGCAAGATGGCGAACCAGAACCTCATCCTCGGCAAGGTCGCGGTAGGCCACGACAGCAAGTGAGGGACGGTTCTGGACAAGTGCCACGCCATTGCGGTCGAGGATGCGGCCGCGCACAGCGGGTGTGGTAACGGTGCGCGTCTGATTGCTATTAGCCTGCTTTTCGTAATAGTCCGACGAGACCATCTGCATGCCCCACAGCTTGACGGCAAGCGCCGCGAACATCGCGCCCACACCCGTGGTGAGGATGGAGAAGCGGCCCTTAAAGGCGGTCGCCGCGGTATTGCCCTCGCCCTCGGTGGCGCGCGGGGCCGTTCCATGCTGCGTATCGTAGGTAAAACGAGAATCGCCGCGACGCATGATCACCAGTGCGACCACGATGGCCACAACCAGCACGATACCGGCGATAATAACCGTCATCTGGGAAGACATCTACGAGCCTCCCCTATTTGAGCTTACGGGTCTTGGGCTTAAAGCGCATGCCCGTCTGGCGTCCGCCACGTGCGGAGAATCCATAACCGGACTGCGGCACGACGCCGGACATCAAAAACGGAATGGCAACCAGACCCGTCAGGATCGAAGACGGCAGCGCATGGCCGAAGATCGCCACGACAAAGCTCGTCTCCAAACCCATAAACAGCAAGATGATGCTGTAGATCACATTAATGACGAACGCGAAGGCGCCCACAGTGATGCCGCGCGCACTCGGGGTACCGCCCGTCTGACCGGCAGCGCTATGCACCAGGGCAAAAGAACCCACGGTCAGCAGGAGCGACATAACGCCCACCGGCACGGCAGCGGAAAGGTCATAGAACAAGCCGCTGCAAAAACCGCACACGACGGCACGGGTCGGGTCGCCCGAGAACACGCTTAGGCACACCAGGATAATCATAAAGTTGACGCGACCGCCCGCAATGGAGATCTGCGGTGCCAGGCCTGCCTGCAGCAGCACGCACACGATGGCAGCGATTACAAACGTGCGGGAGCTCATCCCCTGCTCGTGTAGATCCATGGACATGCCCCCTATTCGTTCGAGCCAGAATCGGTCGTCTCGGACGTGTCGGAACTGTCATCCGAACTCTCGTCCTTCGTCTTGGTCGCAGCATCGCGCGACGTTCCCTGCGGCGTGCTATTAGCGGTGCTCACGTCCTCATCCGAAACTGACTGTTCGTCGGTCAGCGAGGTAATGACCAGCACTTCCTCGTTGTTCTCGGCCGTGGTCTGAGCGCGCACCACAATGGTGTAGTACACGTCGTTTGCCGATTTCTCAACCGACGAGACGGTGCCAAGCGGAAGGCCCTTGGGGAACACGCCGCCAATGCCCGAGGTCACGATGATGTCGCCAACCTTAACATCGGAGTCGACGCTCACGTACTCAAGACGCAGCGTGCCGTCAGCCTGACCCTGCAGCATGCCCTGGGCGCGCGTGTCCTGCACCATAGCGGACACGCCCGAGTTCTCGTCGCCAATCAGGCGCACGGTGGACGTCTTGGCCGAGACTTCGATGATCTGGCCGATAACACCGGCCGAACTCGTCACAGGCATGTTGATGGTAAGGCCGTCGGCAGAGCCCTTGTCGATGGTTACGGTCGAGGTCCAGGCATCGCCCGAGGCACCAACGATACGAGCAGCGGTCGATTTGAGGTTGTAGGTCGACTGCAGCCCGACCAGCCCCTCCAGACGCTCGGCGGTCTTTTGAGCCTCGGAGAGCTCAGCAACCTTAGAGGTCAGCTCCTCGTTTTGCTTCTTGAGCTCGTCGAGCGTGTCCTGCGACGCCGTAAGGTTAGAGAACACGTTGCCAATGGCATTGAAAGGAGCCGCCACAGCCGAACCCACAAAGCGCACCGGCGAGGTAATCGTCGTTACGCCCGAACGCACGGCATGAATCGGTCCCGCCTCGCCCTCGCGGATGTAAAACGTGAGCAGCAACACCGAAATCAGGCTGAAAACAATCAACGGGCGCATACCCGTTGATTGTCGCTTGGTATTCAGATTTGTGGAGAAACCCGAAGATCGTGCCAAATGGAATCCACCTTTTGGAAATTAAGCATTGGTCTGGACGAAGCCACCATCAAACGCATTGGCCTCGAGCACGCGGGCACAGCCGTTAACGACGTTATCGAGCGCCGTGGGGCTGACGTTGACCGAAACACCGGTCTCATCGCGCAGGCGTACGTCGAGACCGCGTAGCAGAGCGCCACCACCGGTCAGCAAAATGCCGTAGTACATAAGGTCAGAGGCAAGATCGGGAGGCGTAGCGTCGAGGGCGTCCTTGACGGCCTTGGCCATCTCGTCGAGCGGCTTGTTGAGCGCGCGACGGATCTCCTCGCTCTCGATGCGCACAGTCTTGGGCAGACCGGTGATCACGTCGCGGCCGTTGACCTCGACGTCGAGCTCGTCCTTGAGCGGCACGGCGGAGCCGACCTTGATCTTGATGTCCTCTGCCGTACGCTCGCCGATGGCCAGGTTATAGGCATCGCGAACGTGCGTGAGGATGGCCTGATCGAACTCGTCACCGGCAATACGGATGGACTGCGAGACGACGATGCCGCCCATGGCGATAACGGCAACCTCGGTGGTACCGCCACCGATGTCAATGACCATGGAGCCGGTGGGCTCCTCGACGGGCAGGTCGGCGCCGATAGCGGCAGCCATGGGCTCCTCGATCAGATAGGCCTGGCGGGCCCCGGCCTGGATCGTGGCCTCAAAGACGGCACGTTTCTCGACCGACGTGACGCCGGAGGGAACGCAGACGACAACGCGCGGACGCGGGGTCCACGGATAGCGCTTCTCGGACGCCTTATCGATAAAGTAGCGAAGCATGGCCTCGGTAACATCGAAGTCGGCGATGACGCCGTCCTTCAGGGGACGAACGGCCACGATGTTGCCGGGCGTACGGCCGAGCATGCGCTTTGCCTCGATACCGACCGCCAGGATGCGCTCGTCGTTCTTGTCGATGGCGACAACAGAGGGCTCGCGAATGACGATGCCCTTGCCGCGCACGGAGACAAGCGTATTTGCGGTGCCGAGGTCGATCGCAAGATCGCCCGCATAGCTACCGAAGAACATATCCATCAAAGAAAACAACGCAACTCCTGATGTGTTGGATGATTGCTGGAAAACTACTAGCTCATCATACTAGCGCAAGCCCGGCACCTCACTTGCGGTGAAGCACCGGGCAAAGCTAAATCCCATAAGGTCACTACTGGTTGTCAGCAGCCGAGAAATCCATATCGAGCGAGGAAACGGCCCAGCCGATATGGTTGTCGGAGCGCACGAATTTGACGGTGTACTCCTGCTCGCCGCCCTTGGACAGCGATGCCTTCACCTTGGCGGTCGTCTCGGTCATGGACTGATCCATGCCCTCGACGGACACGGTGGCACCCTGCGGAATCGAGGAGATGATCATCGACTTGGCGTCCTCGGGCAAGCTCGAGGCCAGGCAAGACTCGGCCTTTGCGGTGTCACCGTCGCCGGCAGCCTGGAACAGATCGGAAACGACAGACTCCTGAGACGGGAAGCCAAAGCCGCGCGTGTAGGCAAAGCCCAGACCGCCCGCGGCGATCAAAATGAGCAGAAGCAGCACAATGAAGACTTTAAGACCCGTGTGGCGATGGCGACGACGGACCTTGGCCTGCTTACGATCCTGACGGTCCTGCTGGACCATCTCGGACTCGGACAGTGTAAAGAAGCCGGTGTCCGAGGGATCGGGCATAAACTGACCGGTCGCGCCCGTAGGATCGAGCGGATCGACGGCAGGGGCGTCCATCGCGGGCGCCGGAGCCGTGGCCATAGCCGTCTGGGCAGACAGTGCGGCAAGCGAATCATGCACGCGGGCAAGCTCATCGGCCTGCTCGGAAGTGAGCTGGTAGATGCCATCGGCAGTAGCGGCGTTAAAGGCGTCGAGTGCGTCGGAGGGACGGCCGGCGGCAGAAAGCGCCTGGCCCATGCCGGCATTGAGCGCACGCGTGTCGTCGCGGGGGCCGGCAAAGTCGATAGCCGTGCGGTAGGTCTCCACGGCATCCGCCGGACGGCCGAGCTTAATGAAGCAACGACCGAGCTCGCCGAGTGCGGCGGCAGGAGCCGGATTGGCGCCGTCGATGGCAGCCTGACGGAAGGCAGTACCCGCGTTGGCATAATCGCCCGACTGGAACAGCGCATTGCCCAGGCCCAGATAGGCCTTGAACGGCGTGGCATAGGAAGCATCCTGCGTAGCAGCAGAGAACGCCTGGGCGGCCGTCGTGTAGTCGCCCACGGCGGCGAGCGCCTTGCCGCGGTTGGTGAGCAGCGCGCCGCGCTTGCCGTAGGTGCCGTCGTTGAGGGCGGCAGCATAAGCCTCGGCGGCCTCGGCATACATGCCCAGGTGCATCAAGGCGTTGCCACGAAGGTGATCGGCCTCGCCCATAATCTCATCGGGAGTCTTTGCCGCCCCAAGCATCTGGGCTGCAGCGGAAAAATCACCCGCGCGGTAAGCGGCGCGGCCCTGTTGGATCAGCTGGCTATTCAAGGAAGTCCCCTTTACTCGTGAACGATCTCGACATGGACGATCTCGTCGCCGGCACGCAGCTGCGAAATCACATCGAGACCCTCGACCGTGGTACCAAAGACGGTGTAACCGGAATCGAGGTTATGCTGGGCACCCAGGCAGAAGTAGAACTGCGAACCCGCGGAATCGGGGTCCATGGAGCGTGCCATGGCAAGGGCGCCATCGACATGACTGTTGCGCGGATTGGTGGCAAACTCGCCCTTGATGCAGTAGCCGGGGCCACCGGTACCGGGCATGCCGTCGGGGCCCTCAAGACCGGCAGCAACGTCGGCGCCGGACATATCACGGGTATTGGGGTCGCCGCCCTGGATGACAAAACCGGGCACATAGCGATGGAACTTAAGGCCATCATAGAAACCCATCGTGGAAAGCTCGCAGAAGTTCGCGACATGAATGGGAGCGCCCTCGCCGTCAAACTTGACCTTGATGGTACCCTTCGACGTCTCGATTACGGCGCACTCGTCGCCGACAAGCTGATACTCGGGCGTGTAGAGCTCTTTCTTAAAACCAAACATGTGGTTCCTTCCTCGTGCGTTTAAAGCATATTTGTACGAATTGTAGCAATAAGCACGGGCTTACATCAATTGCGCACGTAGGTTATGCCGACCATGGCGAACTACCATGGCGAACTAATTTTAGGAATGCTGCTGCGGCTTCCAGGAGCCCACGTTGGCGTCGTACTGGTTGAGCGCGCTGTTGCCGCCCTGTGCGATGGGCGCCAGGATCTCGCTTTGGTGGGAACTCATCGACTCGCCATCGGGAATGGCCAGCGAGATATCCCAGCTCTGGCAGATCACGTCGACGCGCTCATACATCCACTCGGCAAGCTGCTTTAAGTGGGCGATGTCGTCCGCATAGACCGTATCATCTTGGTACTTGAGGTTGTTGAGCTCATCTTGCGTCTTTTTAATCTGGTCGCGCAGGGCGTAGGCACTCTGCGACAGCTCCTGACGGGTGGACAGCGGCGTTCGGAGATAGCCGTTGTTAAAGGAATCGATGACCTCGCCGATCTGGTCCTCGTCAGCGTAGGACACGATGGTCTGATACAGACCGTCGAGCCTGGTATAGAGCTGATCATCGGTGAGCACGGTTTCTTCCTGGACCACCTCGGCAGAATCGTCCTGCTTGGTATCGTCCTCGGTCGCCTCGCCCTTTTGGCGCGTGGGGAAGGTGGTTTGTGCAGCTTGGCCAAACTGGTCGTAGAAGCCAGGCATTACACCCATGGGATCGGCCGTCACGAACCAATACGCACCACCGCACACAAAGGCAAGGACCGCGATGACGATGAGCGGCTTGGGGATATGACGCTTGTGCTTGTGATAGGCGTCCTCGTCGGGGTGCACCTTGCGCTTGGACTTTTGAGCATCGTCATGCAGGGAAACGGGCGTGGGAATATCGACCTTGGGGATACCGAAATCCTTATCGAAAGCCGGCAGCACGCAGGTCTCATTGGGGTCGGCGGCGTCCGAAAGAACCGCGGCTGCCGAGGCGGGCGCATGCGGCACCTCGGTATCGATCTGCTCTTGCGTTAGGCGCGGAAAGCCCGCCGTGCGGCCCGCAGCCAGATCGGATGCGGCCGCGTCCTCGGAGAGGATACCCGGAGCGGGGCGTCCGCATTTGGGGCACGTACGATCATGCGGAGAAAGACGGGCACCGCAGCCCTCACAGAACACGAACTCGGTGTGCTCGGGACCATCGCCCGGACCCACATAGGCGTTGCAGTAGGGGCAGAACGAGGCGCCGTCCTCGATAGTCTTAAGGCAATGCGGGCAGATCACGGCATCCTCTTTTCGAAGCAATTCAAACAATTGAGGTTAGAGCATAACATCGCCACGGCCCCACAGGAGCAAGGCACCAATTCAACATCGCCAGAGCGCGTAGTTACTTCTTCTTTTTACTTGGCATCGAGACTTTGATGCCTTGGGCTGACTTGGTCACGCGAGAGCGCTTGGCTCCAGTACTCTTCTTTTTCTTGGGCTGGGCCTGGGCCACGCCCTCGAGTGCGCGGGCCTCGGCCTCGCGAGCGGTGCGATCTTCGCGGCGCTGCGCCATGTCGGCGGCGACGCGCTTGGCAAAACGCTCGGCCGTCGAACCCGTCGAGCTCACCTTGCCGCCACCGCGACCCAGGCGGACGCGCACACCGCGGCCAAAACCAGTTGCGGCATGACGACGACGCGGCTTGAGCGAATCCATCATCGTGGCGAGCTTAAAGAACACCGAGCAGGTAAAGACCACGATGACAGCCAAGATAACCATCTGGCCCATCGACAGGTTGGCAATAGACAGCAGCTCCGGGAATCCGATAACGCCCACCAAGATGCCGGCGACCACAAACACAAAGAGCACCACACGCAGGGGCGTGAGAGGCTGCGAGATGCGCCAGATCAGGCTGACGCTCGCCGCACACGACGTAAGCAGGCACATCGTAGACAGCGTGAGCTGGCTAAAGCCAAACACGCGCGCCACAAAGATATCGAGTGCCGCAGCCAAAATGACCGCAATCGACGCCGGCAGTGCACGCTTGAGTACGTTCGTCAGGAACGACCCCTTCACGCGGGCGTTGTTGGGCTCCAGGCCCAAAACAAAGCCCGGCGCGCCGATGCAGAAGAAGTTGATGAGCGTCATCTGGATGGGCTCAAAGGGATACGGCGGCAGCGCGATGCAGAGCGCCGCCAGACCCATCGAGAACAGCGTCTTGGTCAGGAACAGCGAAGCCGAGCGTTGCAGGTTGTTGATAGAACGACGACCCTCGGCAACCACGGCGGGCATCGAGGCAAAGTCGTTGTCGACGAGCACGATCTCGGCCACGTTGCGCGCGGCATCGGAGCCGGCGGCCATCGCCACGGAGCAGTCGGCCTCCTTGAGCGCCAAAACGTCGTTGACGCCATCACCCGTCATGGCCACAGTGTGCCCGCGACGCTTGAGCGCCTGCACGAGTTCACGCTTCTGCTGCGGCGTCACACGGCCAAAGACGTGGTAACGGTCCACCGCCGCATCGAGCTTGGACGGCGTATCGAGCGTCGTGGCGTCCACGTACGCATCAGCCCCGGGCACGCCCACCACGCGCGCGATCGACGACACTGTGCGGGGGTCGTCACCGCTGATCACGTTGAGGGTCACGCCCTGCTCGTTAAAGTAGCCGATAGTCTCGGCCGCCGAGGTACGGATCTCGTCGCGAATGGTCACAAAGCCCACGGGCTCGGCCTCACCAACCATATCGCCGTCGGGCGTAAAGCCGTCCACGCGAGCCACCACGAGCACGCGGCAGGTATCGGCAAGCTCAGCCACGCGATTCTCGACCAGCGCAAATACACGGTCCGAAAGCACAAATTGCGCCGCACCCATCACATAGGAGCCTTGGGCAAACGAAGCACCGCTCCACTTTTTGGACGACGAGAACGGAATGACCGACAGCGGCTCGGACACCTCGACCGGACGGTCTGCATAGTAGTTGAGCAGCGCCTGGCAGGTCTCATTGGCATCCGCCGAAGTCGCACGCGCCACGTTAGCGAGCGCAAAGTCGAGCACCGTGGTATCGACGGGAACGGCGGCCTCGCTCTCCCCCACGCTCACGCCTTCAACCGGCAGCGGATAGGTGCCCTCGACCTCCATGCGGCCCGAGGTAATGGTGCCCGTCTTGTCCAGACACAGCACGTCGACGCGCGCGAGCGTCTCGATGCAATAGAGCTGCTGGGCCAGCACCTTGCGACGCGCCAGGCGCACCGTGGCGATGGCCAGTACCGACGAGGTCAGCAGTACCAAACCCTGCGGAATCATACCCAGCAGGGCGCCCACCGTGGACAGCAGCGCCGAAGAGGGCACGCGACCAGCCAACAGCTCGGAGAAGCACCACGAAAGCGCGCTGTCACCCGGGGTACCGGCGGCGTCCCACAGCTCGCTCACGCTCGAGGTGAACAGCGCCAGGCCAAGCGGAATCATGATGATGCTCGCAAAACGCACGATGGCGTTGAGCACGTTCATGATCTCGGAATTGACCTTTTTAACGTACTTGGCCTCGTTGTTGATCTTGGCCACGTAGTTGTCGGCGCCGACATGGATCACGCGGGCGCGCAGCAGGCCCGAATCGATAAAGCTGCCGCTCATGAGCTCGGCGCCGGGCTGCTTCTTAATGAGGTCGCTCTCGCCCGTCAGCAGGCTCTCGTTAACGAGTGCCTCGCCCGACACCACCACGGCGTCGGCGGGAATCTGGTCGCCGCGCCCCAGGCGAATGATGTCGTCGAGCACGATCTGGTCCAGGTCGAGCTCCACTTCGGCACCATCACGCACCGCAATAGCCTTCTTAGAGGTGAGCAACGTAAGCTTATCGACCATCCGCTTGGAACGCATGGACTGGATGACGCCGATGGCGGTGTTCAAAAACACCACGAACAAGAACGTCAAGTTCTTAAACGAACCGGTCAACAGGACCAGAATCGCCAAGACCACGTTAATCAAGTTGAACAACGTGCAGAGGTTCTCGATGATGAGCTCTTTGACCGACTTGGTCTTGAGCTCCATGTTGCGGTTGATCTTACCGGCGGCGATGCGCTCCTCGACCTCGGCGGTCGAGAGTCCGCGCTCGATATCCGTTGCTGCCATACCACGTCCCATCACGTCGCGTCGGTATAAGAAAAACCGCCCGGACCATGCGAGGTTCGGACGGTCTTACGTTCGATGGTGCCCCATGTTGGATTCGAACCAACGGCCTTCTGCTCCGGAGGCAGACGCTCTAATCCCCTGAGCTAATAGGGCCAACGAAAGGCATTATACCCAAGTGCACCTCGGGCTATCAAAATAAAAGAAAAAGCTTTGCAATTCCGAGGAAGACGCGGTGCAACGGCCCACTTTAGAAGGCAAAAGCGAGTCAGATAGTATAAACTCTCATGCACCATATATACACGGCTCGCGATGCGGGCCGTTTTTGCAAAAGTTATCCATCGAGGTGAGAGGCACACCATGATTGCAATTTTAAAGCAGAGCGCCAGCGACGAGGCCGTCGGCCATATCGTCAGCTGGATTGAGAAGAAGGGACTCAAGACCGACGTCTCGCGCGGCGAGAACGAGACCATCATCGGCCTGGTGGGCGACACGACCAAGATCGACCCGTTCCTGCTCGAGTCCATGGACGTCGTCGAGCGCGTACAGCGCGTCTCCGAGCCGTTCAAGCGCGCGAACCGCAAGTTCCATCCCGAGGATTCCATCATCGACTGCGGCCACGGCGTCAAGATCGGCGGCGACCAGTTCCAGGTCATCGCCGGCCCGTGCTCCGTCGAGGGCGAGAACCTCATCCGCATCGCCCGCCGCGTGAAGGCTGCCGGTGCCACGATGCTGCGCGGTGGCGCCTACAAGCCCCGCACCTCTCCGTACGCCTACCAGGGCATGGGCCCCGCCGGCCTTGACCTGCTGTGCGAGGCATCGGCCGAGCTCGACATGCCAATCGTCACCGAGATCATGGACCCGCGCGACGTGCAGGTCTTCCTCGACAAGAAGATCGACGTCATGCAGATCGGCGCCCGCAACGCCCAGAACTTCCCCCTGCTCAAGGAGGTCGGTAAGACCAAGACCCCGATCCTGCTCAAGCGCGGCATGTCCGGTACCGTCGACGAGCTGCTCATGGCCGCCGAGTACATCATGAGCGAGGGCAACGACAACGTCATCCTGTGCGAGCGCGGCATCCGCACCTTCGAGACCCGCACCCGCAACACCTTTGACCTCAACGCCGTGCCGGTGCTGCACCACCTGTCGCACCTGCCCGTCGTCGCCGACCCCAGCCACGCCACCGGCTACACCCGCTACGTTGAGCCCATGGCGCTCGCTGCGACCGCCTGCGGTGCCAACGGCTTGGAAATCGAGGTCCACGACGACCCGAGCCACGCTTGGTCCGACGGCGCCCAGGCTCTCACCCCCGACCAGTTCGACGACACCATGCGCCGCATCCGCGCCATTCGCGAGGTCGTCTGCCAAGAGACCGTTCAGGAGTAGCACATGGGTACGGTGAGAAACGCACGCGTCAACCAGGGCGGCCCCAAATGCGCCGGCATCGTGGGCCTGGGCCTTATCGGCGGCAGCTTCGCCCGCGGCTATGCGCAGGCGGGCGTCCGCGTGCTAGCTTGGGACCCAGACGATGACGTCATGACGGCCGCCAGCATGGGAACCGTCGCCGGCGAGCTCAACGACGAGACGCTTGGCGAGTGCGACATTATCGTGCTGGCCTGCTACCCCGAGGCATGCATCGAGTGGCTCGAGGCGCACGCGCAGGCGCTCGCCGACGCCACCGATACCGAGGCCATCATGGGCCCCGTGGTGATCGACACCGTGGGCGTCAAGGGCATTGTGTGCGAGCGCGCCTTTGAGCTCGCCCGCGACCACGGCTTCTACTTTGTGGGCGCGCACCCCATGGCGGGCACGCAGTTCTCGGGCTATGCGCACTCCCGCGCCGACCTGTTCCAGGGCGCCCCGCTCGTGCTCGTTCCGCCCGCGGTAGACGATGCCCTTAAGCTGGAGCTCTTGGGCCAGGTGCGCGAGATGGTGCGTCCCTTAGGCTTTGGCAAGTTCAGCGTAACGAGCGCCGCCGAGCACGACCGCGTCATCGCCTTTACGAGCCAACTCGCGCACGTCGTCTCCAACGCCTATGTTAAGAGCCCGACCGCCCAGGTCCACCACGGCTTTTCGGCCGGTAGCTATCGCGACCTCACCCGCGTGGCGCATCTCAACCCGCAGATGTGGTCCGAGCTCATGATCGACGACGCCGACGCGCTCGCTTTCGAGATCGACCATCTGATCGAGTCGCTTAGCGCCTACAGCCGCGCGCTTAAGGACCGCGACCAGCGCTATCTGGAGAACCTCCTTGCCGAGGGCGACCGCATCAAGCGCGCGCTCGACGACGAGGCCTCCCACTAGACCACCTATCACGCCAGGTCGAAAGGACCGAAGCTTATGGCGATTACCATCAATATCGACACCGCACGCTCCTATCAGGTGCATGTGGGCACGTTTTTGCTGGAACAGGCGGGCGAGCTTGTGCGCGCCACCGCCGGCGGCTCGCGCGCCGTCATCGTGACCGACACCAACGTGGGCCCGCTCTACCAGATGCCCGTTAAGCAGAGCCTGGAGGCCGCAGGCTACGAGGTGAGCATCTGCACCTTCGAGGCCGGCGAGGCCCATAAACGTGCCGAGACCTATGTTGCCATTTTGGAGTTTGTGGCCGAGCACGAGCTTTCGCGCTCCGACGTGATCGTGGCGCTCGGCGGCGGCGTCGTGGGCGACGTGGCGGGCTTTGTGGCCGCCACCTACATGCGCGGCTGCAGGTTTGTGCAGATTCCCACAAGTCTGCTCGCCATGGTGGATTCGTCGGTCGGCGGCAAGACGGCCATCGACCTGGCAGCCGGCAAGAACCTGGCCGGCGCCTTTTGGCAGCCGAGCGTGGTCATCGCCGACGTGGGGTGCCTGGCAACCCTCACGCCCGAGCGGTTCGCCGACGGCTGCGGCGAGGTCGTCAAGCACGCCGTGATCGCCGACCCCGAGCTCTTCGCCGAGCTTGAGAAGACCCCGCTCACGCTGGAGCTGCTGAACCGCGACGTCGCCCGTGTGGCGCTCATCATCGCCCGCAATATCGACATTAAGCGCGCCGTGGTCGTTGCCGACGAGCGCGAGACCAACCAGCGAAAGCTGCTCAACTTTGGCCACAGCGCGGGGCACGCCGTCGAGGCCTGCGAGCACTTTGAGCTCGGCCACGGCAACTGCGTATCGATTGGCATGGGCATCATCACGCGCGCCGCAGCCCTGCATGGCGTTTGCGATGCCGAGCTGCCCGATCGTATTGAGGAGCTCTGCGCCCGCCATGGCCTCAAGACCCGCTGCAGCCTAGATGCCGATGCCGTCTTTGCCGAGGCGCTCCACGACAAAAAGCGCGCGGGCGACACCATCGACCTGGTAATTCCGCACGGCATTGGCCGTTGCAGCATCGACCGCACGCCGCTTTCCACCTTCCACGATTTGATTGCCGAGGGCCTCGGCCAGAAGGGAGACGTTTCCGCATGTTAGCCCGCATCACCCCGTCCCCGCTCAAGGGCACCGTTCCCGCCATCGCATCCAAATCGATGGCGCATCGCCTCATCATCTGCGCCGCGCTTGCCAACGGCGAGACGCACGTTGCCTGCAACACGACCTGCGCCGATATCGAGGCCACGGTGCGCTGCCTCACGGCGCTCGGCGCCCGCATCGAAACCGTCGAGGACGGCTTCCAGGTCCACCCCACCATGAAGAGCATTGAATTTGGCCTGCTTAAGGCCCTTGCCGGCGGCACGCTCGACTGCGGCGAGAGTGGCTCCACGCTGCGCTTTATGCTGCCTGTCGCCTGCGCGCTGGGTGCAGAAGCAACTTTTGTGGGTCAGGGACGCTTGGGCGCCCGCCCGCTCTCCCCGCTCTCGGACGAGATCATCGCCGCCGGCTGCGACCTACACGGTCTGGGCGGTTTTCCGCTCAAGACGAGCGGACGCATGCGCCCGGGCACCTTTGTGCTACCGGGCAACGTAAGCTCGCAGTACATCTCGGGCCTGCTATTGGCAGCCCCGCTGCTGGCCCAGCCCTCCTGCGTGCAGGTGACCGGCCTCATTGAGAGCCGCCCCTACATCAACCTGACGATCCAGGCCATGAAGGCCTTCGGCGTCGAGGTCAACGTCGAGCGTATTCCGGCCAAGGACGGCCAGCCCGAGGTCACGAACTTCCGCGTGAACAGCGGCTCGTACCGCACGCCCGGCAGCGTGGCCGTCGAGGGCGACTGGTCCAACGCGGCCTTTTGGCTGTGCGCCGGCGCCATCGGCTCCGACCCCATCACCGTCGAGGGCGTGTCGCTGAGCTCCGCACAGGGCGACCGCAACGTGCTCGCCGCGCTCTCGCGCTTTGGCGCCCGCATCGTGCGCTCCACGAACGCCGCCACCGTCCAGTCCGACAAGCTCGCCGGCTTTGAGATGAGCGCCCACGACATTCCGGACCTGGTGCCTGTTATCTCGGCCGTGGCATCGCTGGCTCAGGGCCGCACGTTCATCCGTGACTGCGCGCGCCTGCGCATCAAGGAATCTGACCGTCTGGTCACCACCACCCGCGAGCTCACCGCGCTGGGCGCGCAGGTGCGCATCGCCGGTGACGACCTCATCATCAAGGGCGTCGATGCCTTTACCGGCGGCGAGGTCGATTCGCACAACGACCACCGCATCGCCATGATGGCCGCCATCGCCGCGAGTCGCGCAACCGGCGAGGTCGTGATCCACGGCGCCGAGGCCGTCAACAAGTCCTATCCCGATTTCTTCGACCACTACCGCCTGTTGGGCGGCAAGGTCACGCTCGAGGAGGAATAGCATGTCCTCGACCTTTGGCAACGTCTTGCACGTAAGCATCTTCGGCCAGTCGCACTCCCCCGCCATCGGCTGCTCGCTCGATGGAATTCCGGCAGGTATCGCCGTTGACCTGGAGCAACTGCAGGCCTTTTTGGACCGTCGCGCCCCCGGCCGTGACGAGACCGCGACCAAGCGCCGCGAGGCCGACGCCGCCCACATTATCGCCGGCATAGTTGACGGACACACCACGGGCGCGCCTATCGCCGCGATCATCGAGAACACCAACACGCGCTCCAAGGACTACTCCGAGCTGCGCCGCAAGCCCCGCCCGGGCCACGCGGACTTTCCGGCACGCGTGAAGTACCACAACATGCACGACGTCGCCGGCGGCGGGCACTTCTCCGGCCGCCTGACGGCACCCTTATGCATCGCGGGCGGCATCGCGCTGCAGGCACTCGAGGCCCGCGGCATCAAGGTCATGGCGCACGTCGCGCAGATCGGTGGCATCTCCGATCTGCCCATGGACGACATGGTCTATCGCGAGGCCGACCGCAAGGCGATCCTTTCGAACGACCTGCCGTGCATTGACGCCGCAGCTGCCGGTCGCATGCGCGAGGAGATCCTGGCCGCGCGCGACGAGCTCGACAGCATCGGCGGCATCGTGGAGTGCGGTATCTACGGCCTGCCCGCGGGCATCGGCGACCCCATGTTCGACGGCATCGAGAACCGCATCGCGCAGATCGCGTTTGGCATTCCCGCCGTAAAGGGCGTGGAGTTTGGCATGGGCTTTGCTGTGGCCGCCATGCGCGGCAGCGAGAACAATGATCCGTATCGCATCGATGCCGAGACCGGCGAGATCGAGGTCGAGTCCAACAACGCCGGCGGCATCCTGGGCGGTATTTCGACCGGCGCGCCCGTCATGTGGCGCATGGCCGTAAAGCCGACGCCCTCCATTGGCCGCGAGCAGCAGACGGTGGACATGGACGCTATGGAAAATGCCGAGCTCTCGGTCCACGGCCGCCACGATCCCTGCATCGTCCCCCGAGCTGTCCCCGTAGCCGAGGCAGCCGCCGCCCTTGCCATCTGGGACGCCCTCCTCGAAGACGCCGCCCAGCGCTAACTACCCACCCCTCATCATCCCCCGACACGTGAAAGGGGTCTCCATGGACCTTGCTGACATCCGCCAGGCCATCGATGGCATCGACACCACGCTCCTCAACAGCTTTGTCGAGCGCATGGACATTGCCACCGAGGTCGCCAAGTCAAAAATCGAGATGGGCAAGGCCGTCTTCGACCCCGCCCGCGAGCGCTCCAAGCTCAACAACCTGGCCAGCCGCGCGCCCGGGCGCTACGAGGCGCAGACCATCACCCTGTTCCGTCTCCTCATGAGCATGAGCAAGGCCGAGCAGCAGCGCTACATCAACGAGCTCAAAGGCATCACCGTCTCGCAAAAGGCACACGCCACGGCTGCAGCCTCCGACACGCCCTTCCCTCAAACGGCCACCGTCGCCTGCCAGGGCGTGGAAGGTGCCTATAGCCAGATCGCCGCGTGCAAACTCTTCGACGTGCCCGACATCGCGTTTTTCGAGACCTTCGAAGGCGTCATGCGCGCTGTGCGCGACGGCTTCTGCGAGTTTGGCGTGCTGCCCATCGAGAACTCCACCGCCGGATCGGTCAACGCCGTCTACGACCTGCTCGCCCAGTTCGATTTCCACATCGTGCGTTCGCTGCGACTCAAGATCGACCACAACCTGCTCGTCAAGCCCGGCACCAAGCTCGCCGACGTGCGCGAGGTCTACAGCCACGGCCAAGCCATTGCCCAGTGTGCCGGCTTTATCGAGTCCCACGACCTGCACGCCACCAAGTACCCAAACACGGCCATGTCGGCCGAGATGGTCGCCAACTCCGAGCGCACCGACGTCGCCGCCATCGCCTCGCGCAGCTGTGCCACGCTGTATGGCCTGGAGGTGCTGGAGCCCAACATTCAGGACTCGGACAACAACTACACGCGCTTTGTCGTCATCAGCCGCGAGCCGCGCGTCTACCCCGGCGCTAATCGCACCTCGCTCATGATCACCACGGCCAACGAGCCGGGCGCCCTCTATCGCGTGCTCGAGCGCTTCTACGCACTCAACATCAACCTGATCAAGCTCGAGAGCCGCCCCATCCCCGGCCGCGACTTTGAGTTTATGTTCTACTTTGATCTGGACTGCCCCTTTGGCAGCAAGGCCCTCGACGACCTGCTCGATTCGATCGACGACGTGTGCGAGAGCTTCACCTACTTTGGCAGCTACACGGAGGTGCTCTAGATGACCGATATCACTGCAACCCGTCCCTACGGCGTGCTGGGCCGTGTGCTGGGCCACAGCTACACCCCGACCATCTACAAAGAGCTCGCTGGGCTCGAGTACGTGCGCTTTGAGCGCGAGCCCGAGGACCTCGCGGCCTTTATGACCGGCGACGAGTGGGAGGGCACCAACGTGACCATCCCCTACAAGCGCGCCGTCATGGACTACCTTGACGAACTGAGCCCGCTCGCCGAGCGCATGGGCAACGTCAACACCATCACGCGCCTGCCCGACGGCCGCCTGCGCGGCGACAACACCGACTACTTTGGTTTTCAGTGCCTGGTCGAGGAGTTGGGCGTTGAGGTTGCCGGTAAGAAGGTCCTCGTGCTCGGTGCCACCGGTGGTGCGGGTACTACGGCCAGTATGGTGCTCGGAGATCTGGGCGCCATCGTCGTACCCGTGGGTCGCACGAGCGAGGTCAATTACAGCAACATCGCTCAGCAGTCCGATGCAACGCTGCTCGTCAACTGCACGCCCGCCGGTATGTTCCCCCACTGCCCCGACGCTCCCTGCACGCTCGAAGGCCTCGATGCGCTCGAGGGCGTCATCGACATTGTCTACAACCCCGCCCGCACGGGACTCATGCTCGAGGCCGAGCGCCGCGGCATCCCCTGCATCGGCGGCCTGCTCATGCTCGTGGCCCAAGCGGCGCAGGCTGTCGAACGCTACACCGGCCAAGTCACCCCGCGCGAGCGCATCCTGGACGTAACGGAGCGCCTGTCACGCCGCGAACAGAACATCGCGCTGATCGGCATGCCGGGTTCAGGCAAGACCCGCGTGGGTGAGCAAGTCGATGTGCTCACGGGCCGCGAGCACATCGACTTGGATCACGCGCTCGAGGAGCGTCTGGGCATGCCCTGTGCCGACTTTATCATCGAGCGCGGCGAGGCGGCCTTCCGCGAACAGGAGACGGCTGCGCTGGCCGACATCTCCAAGCGCAGCGGCCTGGTGCTCTCCACCGGCGGCGGCGTGGTCACACGCGACGAGAACTACCCGCTGCTACACCAGAACAGCCAGATTGTGATGCTCAACCGCAAGCTCGACGAGCTCGCCCACAAGGGCCGCCCCATCACCGCGCGCGACGGCATCGACAAGCTGGCCGAGCAGCGCATGCCGCGTTACCGCGCCTGGGCCGACTACATCATCGACTCACGCGACTGCGCCGCCAACACCGCCCAAGCCCTCCTCGAGACCCTCCAACCCGCTCTCTAACCAAAACCACCACAAAGGGGACAGGCACCTTTGTGGTGGTTTCTCGACTGCAAAGGAAGCAACCATGAAAGCACTCGTCATCAACGGCCCCAACCTCAACATGCTCGGCATTCGCGAGCCGGGCATCTACGGCAACGACAACTACGACCGCTTAGTGCAGATCTGCCAGGAAGCGGGCGCCGCACAGGGCTTCGAAGAAGTCGAGGTCTTCCAGTCTAACCACGAGGGCACCATCGTCGACAAGATCCAGGAGGCCTACGGCAAGGTCGACGGCATCGTCATCAACCCGGCGGCCTACACGCACACAAGCGTCGCGATCCTCGACGCACTCAAGGCCGTCGCCATCCCGGCTGTGGAGGTCCACATCAGCGCCGTAGAGACGCGCGAGGACTTCCGCCAGGTAAGCTACGCACGCCTAGCCTGCTTCGCCACCATCACCGGCGAAGGCCTGCAGGGCTACGCCCATGCCCTGGAGCTGCTGAAGGAGCATCTCGAAAAGTAAGGCCGTTGCTCCAGAGTCAAAATAAACAATAAGTCCAGCGCCATTCATTGCCGCGCTGGACTTATTTAGAAATACCGTTGTCTAATCTATCTGCTCTGTTCGCCTCAAGTAGCGGTCAAACTGAGGCACGGTAAAATCGACCTCTCCTCTTGCGGCGGAGTAAATCAAGCCCCTACTGATTAATTGAGCGCGCAAGGGTCCAATAGACGAAACGTCTCTCCCCATATAATGGGCCACATTCGCAAGCGTGCAGGGAAGCTCACCGCAGCGCACCATGGCAATCAAAAACTCCTTTTGCCTTGGAGTGCACCGATCGTAGCGAACACTAAAGAACCCCTCGTCAAGGCGGATATCCGTTAAAGAGGTGCATTCGAGTACAGTCTCCAACGAAATACATTTGCTATCAGACGAAGTCCAAATAGTCGAACAAAGCTCCTGAATGAAATACGGATACCCCTCTGTATAGTCAATGATGGCGTCAACCGCCTCATCGGAATAGTGCACATCAAGCTTTTGCGCTGGCCTGACAATAGCCTCAACCGCCTTGTCACGAGGAAGCGAATCGACTTTCACGAAGTTGAACTGCCTCTCGGAGTAGGTCTTAGCTTCACCCAGCATCTTTAAGAGTTTGGGCAGCCCGGCGCAGCAAAACATAACGGGAAGACCAAGCTGAGTGACACGATGCAGTGCGCATGCCAAAGCTTCGAGCTCTTCTTTCCCGGCATATTGCAACTCGTCAATCCCAATTAAGATCGAAGCTCCGGCAGCCTGAGCATATTTTCCAAGCACAACAAGGATATCGGTAAAATCTCCGGACAGATTACGAGACGACGCCAGAGACGTCCCGAGGACATCTTCATTAAACCCAAAAGACAAAGAGCCGTCCCCCGCATCGACTGAAAGCGTAAGGGAGGTAAACAGATTCCTTATTTGCTCCAATTTACTCTTAACAAGCTCGATTTTATTAAGAGAAGAAGACAGCGAGCAACAGGCCGAGGCTAAGGGAGCAATCAGACCTTTCTTCTCTTCAACCTCGATATGGCGAACAAGAACGCCCTCGCCCTCGGCAATCGACTCAATCGAATTAAGCAAAACGGTTTTACCGACGCCCCTCAAGCCATACAAAACAATCGAGCGATTTTGATAGTTTGCGGCAAGGGCTTTAATCTGAAGAGAAGCCGTCTCAAGAATGTCATCGCGCCCAGCGAGGTATTTGGGCATTGCCCCTGCGCCGGGGGTATATGGATTGCGATAGTCAATCATAGTCAGCTCCTAGAGAAGAACGAGCGCCCGCCTAACACCAAATGGCACCAATAGATTTACACAACGCCCGACAGCATGCCACACATCATACCAAGATACCGATAGGGCGACATGGACGACAGGAGGCCATGCTTGGTCGCCGCCGCATGTCTTACGCCTTTTTGATTACGTATGCTAGGCCGATATCGCAGGCGCAGCGTACGATTGATGCGAAGAGCCACGATGCTGGCAGTGTCATGAGTAACGGCATGGTCTGCCAGGGGACAAACCAATCGACCGCGTGGATTGCAAAGATTGCCAGGCTGGCTTGTCCGCAAAACACGAGCCCTCGCTCAAGAACGCCCAAGACCGAAACGTCCTTCAGCTTCTCCACGGCCATAGAAACCCAACATACGCAGTAACTGCCAGCAAGAGCGGCGATCGTCGCAACCACAAACCCATCCACGCGGCGGCTCGAAAGCTCAAGCCCGCTCATGGCCGCCAAGACAAGCCAAACAATTCCAGCCCCAATAAACACCAGCGGCTTGCTCACGCTCGGCTCCAGCCCCCTTTGACGCACTGTATAGCCAACCCACATCAGCAACACAATGTAGCAGCTCAGATCAAAATCAAGCGGCAGGTAAACACCCATAAAGCGAGATACGCTCAAGCCGCAGAAAGCAATTGCAGCACACAAGACGAAGACGATATGAGAAAGCCATTGGGGTCGCCTCCCCCGCGGCGCAGCTTCTTTCCGCGGGCTCGGGGTGCCACAATGGGCTTTGAGTATCGGCCCGTGCGGTAGCCCTTACCGCACCTGCGGGGAGGAGGCTTCCCATGCCCCATGTTACCTCCATCGGCCTGGACGTCCACGCGCGATCGGTCGCCGCGGCGGCGTTCAACCCCTTCACCGGCGAGGTGGTGCACCGCGACTTCGGGACGGACGCCGCCGAGATCGCCGAGTGGGCCCTCGGCTTCGAGGACCCGAGGGCGTGCTACGAGAGCGGCCCCACCGGCTTCCACATGGCGCGCGAGCTGCGCGCGTTCGGGCTCGACTGCGCCGTGGCGGCCGTCTCCAGGATGCAGAGGCCGGCGGCGGACGCCCGGCGCAAGAACGACCGGCGCGACGCCGAGTTCATCGCCCGCATGCTCGCCACCCACAACATCGTGGAGGTCCCGCTGCCCGATGCGGCCGTCGAGGCCGCCCGGGACCTCGACCGCGCCCTCGAGGACACGGCGGCCGACTACCTCCGGGCCCGCCAGCGCCTCAACATGTTCCTGATCAGGCTGGGCTACGTCTGGGACGAGCGCAACGCCGACGGCACGCGGAAGGGCTCCTGGACGCGCGCCCACTGGAGGTGGATATCCGAGATCAGGCTCGAGGGCCCGCAGCGTGACGTGCTCGAGCACTACGTCACGGCCGTGAGGTGCGCGGAGTCGGACCGCCGGCAGCTCGAGAAGAAGGTCCTCGCCCTCGCCCGGACCGACCGGTGGCGCCCGGCCGTCGAGGCGCTCTCCTGCATCAAGGGGATCGACGCCCTGACCGCCTTCAGGCTCGCCGCCGAGGCCGGCTCCTTCACGAGGTTCCGGACGGCCCCGGCCTTCGCGAGCTGGTGCGGGCTCATCCCGTCGGAGCGCTCGAGCGGCGAGACCGAGCGGCGCGGCGGGATCACCAAGGCGGGCAACCGGCTCGCCAGGACGGCGCTGATAGAGTCGGCGTGGCACTACTCGAGGTGCACGCCCCGCCCGAAGGCCCCGCCGCCCGGCGCGGACGTCCCCGCGGCGATCCGGGCGCGCGCCGGCGACTGCACGGCCAGGCTCTGCCGCCGCCGCGAGGCGCTGGCCGCGGCCGGCAAGAGCGCGTGCAAGGCAAACGCCGCCATCGCGCGCGAGCTCGCCTGCTGGGTCTGGGAGATCGGCCGCCGGGTTGAGGGGACCCTCGGCTGACGCCGGACAACAAGCCTCCCGCCGGGAGGGGCCGCGTCTCGACGCATCGCCGGCGCGCGTTCACGAGCCTTTTTTGGGCAGCCGCGAGGCCGCGCCCGTCAAGAAGACTGGTTTCGGATGAGCGCGCCGGACGGAGAATCGAAATGCGGTGGGGTGTGCGGATATACCGGGCTGACCGCCGGCAGCGCACCCGCAAGAGCCCGCGGATATTAGCTTGCCAGGCAAGCGTCGACTAAACGTGCAGCGTGCGCGGGCTCTCCCGACGGGAAACGAAAAAGCCCGGTTGAAACCGGGCTCGGATGAACGTGTCTATTGACAATGGCTTTCTCATATTAAAAAGCCCGGACCACCAAGCGGTCCGGGCTTAATAAACGATGGTGCTCCATGGCGGATTCGAACCGTCGACCTTGGGATTAGAAGTCCCCTGCTCTATCCAACTGAGCTAATGGAGCAAATAACCGCACGCCCAGCCAAGCAAATCAGCTAAGCACAAGTAATTATAACCTAGTTGAACTGCTCGCGGTACGCCTTGCAGACCTCATCAACCGGGCCGTCCATGCGAAGGTCACCCTTCTCAATCCAAACGGCGCGCTGGCAAATGCGCTCGACCTGCTCCATGGAGTGCGAAACGAACAGAACCGTCACGTCGCCGCTCTGGATAAAGTGCTGAATACGCGCCTCGCACTTCTGCTGGAAGAACACATCGCCGACGGACAGCGTCTCATCAACGATCAGAATATCGGGCTCGGTAATCGTGGCGATTGCAAAGGCGATACGCGCGACCATGCCCGAGGAAAAGTTCTTGAGCGGCATGTCGACAAAATCTTTGAGCTCGGCGAAATCGATGATGTCGTCGAAGCTCGCGTCGATAAACTCCTTGGTGTAGCCGAGCAACGCACCGTTAAGGTAGATGTTCTCGCGAGCCGTAAGCTCGGGATCAAAGCCAGCGCCCAGCTCAATAAGCGGGGCAATATTGCCATGGACCTTAACCTCGCCCTCACTGGGCTCAAGAACACCAGCGATGATCTTTAGCATCGTGGACTTACCAGAGCCATTAGTGCCAACCAGACCGACGACCTCACCGCGATGAACATCAAAGGAAATATGCTTAAGAGCGCGGAACTCCTCAAAAAACAATTCGTGCTTGGCAAGCTTAATAAAGTATTCCTTAAGGTTTGTCAAAGACTCAGACGCCATATTAAAGATCATAGTGACGTCTTTAACTTCAACAGCAAGAGGCTGCTTGCTGTAATCAACCGTAGTCGCAGACATAACAGCACTCCTTAAATGTAGAGAATAAACTTGTGCTCGGTCTTATGGAAAACGGCGTACCCAACAGCCAAAGCGAAAATCGCCCAGAACACGCAAAGTCCCAGCGTAAGCATGGACGGCGTCGTATTAAACAGGAAAATATCGCGCATGAACTGCAGATAGTTATACATGGGGTTCACAACGACCAGCACCTGAATCCAGTGGGCCATCTGGCTAATGTAATCGGTGGTCCAGAAGATAGGAGTCAGATACATCCATGCGGTGATAACGACGGTCCACAGATGCATAACGTCACGGAAGAATACAGCGAGCGCCGATAGCACCATGCCCAGGCCCATGCAAAAGCACATGAGCAAGAACAGGCAAACCGGCAGCAAGATTAAATGCCAGGTGGGAAGAACACGGAACCACAGCATAACCAAGGCGACGGCAACCAGCGAGAAGGCAAAGTTGACAAGCGAGAACAACACCTTCTGAACCGGAAACACCCAACGGTGCACCTTGACCTTTTTAAGCAAAGACGAAGCCGCAATGATGGACATGAGGGCTTGATTCGTCGACTCGGACATAACCGAGAACGTTATGTTACCGACGATCAGGTACAACGGGTACATCTCGGGCGTAATGGAACCATTGCGGCTCTGACCGAAAATGGTCGAAAACACAATGGACATGACGACCATCATAAGAAGAGGATTGAGCACCGACCACGCAACGCCCAAAACGCTGCGACGGTACTTGATCTTAAAATCCTTGGTGACAAGCTGTCTTAGGATATATTTGTCTTTTTCAAAATCATTTTTAGCGTGAGAGGCCGGTTTAGCCACCGCTTTCTGACTATCTACGCTGTCAGTCACGGACCATCTCCTTGTCTCGTAATTCATAACAGTGGAAAGTATAGCCTTCAAAGGCGGCAACTTAACCAGCGATGCAAATCTGAAAAAGTACCCCATATCAAATACAGCCATCTGATGGCAGGTATACTAACAACCCGTAATCAGTTATGGGGGGCATTCATCTTGGACTATACAGACACAGTAGTAATCATTCCCTGTTACAACGAGGCCGTCACCATAGGTAAGGTCGTAGACGATTTTCATCGCGAACTCCCCGGTGCCACGGTTTACGTCTACGACAACAACTCGACCGATGGCACGTCCCAGATTGCCCTAGAGCATGGCGCCACGGTGCGCCTCGAACCGCGCCAGGGAAAGGGCAACGTGTGCCGCCAGATGTTCCGTGACATCGACGCAGGCTGTTACCTCATGGTCGACGGCGACGACACCTACCCCGCCGAGGCGGCAAAGGCCCTCTGCGAGCCCATCCTTAACGGCACGGCCGACATGACCGTGGGCGATCGTCTTTCCAACGGCACCTACGCCGAGGAAAACAAACGTGCCTTCCACGGCTTTGGCAACAACCTGGTGCGCGCCATGATCAAATGGATCTACGGCTACAGCTTCGATGACGTCATGACCGGTTACCGCGCCATGAGCCGCCCGTTCGTCAAAACCTTCCCCGTGCTTTCCGAGGGCTTTCAGATTGAAACCGAGCTGTCGATCCACGCCGTCGACCACCGCTGGCGCATCAAAGATGTACCCATCAAGTACCGTGACCGCCCCGCGGGCTCCGAGTCCAAACTCAACACCGTCAGCGATGGCATTAAGGTCGTCGCAATGATCGGCACGCTGTTCAAGGACTACCGCCCTCTAAAGTTCTTTACCCTGGTCGCGATTCTATTCGCACTTATCGGCCTCGCCCTGGGCATGCCCATCGTTGTCGAGTATTTCCAGACCGGCCTCGTCCCGCGCTTCCCCACCGCCATGCTCGCCGCCTCGTTTATGTTCCTGTGCGGCCTGAACCTCGCAACCGGATTCATCCTCGACTCCGTGGCAAAGGTCGAAAAAAAGCAGTGGGAAGTCAACGTGTACAGCAAATACGCTTTCGATGACTATCGCAGCGACAAAACAAACGAGAGGTAAATCTTCCGCAAAATACTATTGGCACCTCTGCGCAAATAGCCGCCAACAAGAAAAGCCGCCGTTAACAAGCGGCGGCTTTTCCTTTTGGAATATGATTGGCGGCTAGAGCGTCTTGAGGTACTCCCCCAGCTCTTCCTCCCAGTCGGGCATGTGGAAGCCGACCGACTCGAGCTTGGACAGGTCGAGCGCGGAGTGGACCGGGCGCGGGGCGATGGGGCCCTCGGCGCTCGCGTAGTAGTCGGCGGTCGATACCGGCACGACCCTGTCGCCGTTGCCGTTGGCGGCCTCGAAGACGGCGCGGGCGATGTCGGCCCAGGACTTGACGGCGCCGGAGCCGGTGCAGTCGTAGGTGCCGTAGGGGGCGTGCGTCCCCAGCACGTGGAAGATGACCGCGGCCATGTCGCGCGTGAAGGTCAGGCGGCCCAGCTGGTCGTCGACCACGGTGACCTGCTCGAGCTTATCGTCCGGGTCGGCGACGCGGTCGGACAGGCCCTTCATGGTCTTGACGAAGTTGTGTCCCTCGCCGATGACCCAGCTGGAGCGCATGATGTAGTGGCGCGGGCACCCGGCCACGGCGATGTCGCCGGCGGCCTTGGTCTGGCCGTAGACGGACAGCGGGCTGAGGGGCTCACCCTCCGTGTGGACCTCGGCGGTGCCGTCGAAGACGTAGTCGGAGGACACGTGGACGAGGGTGATGCCGTGCCCGGCGCAGGTGCGGGCGAGAAGGGCAGGGCCGGTCGCGTTGGCCTTCCAGGCGGTGGCGCGGCCCTCGGGGGTCTCCGCTTTATCCACGGCCGTGTAGGCGCCGCAGTTGATCACGGTGCCGTAGAGCGACCAGTCGTACTTGGAGTAGGCCTCCGGGTCGGACATGTCGAATGTGTCGATGTCGCAGAAGTCGAAGGTATCGGTCAGCCCGCGCTCCTCGGCGAGCGCGCGGACCGCATGGCCCAGCTGGCCGTTGCAGCCGGTGACCAGGGTGCGCCTGGGCGCCATGGGCACGACGTCGGCCAGCAGCGGGTGGTGGAGGTCGGCCTCGGACACGGTGGCCTCGTCCAGCGGGATGGGCCACTCGATGGCGAGCTCCGGGTCGGCGAGGTTCACGAAGGTGTAGGTCCTCTTGAGCTCGAGGGACCAGTGTGCGTCCACCAGGTAGGTGTAGGCGGTGCCGTCCTCCAGGGCCTGGAAGGAGTTGCCCACGCCGCGCGGGACGTAGATGGCCTTGCTAGGGTCCAGCACGGTCGTGTAGACCTTGCCGAAGGTCTCGCTGCCCTCGCGCAGGTCCACCCAGGCGCCGAAGACGCTGCCGCGGGCCACGGAGATGAACTTGTCCCAGGGCTCGGCGTGGATGCCGCGGGTGACGCCGCGGCTGTCGTTGTAGGAGATGTTGTTCTGGACGATGCGGAGGTCGGGGATCCCGAGCGCGCACATCTTGGCGCGCTGCCAGTTCTCCTTGAACCAGCCGCGCGAGTCGCCGTGGACGGCGAGGTCGACGACCTTGAGGCCCTCGATGCCGGTCTCGGCGACGGAGAGGTCCTTCTCGAATGCGATGTCTGCCATGTCTCTCTCCCCTCCTACTGGCCCTGTGCGCGGTAACGGGCCTCGGTGGCCTCCTTGGCCGGGCGCCACCAGGACTCGTTGGCCACGTACCAGTCGATGGTGGCCTTCAGGCCCTCGGCGAAGTCGGTGTGGGCCGGCCTCCAGCCCAGCTCGCGCTGGAGCTTCGTGCT
>UQIN01000006.1 GCA_900541035.1 uncultured Collinsella sp. | reverse complement strand
GGCCACGCTCGACGACCTGCCCGCCGTGCCGCGCGCGATCGCGAGGACGCGCCGGTGCAGCACCGCGCTGCTGTGGGTGCTGACCATCGTGGGCTCCCCGGTGTGGGTGCCGCTGCTCGCCGCCTTCGCCGCCGTGGCCGTCACGGTCTATATCTGCATCTGGGTGCTGGCGCTCTGCGTGTGGATCGTCGCGGCGGCACTCGGGGGCGCGGGCGTAGTTGGGCTCCTGCTTGCCGTAAGCGGCGTCACCATCGGCCACTTCCCGTACGTTCTCGCCTCGGCGGGCGTGGGGCTCGGCCTCGTCGGCGTGGCGCTCTTCGTTGGTGCTGGCGCTTGGGCCGCCTCAAAACAAATCGCGCGCCTCTCGGCGCTCTGGGCGAGGAAGGCCGCCTCGCCCTTCTGGAAGGGTAAGGGCGAGAAGGGCGGCGCTGCCGCGCATCTTGCGGCGTAGAAAGGAGTGAGTACCATGACCAGCGCGAAGAAGATCTACCTTGCCGTGGCGGGCGGGCTCGTTGCCGCGGGCGTTGTCCTCGCGGGCATTGGCTTTATCGCTTCGGGTTTCGACCCGGCCGTGTTCACAACTCAAATCGACACGCGCGACAGCACCATCGTGCTCGGCGGCGTCGAGGTGGACGAATACGAGAGTATCCCGTTCATCAGCCAGCTCGCCAATCTGGATGAGATCGACACCTCCGACGTCGCGGATCCCGCCGCGCCCTAGGCGCAGCGAGCCCGGGCGCTCTGCCCGCCAAGCTGCGTAAGCCGGCGAAACCCGAACCTCAACCTCTACGCAACTGGCCCCAAGCCTGCGCCGATTCGCTCTCAGCGCCGCGCGGGGGGCCGTGACGCATGCCCAAAAAAGTACGAGGAGAAAGGAACGCACCGCCCACAGCCACGCCCTTCCGCCTTCACGGGGCCACGCAGGACCGGAAGCGACTGGGCCGTGCGGTGGGGCTGTGCTTGGATTGGCTACACTGATATGGACAGATCCGTGAGGGGCGCGAGATACGGGACTCCGGGGAGATCTTCGAGGAGGAGCGCCTCGACTGGAAGTGCGGGTTCAGTGGAGCATGAACCTAATCTCTGTCTCTCTTGTTTTTTTGATTTGTTGAGAAGCCGGTATTTGGGGCATTTTGGATAGCGAACAGTTCAAACAAGAAGCTGAGAAAATAGAACAAAGCCTGAGTGCCTTGAGAGTCGCCGAGCGCAATGCAGTGATTCCCTTCATGAACGGCGACTTTACCCAATGGGATCTATATCTGGCATCCTCCTCTGAGTATGCGATGAGACTGATAGACGGATTCATCTCCATGCTCGAGTCGAGGAATCTTGTTTGCGTCGCCCAGCTTCTCCGCGTACAGGTTGGAGTCTGCCTGCGGACATTCGCGTTATTCGCCGCCGAAGACCGGGATGACTTTCTCCCAAAAGGCTGCCAAGTACCATGGCGTGAGCGTTGGGGTAGCCATCATTCAGCGTGGATACATCCGGATGCGCATAGATCCAGACGATTCCAACGTTCTCGTATTTCCCGTGCAGGTAATCGAAGAGGGCAAGCGACGCCATACAGTTGCCGCCGACGGTCACGACTCTGTCGGGGTTTTCTGCCGTAAGCTTCCTCTGCGCATCCTGAATTCCCGCCAGGACTTCGTCCTCGGCACAGATGCGAACTGCCTCCCATTTCTCATGTCCAAGTTTTGGGACGCGTTTCGCAATGCCGAGTGGGACCCCTGGACAGTCGGATCACGTGGTGGCCCCCTTTGAGAGGGTCACGAGCATGGTGGTCCCGTTCTCGGAACTTGTTTCGACCTCTACCGTGCCACCGTGAAGCGCTGCAATCTCCCAAACAAGCGCTAGCCCGAGTCCTGCGCCGCCATATGCCCTGCTGCGGGATTTGTCTAGACGAAAGAACGGCTGGAAGATGCTCTCACGGTACTGCTTGGGTATTCCCGGGCCCTGGTCCTCGACTCTCAGGAACACGTGGCTGTCGTTGTCGCAGATGGAGACGTTGACAGTCGAGCCGGGGCGGCTGTAATGGATGGCATTTTCGACCAGGTTAAACACCAGCCGATAGAGGAGCGTGTCGCTCCCGATTACTAAAGCGTCTCCAGCACAATTGAGGGCTATGCCCTTATTTTCGGCAAGTGGCGCAAGGTCGGTGAGGACCTCTTCGGACAAGGGACCAAGTTCAACATCGTCCTCGCAAGGAACGCTGTGGAGCTCACTCATCTCGAGCAATACCTTGGTCATCCGCGACATGCGCTCGGTTTGTTCTTGTAGCAGGCCGAGCAGCTCGGCTGTTTCGGGTTGCAAACCGGAGTGCTCGGAGATGAATAGTTCAATCTGTGCTTGCATAAGGGCGAGCGGGGTGCGCAGCTCGTGTGCGGCGTTGCCGGTAAACTGACGCTGTGCAGAGAACCCTTCGCCAAGACGGGCGATCATGTCGTTGAAAGAGGCGCTGCATCGTTGTAACTCGGTGGGCACATCTTCACTGAGCCTGATTTCGCTTAGGTTGTCAGGCTGCACACGCTCAACCTGGGCTGCAAAAGCCCGTAGCGGTTTGAGTGCACGGCCGCTCACAAAGTATGCCAGCACGCCGCCAAGGAGTGTGATTCCAGCCGTGATGCACCAGGCTGTCGTGCCAAAAGACTCCTGTGCGTCGTTTACGACGATCGTAACCTCGTTATCGAGGGTCGCTTTCGTTGGGTCGAACGCCTGGGGCGAATCTTCGCCGGTTGCGGTAAAGGCCGAGATGTCACTGCCGATGGCATCCATGTAGCGCATGCCCGTATAGCCGACCAGGCAGTTCGTCAGCACGCATGCCGCACACGTGAGCAGTGCCGTCATAATCGTTATGCGCCATTGCAGCGAAAGCCTTTTCATTCACTGTCCTCCATAACGTAGCCCTCTCCAATCCGATTGCGAATCGGGTCGTATCCCAAAGCGCTGCGCAACTTTTTTCGGAGCGACGAGATATGAACGCGGGTTGCGTTGCTAAAGCTGTTCACGCTGCTATCCCAAACGTGCTCGATAAGCTCCTCTTGGCTTACCGGTCGCCCCTGATTAAGCATCAGGTATTCCAAGATTCCCGTTTCCTTGCGTGTAAGAGATAGAGCTTCACTGTCCACGGAAGCGATGCGCGCCTTGGTGTCAAAGCTGAGCTTTCTGCAGGTTAATACTATGTCGCTTTGTGCGAAGCGCCTGAGGGTAAGGCTGCGGATCCTTGCCGCAAGTTCGTCCAGATGAAACGGCTTGGTAAGGTAATCGTTGGCGCCGGCATCGAGTCCGGCGACTTTATCGGATACTTCGCCACGCGCGGACAGAATCAGTACCTTGGTCTCGCAATCGGTTTTCCTAAGTTCCCTGAGCACGGTCATGCCGTCGACATGGGGAAGATTGAGGTCGAGTACCACGAGGTCAAAGACTTCGATGCCCAGCAGGTCGAGCGCCTCCCGTCCATCGTGACAGCAGTCGACGCTGTACGCCAAGTTTCGCAAGCTGCGCGCGATTGCATCGCACAGTGCTCGCTCGTCTTCGACGATCAAAATACGCATAACAGTCTCCTTGCACATTCCAAATCGCGCTTAACACGGATTTTATAGCCGATATGGTCCAATGGTCGCGTAACGAAAGGAGTGGTCAGGTTGTTCAAAGCGGTAAAACCCGTGGTACAGGTCGCTTTGTTGATCGTCGGAATTGCCATGGTGTGCTTTGGTGTTATGCGTGGCGAGGCGGATGCCGTGCTGGCCAAAGCGATTAGGCTGTGCTTGGAGTGTATCGGAATTGGATAAAAGAGAAAACACTGCGTCGCATGTTTTGGCCCGATTTCGCGGATTCATTCAGGCGGCGGCGACGCTGGTCACCAATATTCACCTGTCAAACTTTGCCAAAGGCGGCATCTATCAGGGCGCGGGGAAAACAGTCTGCGTACCTGGACTTAATTGCTATTCGTGCCCCGCGGCATCGGGTGCGTGCCCCATCGGGTCGTTCCAGTCGGTGGTAGGTTCATCCAAGTTCAACTTTTCTTACTATGTTACCGGTACGCTCATTTTGCTCGGCGTGCTGCTGGGACGCTTTGTATGCGGCTTTCTGTGCCCGTTTGGCTGGCTGCAGGAGCTGCTTCATAAGATTCCCGGCAAAAAGCTTTCGACAAAAAAGCTCAAGCCGCTCACGTACATCAAGTACGTCGTGTTGCTGTTTGCCGTGGTGCTGCTACCCGTCTTGGTGGTTAACGACGTGGGCATGGGCGACCCGTTCTTTTGTAAGTACATCTGTCCGCAGGGTGTGCTCGAGGGCGCCATTCCGCTGGCCATTGCCAATGCCGGCATTCGATCTGCGTTGGGACAGCTCTTTACTTGGAAACTTGCCGTTCTCATTGCCGTGGTAGTGCTGAGTGTTTTGTTCTACCGCCCCTTTTGCAAATGGATTTGTCCACTCGGTGCATTCTATGCGCTTATGAATAGGGTGTCCCTACTGGGGATTCGGGTTGACGCATGCAAATGTGTCTCGTGCGGCAAGTGCTCAAGGGTTTGTCAGATGGACGTTGATGTGGTCCGCGCACCCAATCATGCCGAATGTATCCGGTGCGGAAAGTGCATCGGGGCCTGTCCCGTCGATGCCATTAGCTATCGCTATGGCCTGGATGTGTCGGCGGAAAAGCTCCCCTTGACCGCCGATAAAAAGTAAACAAGCTTCGACAAAACGGAGGAATGACCATGAAGCTTTCTAAGATTGCGGCCCTGTTTATGGTGCCGGTATTGGCCTTGTGCCTTGTGGCATGTTCGGCGCCCGGTGGCAATGTGAGCGAATCTGCGAGCTCCGATCCTAAGATCGCAGAACTCACTGCGCAGAAGCCGACCAATGCCGACGAGGCCGCCGAGCTGTATGCGAAGCTCATGCAGAAGGAGAACGAGATCTTTTCGAGTGATAACGCGCTGTGGGAAAAGGTATTCAATGCAGCAAATAAAGACTCGGCAATGATTGAGGATGGCAGCAATTACGGCGATTTCCTGCTCAAGACCATCGACGGCGCTAAGGATGAGTTTACGGCGGATGAGCTTAAGACGCTCAAGGCTGGTGCGCAGCAGATCAAGGAGATCGAGGACAAGCTCGAGAGCCTGGAAAAGAAGTTTCCCGGCTGTGGAAGCACGCCGAACGCAGGCGAGAGCGTTGACGCTTCGGCCGCTGGCATGACGGCTGGCGCCGATGCTTCGAGCGAGGCGACGAAGTTCCCCAGCTTTACGGGCAAGGACCTGGATGGCAACGACGTGAACAGCGACGAGCTGTTCTCTAAGAACAAGGTCACCGTCATGAACTTCTGGTTCACTACTTGCAAGCCGTGCGTGGGCGAGCTGGGCGATCTTGAGAAGCTGAATCAGGAGCTTGCCGAGAAGGGCGGCCAGGTCGTGGGCGTCAATTCCTTTACGCTCGATGGCAACAAGGGCGAGATCGCAGATGCCAAGGACGTGCTGAGCAAGAAGGGCGTGACATATAAGAACGTCTGGTTCAAGTCGGATAGCGAGGCCGGTAAGTTTACGTCAAATCTGTTCTCGTTCCCGACAACCTACGTTATTGACCAGAACGGCAACATCGTAGGGGAGCCCATCGTGGGCGCCATCAGCTCCGCCGAGCAGCGCGCGGCGCTCGACAAGCTTATTGACCAGGCGCTGGCGAAGAGCGAGCAGTAAAGGCTGAGTACACGAATGTGACAAAGGGACAGTCCCTTTGTCACATTGTCAATGTTGTGTGCGGGACGGTGCGCTGTGTGGCGTGTCGTCCCGTTCGTTTTGGCGCGGTTCATGACGTTTCTCACTGGTGTGGACTAAAAAACGGAATAGAGTAGGACAAACGCGTCGAATACGAACGGCGGGGGAGAGCGGGCGAGTGTACCCGCGCGGGAGAGGTTGCCGTCCATGCTGGAGCTCAAAGATATTTGCAAAAGGTACGTCACGCAGTCGTTTACGCAGGTGGCGCTCGATAACGTGAGCCTGGCCTTTCGAGACAACGAGTTCGTGGCCATTCTGGGCCCTTCGGGTTCGGGCAAAACTACGATGCTCAACGTCATCGGCGGATTGGATCATTTTGACTCGGGCGATCTGCTCATCGACGGTATTTCGACCAAGGACTTCCGCGACCGCGATTGGGACGCCTACCGCAACAACCGCATCGGCTTTGTGTTCCAGAGCTATAACCTTATTCCGCATCAGACCATTTTGGAAAACGTGGAGCTGGCGCTCACGCTCACGGGCGTTGGCCATGCCGAGCGTCGCCAGCGTGCGCGCGAGGCGCTTGAGGCAGTTGGTCTGGGCGAGCATGTGAACAAGCGTCCGAGCCAGCTTTCGGGCGGACAGATGCAGCGCGTGGCCATTGCCCGTGCCCTGATTAACGACCCCGAGATCGTGTTGGCAGACGAGCCGACCGGCGCCCTGGACTCGACGACGTCCGTGCAGGTCATGGACTTGCTCAAGGAGGTTGCGCGCGACCGCCTGGTCATCATGGTCACGCACAACCCCGAGCTGGCGTACCAGTACGCCACGCGCATCGTCAATCTCGCAGATGGAAAGATCACCGACGATTCCGACCCCTTCGACGCCGCTGGGGCTGCGCGTCGCGAAGCCAAGCCCACGCGCAAAACCTCGATGAGCTTTGTGACGGCGCTGGGGCTTTCGGCACGCAACCTCATGACCAAGAAGGGCCGTACGGCTATGACGGCATTCGCGGGCTCGATCGGTATTATCGGCATCGCGGCGATTCTGGCGCTCTCCAACGGCGTGAACAACTACATCAAAAAGGTCGAGGAGGATACGCTCTCGAGCTATCCGCTCACCATCTCCAAGCAGGATTACGACCTGTCGTCCATGATGGGTGGGCAGGAGGCCGCGGAGGATGACGGGGGAGCGAGCAGCGCCTCCGCCGGTGCGGACAGTTCGGCTAAGAAGTCCGATAAGATTCCCGTGGTCACGGCCGTAAAGGATATGTTTGCGAGCGTTAAGTCCAACGATATGACGAGCTTTAAGGCGTGGCTCGACGATGGCGGCGACGGCATCGACAAAGAGGTCAACGCCATTCAGTACAGCTACGGCGTGACGCCGGTCGTGTATCGCGCGGGCAAGGGCGACGAGAAGCCCGTGCGCCTGGTGCCCAACGCGATGACCGAGGCTATGAGCGGAGGCGCGAGCTCGGCGGCAACGGTGAGCATGGAGTCCATGGGGACCTCGGTCTTCAACGAGATGATTGACGACCAGAGCCTGCTCGACAGCCAGTACGACGTCGTCGCCGGTCATTGGCCTACGTCTGCCAACGAGGCCGTGATGGTGCTTTCGAGCCGTGGCACGGTGGGCGACTATACGCTCTATAGCATCGGCGCGCTGGATATCAATGAGCTCAACGACCTGGTCAACAGCGCCATGACGGCCGATGGCGAGGTCGAAACGCCCGAGACCGCCGCCGACTTTACCTACGACGATGCGCTGTCTACGACGTTTAAGGTGTTGTCGCCGGCCGATGCGTATCGCAAAAACGAAGAGACCGGTATGTGGACCGATATGTCTGGCGACACCGACTTTATGGCAGCCAAGGTTGCCGACGGTATCGACGTGCGCATTGTGGGCGTGGTGCGTCCCAACGAGACTGCCAATGCCAGTGCGTTGTCTCCGGGTATTGCCTACACGCACGCGCTGACTCGCCAACTTATGGAGCGCGCTGCCGATTCGCAGATCGTTCAGGAACAGCTTGCTCATCCCGAGACGGATGTCTTTACCGGCAAAACGTTCGACGAGCTGCAAGGCGAGGCCAAGCAGGGCGTGGACCTGGGCAGCATGTTCAGCGTTGACGAGGCGGCGCTCAAGAGCGCGTTCTCGTTCGATACGTCTGCACTCTCGGGTACGGCCGGTGGCATGGATCTTTCGGGCATCGATTTGTCGGGCTTGGATATCGACCTTTCGGGCGTGGGCAAGGACATCGACTTCAGCGACATCATGGCCAAGGCACCGACCCCCGATTTCTCGGGTGTCTTTGATGGCTTGGAACTCACGCCCGAGCAGATGCAGCAGGTGGGCACGCTTGCCAACCGGCTGTTTGTTGGCTTTATGCAGTCCAATCAGTTTAAGGCGCTGACGCCCGAGGACCTTAAGGATGCATCGAAGCTCGCTGCTGCGTTCTCGGCGTATCTTGAGAACGATGCTGCGGCGCAGCAATGCTTGGCGCAGCTCAAAGCGCTGGGCGGAGACGCACTGGCGGAGCGACTGCAGCAGGCTATGACCGACTACGTACAAAAACAGCTCGCGCCCTATTTGCAGCAGGCTATGGACCAGGTGATGCAATCGCTCAGCAACAGAATCGCAGCGACGGTGTCTTCCCAGCTCAAAGCGGGAGCGGCGGGGCTTATGGATCAGATGGCGACGCAGATGTCGTCGACCTTTGCCAGCCTGGCGAGCGCCATGCACGTGGATGCGAGCGCGTTTGCCCGTGCCATCCACTTCAACATGGACGCCGAGGATCTGAGCTCGCTCATGATGAGCTATGCAAAGGCGTCGAAGCTCACCTACGACAACAATCTGACCACGCTGGGCTATGCGGACGAGGCCGACCCCATTTCCGTCAAGATTTTCCCGCGCGACTTTGAGGCCAAGGAACGCGTGCTCGACCATATCGATGCGTACAACAAGCAGGTCAAAGCCGCCGGACACGACGAGCAGGCAATCTCGTACACCGACTATATGGGCATCATCATGGGCTCGGTGACCGATATTGTGAACACCATCAGTTTGGTGCTTATCGCGTTTGTGAGCATCAGCCTGGTGGTGAGCTCGATCATGATCGGCATCATCACGTACATCAGCGTGCTGGAGCGCAAAAAGGAGATTGGCATTCTGCGCGCGATTGGCGCATCGAAGCGCAACGTGGCCAACGTGTTTAACGCCGAGACGTTTATCGAGGGCCTTATCGCCGGCGTTTTTGCCATCGCCGTCGTGGTGCTCGTGAGCCTCCCGGTCAATGCCTGGGCGCTTGCGACCAAGCAGGTTCCCAACCTGATGAGCCTGCCCGTTCAGGACGCGCTGGCGCTCATCGCGATCTCGGTGGTGCTGACGGTCGTCGCTGGCTTGCTGCCGGCCCGCAGCGCGTCTAAGAAAGACCCCGTAGAGGCTCTGCGCTCGGAATAATGTGACAAAGGGGCTGTCCCTTTGCCACATGGGGGAAGGGGCAGCCCCCCTCCTGCGCCTAGCTCGTTTTACCCATCAACGTGATACGGATGCTTGGATGGGTGTACTCGTCAAACTCGTCCTCGGGATCCGTGTCAAACGAGTAATACGCTTTGACGGGGTCGTCGCTCGTCCTGATGGAGATTCTCTCGTAGAGCGAACCGTTCAAGAAAGCCTGCCTAAACTCTTCGGGGAGCTTTTGCGGTGCTAGGAGCTCGGGGCTCACGGTCTTGACGTCTGCGGTTTGGACGACAGAGGAAAGCTCGTCAAAGTCGAGCTCGATGCGGGCGAGGTTGTCCTCAAGGCTCGCATCGGGGTCGATTTCTGCTACGTAACTCACTTCCTTGAGCGTTCCCTTGTTGTCGAAATCCAGGTACGTATAGGTCTTCTGGGTATCGGAGTCGCCGTCGTGCAAGTAGCCGCGGACGTGATAGCCGTAATCTTGATATCGCTCGTAAGGGTCATCGGCAGACACGTACTCGCATGCGGGCTCTAACGTCTTGCGGGCGATGGCGATCTGCTCGGCCGCGGCCGCGGCGTTCTCCTGCATCTCGGTGTTTCCCTGCGCCAGCTGCGGGATATAGGCACCGCATACGATTGCGAGGGGTAGCGCCACAAGCGCGATGATCCACTTTTTTGCACGGGGGATAGGCAAGCCGCAGGCCTCCGCCATGGCCTTTGCGTTAGCGAAGCTCTCGGTAAGCACGTCTGCTGCGGTGGCAACGGCGCCTACGGCAGCGGCGACTTCTGCCGCGCTGCCCAGATTGCGTGCGGTCTCGTTGTCGCTGTTCTTGAGTAAGCGCGCGGCGGCCTGCGTACCGACAACGCCTGCGATTTGTGCCGAGCGGTCTTTCTCGGTCTGCTCGACGACGAGTCGGCGCTGCATTTTCTTCCACTGCTTGCCGCGCATACCAAAGCGTGGCGCGAGCGTGCAGTAGCAGAATATGACGAGCTCGATGGCGGTGAGCACCAGGGCGGTCATCATACCCGTCTCTTGGAAGCCTTCGTGATGAAAGACGATGTCGTCAATCATTTCGAAGGGAATGATCAAAAATGGCAGCACGAATGCCATGGCAAGCGCCGCACCGGCAATCTTGGGGTAGATGCAGTATCGCCGGATGCGCTTGCGTTCTTGTTCGGAAAGTGTAGCCATTGCCGGTCCTTGGTGTCGTGGCGGTCGTTGCGGCGCGCGGGGCGCGTCAGTCTGGGCTAGCGTTGGATAAGAGCATAGAGCAAGATACTCACCGCAATGAGCAGAAGGCCGATGTCCCCAACCAAGATGAGCGCGAGCAAGGATATCTGCGACGTGGTCACGGCGTTTTTGAGCGGCAACTGGAGCGTAGGCCTGCTCTGCAGCTCCTTCACTGTTTACCCTGCATCCCAAGTGCGGCGCAAGTGAGCAATAGCAAAACTTTGTCACGCGTAAAAGCAAGGAAGTCGCAAGGTCTGGGGCGGGGATGCTGGTATACGCCTCGGATACAATCGAAGCCATGCTAGAAAGAGGCTTCGATGATTAAAAAATCGTTCTTTAATCCGTTTTCGTCGCTGCTGCTTGCACTTGCCGGCTTGGCCTTTTTGGTCGACGTCGTACCGCAGGCGCAAGGCCAGACAGGAGTGTTCGCACCTGCCGTGCTGTTTTTGATGTGGCTGGTCGGCGGCCTGGTGCGCCTGTTCTACGAAAACGAAGCCAAGCGCAGCTTCGACCGGCACATGTTTAAGGCGAACCATGCGGCCGTTTGGAAACGTGTCGACGCTTGCTGGATTCAAGTCGATTCCGACCAGCTCGTGCCTAGCGATGTGATTCGCCTGTATGCCGGTATGCTCTGCCCGGTCGATGCGGTCCTTGCCAAGGGCGACCACATCCTTGTCTCCGAATCGTCGCTTACGGGCGAGAGCGGTCAGACCGTCAAGCGAGAAGGGGAGGCCGTCCGTGCTGGAACGACCATCATTGACGGAAAGGCTTCGGCAACCGTTCACGCTCGCGTTGCCGAGGAGCCGCCCACATCGCCGCGGCGCGCTCGGCTAGGCACGCAGTTTGGCGCTGGTGCCAGGAGCATCTGTGCCGCCCTGGTGAGGTGCATGCTCATCGTGCTGCCGTTTGTCATTATGATTCGAGGTTTTGTGCTGGGCGACTGGCCGCAGGCCCTGCTGTTTGCCCTGGGCACGGCCGTTGGCCTGGTCCCCGAGATGCTGCCAGTCGTCACAAGCGTGTGCCTTTCGGGCAGCGCGCATCGCCTTAAGAACAAACAGGTCATTGTTAAAAACGTTGACGCCATGGAATCACTGGGCTCCATGGACGTGGTGTGCGTGGACAAGACGGGCACGCTCACCGAGGACGCCGCGGTGCTCGAGTACTATACCGATATCCTGGGCAACGAAAGCGAGCAAACGCTCAACCTGGCGTATTTGGAGAGTACGAGCCAGGGGGCGGCCGCCAACCAGCTCAACCGGGCCATTGCCGACGCGTGCGCCGCGCCCGAGTTGCGTCTCGCCGCCAAAGACCTCGCAGGCGCATTTACCCTGCACGCATCTGATCCTTTCGACCACGTCACCAAGGCTTCGGGTGTTAAGCTCGATGCCATGCCTGGGGCGCTTGGTTGCCTGGGGCTGCAGACTCGCCCTGGCAATCACTTGACCATCGTAAAGGGCGAGGTCGAGAGTGTTTGCGCTCGTTGTGCCTGGGCCAACTTTAAAGGGGAACTCGTCCCCATGGACGCCGCGGGCCGCCAGAGCGCCTATGAGGTTGCCGAGGACATGCGTGCCGACGGCATCAAGGTCCTCGCCGTTGCCTACAGCACAACGTCTTCGGACTGGGGTGACCTGGTGCTCTGCGGCTTTTTGGGCTTTTTCGATCGGCCCAAGGCAAGCGCTCGCGCCGCCGTGCGCGCGCTGTCCGACCTTTCCGTTGAGGTGCGCGTGCTTACCGGCGACTCGGCTTCGGTTGCCCGGTCAACCTGTTCGCGCCTGGGCATTCCTGCCGATAGCGTTATCACCGGCAGCATGCTCGATGCCATGGAGGAGTCCGAGGCGCTTGTTCGCGTGGGGCGTACTCGTGTGTTTGCCGAGCTCACGCCCGCGCAAAAGGCTCATGTTGTCAGTCTCATTCGACTCTCTGGCCATACGGTCGGCTATATCGGCGATGGTGTGAACGATGTGCCGGCGCTTACGTCGGCAGATGTCGGCATCGTTGTGGACTCGGCGGCAGCGGAATCCAAAAAGGTTGCCGATCTGGTACTGCTCGAGCGCGACCTGGGCGTGGTCGCCGAGGGCGTCAGCGAAGGCAGGACTTCGTTCGCCAACGCTTCCAAGTACATTCGCATCGCGTCGAGTTCCAACTTTGGCAATATCTGCTCGGTTGCCGCCTCGAGTATCTTCCTGCCGTTTTTGCCGGCAACCGCCGCTCAGCTGCTTTTGCTCAACCTGTGCTATGACGCCACCTGCCTGGCGCTCTCGTGGGATAACGTCGACGATGCGGAGATCGCCCGTCCCAAGGCATGGTCGGGCAAGGGCCTCGGCAGCTTTATGCTTCACTTTGGCTTCGCGAGTTCGGCGTTTGACATCATCACGTTTGCCATTTTACTCCTGGGCGTTTGCCCCGCGGTGTGCGGTGGGTCCTTTGTCACGTTGAGTGCTGCGGGCCAGGCGGCCTTTATCGCGACCTTCCAGACCGGATGGTTACTGGAGTGCGCTTGGACCGAATCGCTCGTGCTCCTCGTCTTGCGAGCGCGGAACGTTCGCGACGGGGACCGGCCGTGTCGTCCGCTCGTGATAATGGTCGCCACCATGCTTATCGCCTCGGCCCTTCTCGCGCTGAGTCCTGCCGCGCAACTGCTCGGCCTTGTCACGCTGCCCATGTGGTATCTGGGCATCGTTGCACTGCTGAGCGTGTTGTATCTTGTTGTTGTTTCGACGATCAAGCGGGTTTACCTGTCCCGCTCGAGCAGTCTGTTCTAGGGCGGTTCTATGCGTACCAACAGAACCAACATAGCGATTACGCCGGCAGAGGCCGCCGAGCTCAGCAACGCGCTGTTCTCGTCCGGTAGCGCCGCCGCTCTCGAACTTGCACCCGTGTTTGCCGATATCGCATCGGGCGGGTTGACCGCCATAGAACTGACAGTTGCCGGCTCGCAGACAAGTGCCGCTGCGGAGCCCATCGTTATCGGCGATCTTTCCATCGATCTGGCTTCGCGCACCGTTAAAGTGTCGGGCGCGCCCGTTTCGCTCACGCCCAAAGAATTCGATATCCTGGCCTTTTTGGCGAGCAACCGGGGCACAGTCTTTAGCAAAGAGGAAATCTATCGCGCTGTATGGCAAGACGAATATCTGCTCGATGACAGTAACATCATGGCCTTTGTCCGCAAGATCCGAAAGAAGATTGAACCCGAGCCCGACAATCCCCGGTACCTGCTAACTGTTTGGGGTGTGGGCTATAAAATAGCCGAGTAACGCGTTGAATCGTCCGCTTCTATCGACCCCAAAAGCCACTCTGACAATCCTTGCCAAATCGCAAGAAAGCCGCAAGAAACCAGCCATGTGCCCGGTCTTGCGGCTTTTCTATTCTAAGGACAGTCGCAGACGCGAAGGGAAGGTGAGGACCGTGAGCGGCAGTGACAGTACCAGCAAGGCAGGGCGATGTCTGCCGGCGCAGGTCCACCTTAATGGCGGGCGTCGCGGCTAGACGGCTCTGCATCCGATCGACAGAACGGAGCAAGGCAATTGAAGAAGCTGAATATGCGCCATACGCCATCTGCAGTCCAGGCGCAAAACGAACTGATCAGGCATCGTGCAGAGGGCCGCATCCAGCATGCGGCAACTATCCCGCTGATGGACGCCATGTCCTGGGTGGGCTCGAACCTGGGTGGTCTGGACCGCGACGAGGTCGCGCACAGCGAGGCCGATAACGGACGCAACGTGGTCACGCGCGGCAAGAAAAAGTCGCTTGTCCGCAAGCTCGCGGATGCATTCGTCAATCCCTTTACGGCAATCCTGTTTTTCCTAGCCATTATCTCGGCAACGACGGACATGATATTCCCGGCGTTGTCGATGATGGGCAACACGCCGGAGGACTTTGACCCGCTGACGGTGATTATCATCACCACGATGGTGGTTCTTTCGGGCACGCTGCGCTATGTCCAGGAAGCGCGTAGCGGCAATGCGGCCGAAAAGCTGCTCGACATGATCACGACCACCGTGACGGTCACCCGCAAGGATGTCCCCAGGACCGAGATTCCCATCGACGACGTGGTGGTCGGCGACATCGTGCATCTGTCCGCCGGTGACATGATTCCCGCCGACGTGAGGATTATCGAGGCCAAGGACCTCTTTGTGGGCCAGGCCAGCCTGACGGGCGAGAGCGAGCCGGTCGAGAAGGTCCCCACGACCTGCACCGAGTCCGATTCGGCCACGTCGTTCGAGAACATTGCCCTCATGGGCAGCAGCGTGATATCGGGCAGCGCGACGGCGCTCGTCTTTAGCGTGGGCGAGCAGACCCTGTTTGGTTCCATGGCGTCGAGCCTGTCCGACGACGCTGCGGAGACGAGCTTTTCCAAGGGCGTCAACAGCGTCTCGTGGGTGCTCATCCGCTTTATGATGGTAATGGTTCCGTTTGTCTTTTTGATCAACGGCGTCACGAAGGGCAATTGGCTCGATGCCGGCCTGTTCGCCATCAGCATTGCCGTGGGTCTGACGCCCGAGATGCTGCCCATGATCGTTACCACGTGCCTTGCCAAGGGCGCGGTTGCCATGAGTAAAAAGCAGACGATCGTTAAGAACCTCAACTCGATTCAAAACTTTGGCGCGATGGACGTGCTGTGCACCGACAAGACCGGCACGCTTACGCAGGACCAGGTGGTGCTGGAGTATCACTGGAACATCGACGGCCAGGAGGATTCGCGCGTTTTGCGCCACGCCTACCTCAACAGCTATTTCCAGACGGGCTACAAGAATCTGATGGATCTGGCGATCATCAAGTGCACGGAGGAAGAGGAGCAAAACGACCCGAGTCTCACCGATCTTTCCGAGGCCTACGTGAAGGTCGATGAGGTGCCGTTCGACTTTACGCGCCGTCGCCTCACCACGGTGGTGCGCGATCGCAGCGGCAAGACCCAGATGGTTACCAAGGGCGCGGTCGAGGAAATGCTGTCGGTGTGCTCGCATGCCGAGATCGACGGCGGCGTTCATGTGCTGGACGACGAGGTGCGCGAGCGCATTCTGGCGACAGTTTCCGACCTTAATGACGACGGTTTCCGTGTGCTGGCGATTGCTCAAAAGTCCAACCCGTCACCCGCCGGTGCCTTTAGCGCCGAGGATGAGCGCGACATGGTCCTAATCGGCTACCTGGCCTTTTTGGATCCGCCCAAAGAGTCGACGGCCGATGCGATCGAGGCGCTGCGCAATCACGGCGTTGCCACCAAGATCCTGACTGGCGACAACGAGAAGGTTACGCGTACCATCTGCAAACAGGTGGGGCTGCAGGTCAACAACATGTTGCTCGGCAGTGACATCGCTGACATGGATGACGCCGAGCTCGCTCGCCGGGCCGAGGATGTGCAGGTCTTCGCCAAGCTCACGCCCGACCAAAAGTCGCGCGTCGTTTCCGTCCTGCGTGCGAACGGGCATGTGGTGGGCTATATGGGCGACGGTATCAACGACGCCTCTGCCATGAAGTCGTCCGACATCGGCATCTCGGTCGACACGGCCGTCGACGTTGCCAAGGAGTCCGCCGACATCATTTTGCTCGAGAAGGACCTGATGGTGCTCGAGGAGGGCATTATCGAGGGGCGTAAGACCTACGCCAACATGATCAAGTACATCAAGATGACCGCGAGCTCCAACTTCGGCAACATGTTCAGCGTGCTTGCCGCATCCGCCATGCTGCCGTTCTTGCCCATGATGAGCATCCAGCTGATCTTGCTCAACCTGATTTATGACTGCAGCTGCCTGGCGATTCCCTGGGACAACGTGGACGAGGAATTCCTGTGCGTGCCACGTACCTGGGATGCCTCGAGTGTCGGCAGGTTCATGATCTGGATTGGGCCCACCAGCTCCATCTTTGACTTTATGACCTACATCTTTATGTACTTTGTCTTCTGTCCGTTGTTTGTGAGCCACGGCGTGCTGTTCAACGAGCTGGCGAGCGTCTACTCGGGTGCCACACTGGAGCAGATGCAGCTGGCTTACATCGCGCTGTTCCAGGCCGGTTGGTTTGTTGAGTCCATGTGGAGCCAGACGCTGGTCATTCATATGATCCGTACGCCCAAGCTGCCGTTTATCCAGAGCCGTGCCTCGGCTCCGGTGATGTTGCTCACGATGACCGGCATCGCACTGCTCACGCTGATCCCGTTTAGCCCGCTTGGCCCCGCGCTGGGTCTGGGAGCACTGCCCGTCGAGTACTTCTTGTTCCTGATTCCGTGCATCTTGCTGTACATGGCGCTGGCGACGAGCCTTAGGAAGGCCTACGTCAAGCGCTGTGGCGAGTTGCTTTAGCAGGGGATTTGACATGAGAGGATCGTTCGCATGAACTGGACGCAGATTTGGATTGACCTGTTTGGGACTACGGAGTGGCTGGGGCTCAACATGGGCTTTTGGGTGGCCAATGGCGTGGTGTTGGTGGTTGTCGTAATCATGAACGTCGTCTTTTGGAGCATGAAGCCGCTTCCGAGGGATGAATAACGAGAGAGGGGGCTGCCCGGCGGGCGGCCCCCTCGCTGTTATAGGCACCAGTAAATCGAAGGTGAATACTTTTCCCGAGAAGTGAACGACCTAATTTGGACCCCCGGAGCATCCGCATTTTTCGATGCCAAAACCGCAGGATTTGAGCGATAAAACCGCAGGAAATAGCTCTCCAAAAGTGCCGATGCTTCGGGGGCCCGATTTCACTCGTTCACTTCTCGGGAAAAGTATTCACCTTCGTTGCGCGGGGTGTCGGATGGAAGGATGGGTGGTGCCGGTTTGCCGCGTTTTTTGGCAGACCGCGGGCTTAGGCCCCCAGCGCGCCGTACTGCTCGTCGTCCACCGGCTCGAGCCACTCGTTGCTCGTATCTTCGCCCGGGTATTCAAAGGCTAGGTGGCTAAACCAGCTGCTGGCGGTGGCGCCATGCCAGTGCTTGACGTTGGCAGGAATCTCGACGACGTCGCCGGGGTGCAGGCGCTGCGCGGGCTTGCCCTCTTCCTGGTACCAACCCTCGCCATCGACGCAGATCAGTACCTGTCCGCCGCCCTTGCTCGCGTGATGGACGTGCCAGTTGTTGCGGCAACCCGGCTCAAAGGTGACGTTGTGGATGGACAGGTAATCGTCCGGGGCGGTCAGCGCATTGAGGTAGCTCTGGCCGATAAAGTACGGCGCATAGGCGTCGTTGGGCTCGCCGAGGCCAAAGAACCCGCCGTGGAGCTCGGATGCTGCGCCTTCTATTTTGCTAGTCATGGTCTTCCCTTCGTTCATTTGTTTTGCTTTGCTGTGTTAGAGGTACCTTGCTGCGAAGTTCTTGAGTTCGGCATCGCTTGCGTTGTTGAGAATGCCGCCCTCGACGATCTTTGCGTTCGGCGCGCTCGGCCTGAGGACTGACGCCGTCTTGCCCATTCCGCTTCCGCCCGAGGTGGCAAACAAAACGATTGTTTTGCCTGCCAGGTCGTAAGACTCAAGGAACGTGTTGATGATGACCGGTGCCACGTACCACCAGATAGGGAATCCCAAAAAGATGGTGTCGTAGTCCTCGATGCGTTTGACCTTGGAAACTATGGCGGGTCGGCAGGAGGGGTCGGATGCCTCGAGCGTGCTGCGGCTCTGCTTATCGCGCCAGTTAAGGTCGGCACTCGTGTACGGATCGGAGGGCACAATGGCGAACAGATCGCTGTCCGTCGCGCGCGCCAGTCGACTTGCAACGTTCATAGTGGCGCCCGTTGCGCTGAAATATGCCACAAGTGTTTTGGCCATCGGGAATCCTTTCGTTGTTACGGTTCGGGTTTATGCCGGGTTATTCCTTGGTGTCGGCATCGTCGGCATACACTTCTTTGGCCATGTTGAAAGCCGCCCAGGCGTTCGGCCATCCGGCGTAAAAGGCGATGTGCGTGAGGATTTCTGCCATCTCCTCGCGCGTCACACCATTCGTGCGCGCGCTTGCCAGATGGTACTTGAGCGAGCTATCGGTAATGCCCTTGCCGATGAGGGCGCTAACGGTCACAATGCTGCGCAACTTGAGCGGCAGCTTGTCCTCGCGGTTCCACACCTCGCCAAAGAGAATGTCATCGTTGAGGTGCGCGAACTCTGGGGCGAACTCGCCCAAGGCGTCGTGGCCTGCAATCTGTTTAATGGTCATGGTGGTTACTCCTTTGATGTGCGCGAACAACATCCGGTTGAGACGCTGCGCAGCTGGTGGATGAGATAGTCGAGGCATTCGAGCTTCTTTTGCTCCGAGTGGATGCTGTCGAGCAATTCGCGACGATATTGTTTGAGTAGGCACATGCGCGCGCAGCCGCTGGCGGCCGAGGCATACTGCTCGATAAGCTCTTCGCTGCAGCCGGCATCGCGGAGGTTGTCGATGATGTTGCCGTCCATGGTCCTACCTTGAGGTTTTGACGTTGGTGGTGCCGGCAAGCGGCTTCTCGCCCGGGCGGCTTTTGGGTCCCACGAGCGCGTGCGGCTGATAGAGCTCCTCAAGGAAATCCACCTCGGCGGGGGAGAGCGTTAGATCGAGCGCGGCTATGGCGTCGTCGACGCGTTCGGGTTTGGAACAGCCCACGATGGGGGCCTCGACCCCGCGCGCCCAGTGCCATGCCAGCGCAACTTGCGACATGGGAACGCCGTGATCGGCGGCAACCTTGGCCACGCGCTCGACGATAGGCATGTCGATGGCGCGGTCGTGGTCGTATTTGTTGACCATGGTCTTGTCGGTGGTGCCTCGTGTGCTGGCGCTCTCCCAGGTAGGGCGGCAGAGGTGCCCCGACGCCATGGGGCTGTAAGGTGTGATGGCCATGTTGTACTGGCGGCACACGGGAATCATCTCGCGCTCATCCTCGCGATAAAGCAGGTTGTAGTGACATTGCATACTCGTAAAGGGCGTCCAGTCGTTGTCGCGCGCGACAATCTGTAGGTTATGCAGCTGGTAGGCGTACATGGCGCTGGCGCCGAGTGCGCGCACCTTGCCCTCGCGCACCAGGTCGTTGAGCGCTTCCATGGTCTCTTCCATGGGTACGTCGTAATCGAAGCGATGAATGATGTAGAGGTCCAAGTAATCGGTGTCAAGGCGTTCGAGCGAACCTTCGATCTCTCGCTTGATGGCTGCGGCGGAAAGGCCGCCTTCGTTAAAGTGGACCTTGCTTGCGAGCACGACGTCCTCGCGCGCGATCCCTAGGTCACGCAGCGCAGCGCCGATGTATTCCTCGCTCGTGCCAAAGCTGTAGCAGTTGGCGGTGTCGATAAAGTTGATGCCGGCGTCGAGCGCGCGCTTAATGACGGCGCGAGTGTCATTGGGCCCGATGGTCCACTGATGGAAGTCGGGGCTGGCCTCGCCAAAGCTCATGCCTCCCAGGCAGAGTTTGGAGACTTTGATGCCAGAATGTCCAAGGGTGGTGTATTGCATGATGCGCCTATCTCTGGTTCTCAACGTCGGGATGCCAAGTGGCATATTGCGCGAGCTTCTCGGGTGTGCGCTCATAGAAGCGTTTCCCGCGATCGAGGGTTGCTATGGCGACCATGTCGCTATCCGCGAGTTCGAAGTCGAAGACATCGATGTTGTTGGCGATGTGCGTTGGATTCTTGGAGCCGGGGATGACGATATTTCCCTCTTGGATATGCCAGCGCATAATGATTTGAGCAGGTGTTTTGCCATATTTGACAGCAAGATCGCGCACGACGGGCTCGTCCATGATGTCGCTGTTGCCGCGCCCGCCGAGCGGGTACCACGCCTGCAACGCAATGTCGTGCTGGGCGAGCAGCTTCTTCAGCTCGGTCTGCGGGAAATACGGATGGCACTCGACCTGAATGAGAGATGGAACGATTTCGCAATTCGCGAGAAGCTTTTCGATTTCGCTCTCGTTGAAATTGGAGATTCCGATGGCGCGGAGCTTGCCTTCTTTGTACGCGGTCTCAAGCTTCTCGTAGCCCGCCAAATAGTCGCCTGCGGGTTGGTACAGAATCATGAGGTCGATGTAAGGCGTGTTCAGGCGCTCGAGCGTTTCGTCGACGGCGGTGTCGCTGTTGTAAAAGCAGGGCCAGAGTTTGGTTTCGAGAAACACCTTTTCGCGCGGCAGGTCTGATGCTCGCAGGCCACGACCCACTGCTCGCTCATTCACGTATGCATTGGCGGTGTCGATGAGCTCATATCCCATGCCGAGTGCGGAGGTGACCGACGATTGGGCATCGTCGGGTTTAAGCAGATACGTGCCAAGTCCTAGCTGGGGAATTTTGATGCCGTTGTTGAGCGTAATGTAGTCCATGTGTGCCCTTTCTCGATGGTGCTCTTCCGTAAAGATACTTCTGGCATTTTTTAATGTATATTGCCTATAGCGACTAGCTAGATATACGGAATACGTATGGGAAACGAAATGGACTGAATGAGGTTCTCTGCTGCCCGCGAAGGAGCAAACATGGAGCTGCGAACGCTGCGTTATTTTCTTGCTGTGGCACGCGAGGAAAACATGACCGAGGCGGCAAACGTGCTGCATGTGACACAGCCCACGCTATCGCGCCAGATTGCTGATCTTGAGCGCGAGCTGGGCGTCGAGCTGTTTGAGCGTACCAATCGGTCGTGCGTGCTTACAAGCGACGGGATGCGCCTGCGCCAACGTGCCGAGGAGATTGTCTCGCTGGTTGAGCAGACCGAGTCGGAGCTGGCAGATCGGGAGCTTGGCATTGCGGGCAATATCCGCATTGGCGCTGGCGAGGCCAGGTCGATGCGGCTGGTGCTCGACACTTTTGCGAAGCTGCATCGAGACCATCCCGGCGTGACGATTGAGCTTTACACTGGCAATGCCGACGCGGTGGAGGAGCGCCTGGAGCGCGGTCTGCTCGACTTTGCCCTGCTGTTGGAGCCCGTTAACGTCGAGAAATACGAGTGGATTCGTATGCCCAAGGTGGATCGAGCCGGTGTGGTTGTCGCGGCGAGTGGCCCCTGGGGCGACTTGGACGTGCTGACGCCTGCGGACGTTGCGCAGATGCCGTTGCTGCTGAGCTCGCGCACGTCGAATCGAGCGCTGGATTTGGCGGCGTGGTCAGGCGGTGCCCTTACCATCGATGACCTCAACGTTGTGGGGCATTTCGACTTGATCGGCAACGCATCGCATCTGGTGCGCTCGGGTACTGCGTGCGCCGTTGGCATTGGCAGTCTGCTGCAGGTGGACGAAAGCAGCGACCTTCGGTTTATCCCATTTGAGCCGCCGCTTACCATCGCCTCGTTTTTGGTGTGGAAAAAATATCGCCTTCGCTCCCGCGCCTGCGAAGAGTTCCTGAACCGTTTGAATGGGATGTGACAAAGGGACAGCCCCTTTGTCACATCCGTTGATATGAGAGAAGAGTAGATGATCCTTTCGCTGGCCCCCATGGAGGGAATTACCGGGCATGTGTTCCGTCGCGTGCATGCGGAGTGCTTTGGCGCGCTCGACTGTTGCTACACGCCGTTTTTGCCGCCGCCGCGGGTGGGCAACCGCTTTGGCGGCAAGGCGTTTAAGGAAGTCGATCCGGCCAACAACCAGGGGCTCAATGTCATCCCTCAGCTTATGTCCAAGAATGCGGACGAGTTTGTGTGGGCGGCACAGGTGCTCGCCGACATGGGCTATCGCGAAGTCAACCTCAACCTGGGGTGTCCTTCTGGGACGGTTGTTGCCAAGGGCAAGGGTTCGGGCTTCTTGCGTAACTTGGATGAGCTCGAGGTGTTCCTGAGCAACGTGTGCGAACGCTCGCCGTTGCCGGTGTCCGTTAAGACCAGGCTGGGGCTCGAGGATGACGCGGAGTACGAGCGCGTGCTCGACCTTTACTGCCGTATGCCGCTGGCGGAGCTGATCGTGCATCCGCGCGTGCAAAAGGACCGCTATGCGGGTTCGCCGCGCAAAGCGTTTTACGGCGAGACGTTGGAGCGCGCGCCGTTCCCGGTGGCCTATAACGGCGACATTTTTGATCTTGAGGACATGGACGCGCTGGTGGAGGCCTATCCCGGCACGCGCCATGTGATGTTGGGGCGTGGCCTGCTCGCGAACCCTGCGCTGGCACGCATGGTCAACGGCGGACCTGCCGCCACCGCTGCCGAACTGCAGCGCTTCCACGACACGCTGTTCTCAGCGTATGCAGAGGAGATTGGCGGCAACGCGGTCTTTCGCATGAAGGAGTGGTGGTTCTACGCCAAGTGCGCCTTTGCCGATCCTGCCACTGTCCACAAGCTCGTACGCAAGACCAAAAAGGTCGACGAATACCGCGCCGCCGTCGACCGCGTCTTTCGCGAGCAACCGCTCGCACCCGCAGCCCGCTTCCAAGGCTAGCTAGTCATTGGGGACGTTCTTTAACGACTAGTCATTCAAGAACGTCCCCAATGACTACCAAAAAGTTGTACGTCAGCATCCAAAGATGTCAAAAAATGTCGTTTTTGGATGCTGACGTACATGTTTGAAGGCGGTATCGCCTCCGCTATCTGACGGCTTGAACGGCAAGTGCTTCTATTACGCGCTCGGCGCCGGCGTCGATCAGAATGCTGCGATTGGCGATTTCTGCCGGAGCAACTGCCTCGCCAAGGTTGACGCACGCGTACGTGGCGCGCTCGTTTTTGGCCGTCATCTGCCAAAACGGGTACTTGATGATGACGGGCGTGTTGCCGCCTACGCCAAGCTCCAAGAACAGAACGCGCATATTGCTGTGGCGGCGCAGGAAATCCTGGTAGCGATCGGCGGCAGCGTACCAACCCTTGTCCTGGACAAACGTATCGTCGGCGCGCAGATTCATCGTAAGCGGGGCTCCACAGTGGGGGCAATGGGGCACAAGCGCGGACGGAATGCGCAGGTCCTGTTGGGCAGCGGCCATGCGGCGTACGAGCTCTTCGTTGTCCCATGTCTCCTGGCAGCAGGGTTTGCTGCACTGGAACAGGCCGTAGTCTCCCTGTGTGTAGAAGAGCCGCTGCTTGTCAAAGCCGGCACGCTGGAAACAATGGTCCACGTTTGTGGTCAACACAAAGTAGTCGCGGTCGCGCACTATGCTCAAGAGCTGTTCGTAGAGCGGCGTCGGTACGGGATCGTATCGGTTGCACATAATGTAGCGGCTCCAAAACGCCCAGTACTCCTCGAGCGAATCATAGGGATAGAAGCCGCCGGAATACATATCGGTAAAGCCGTAACGTGCGGCGAAGTCGCCAAAGAGCTTCTTGAAACGCTCGCCCGAATAGGTGTAACCGGCGGCGGTCGAGAGTCCTGCTCCGGCACCGATTATCACGGCGTCAGATGTATCGAGTGCAGCTCGGAGTTTATCGATCTGTTTGGAGAAGGCTGCGGTAGATTGCCTCGTCAGACGCGAGAAAAACATTGAAGATCACCTTAAGGTTGGGGTCGTTATGGTCTAGATGATGGCGCACGGCATCGATGGCCACGCGCGCGGCGGCATCTTGCGGATAGCCAAACACGCCAGTAGAGATGCAGCAGAATGCGAGGGTGCCGAGTCCTCGACGCGTCGCTTCTTCCAAGCAGCTGGTGTAGCAGCGGCGTAATAGCAATTCCTCACGAGGGCCAGGCTTATGGCTGGGCACGATAGGGCCGACGGTGTGGAAAACGTAGCTGCTGGGCAGGTTGAACGCCGGCGTGACTTTGACGCGTGCGGTTGGCTCCTCGTGCCCTTGCTTGGACATGAGGCCCTCGCACGCCAAACGTAGCTGCATTCCGGCATAGGTGTGGATGGCATTGTCGATGCAACGATGCCCCGGCACAAAGCAGCCGAGCATCTGGCTGTTGGCGGCATTGACGATGGCGTCGGCCTTAAGCAGCGTAATGTCGCCGCGCCAGATGGCAACGCGATTGCAGTAGGGGAGCGTGCCGGCGTTGGTCGCCCCGCCGCGTTCAAGAAGGCGTTGCTGCAAGTAGGCGTCTTGTATGTCGGGCGTTTCGGCCGCAAGCGCCTCGGGCGGACGTACGTTCATAAGGGATCGAAGCAAATCGCGCTGTTCGCTGGCGTTGGCAGGGATGGGAATGCGCTGCCCATCCGAGCGCTCGGCAAGGAGCGCCTTAATAAGCCAAACGCGGCGTTCGGCCTGATTCATGACCTTCCTCCTGTTCGATTGAGCCGGTTTCATTCGACAGTAGTGTGCCGCCTGGCGTGTATCTGAAAAAGAAGGCACAAAAAGGTAAGCACCGTGGAGCTTTGTGCCCCACGGCGCTCAATGTGCAAAAGTATGTGGCTGTTAGGAGTTTCGCACGAGCTGCTGATAGTCGGTGCCCCATTCCACCAGGGAATCGATGATGGGCATAAGGCTGTGACCCAGCTCGCTGAGTGCGTATTCGGTGCGGATGGGTGTCTCGGGGATGACGGTGCGCGTGATGAGGCCCGCGGCATCCATTTCCTTAAGGTTGGACGAGAGCACCTTTTGGCTAATGCCGGGAATAGCGCGGTGCAGCGCGTTGAAGCCCATGGGGTGGTTGATGAGCTGCTGAATGATATAGATCTTCCACTTGTTGCCAAAGAGCTGAAAACACGTGGCAACAGGGCAGGGAGGTAGTTCTTCTTTGGTAAGCACGGAGACTCCTCAATCGTGTGGACAGCTTTCATTATTGCAGCCGCTGTCGCTTGTGGCTACTACTTACCTTTTGGTAACTGGCTAATAGATTGGTGCCTTCTTTTGGTCGTTGCGCGCTTTTTGCATGATGCATATAGACGCAACGAGCGTCAAAAACTGGATGGCTTCGCCCAGCCATCTTCGACCGAAAGGAAATGCCATGTCCGAGAATCTCGAGAACGTCGCCGCTTTCGCCTCCTGCGGTACCACCGATCCTGCGCCTGCCTGCGGCTCCGCCGACCCCAAGACCGCACCTGCTTGCGGTACTGCTTGCGGCTCTGCTGACCCGGCTGCCGCTCCTGCCTGCGGCTCCGCCGACCCCAAGACCGCTCCGGCCTGTGGCACCGCTTGCGGCGCTGCGGACGCTCAGTAAGCAATCGCTAGGAAGGGACTCGTAATGGATGCTCAGACTTGCCTCAAAAAGATGCAGCTTGCCGGGACGCTCTCCCTGGCAACCGTGGACGAGAGTGGTGCGCCGCAAATTCGCTGCGTAAGCGCCGTCCATTACGAGCCCCGTGCTATCTACTTTCTCACGGCACGTGGCAAGGAGATGGCCTGTCAGCTTATGGCCGATGGACGTGTCCAAACGCTCGTTCACACGCGGTTTAACGAGATGATCCGCATGTCCGGCGTTGCCACTCCTGTCTCGGAGTCCGAGCAAGTTCACTGGCGCGACGTGATTTACGCCGAGCAGCCGTATCTTGCCAACGTGTATCCCGGTGATACGCGCGAGATCAACATCATCTTTAAGGTTGAGAACATAGTACTCGACTACTTTAACCTGGGAATTCATCCCATCGAGCGCGCGGTCTTTACCTTAGACGAGGGCACGGCGTCTGTGCCCGCCAAGGGATTCTGCATCGATGCCGATGCGTGCATCGGTTGCGGCACCTGCCTTGAGCACTGCCCGCAGAAGTGCATCGAGCCGGGAGACGCCTATCGCATAGAGCCCGAGCACTGCCTGCATTGCGGCGCCTGTGCCGAGAATTGCCCCGTCGGCGCCGTTTCGCGTCTGTAGCCCAAATACCGTCATCAGTTTTAACATCGACCAAGGGAGTCCCACGATGCAAAAGCCTGCGTTTGCCTTCCAGTGGCACATTACGGATGAATGCGACCAGCGTTGCAAACATTGCTATATCTTTGCCAACGGTGCCTGCGCCGGTTTCAAGCGCATGCCGTGGGAACAGATGGTCCAAGTCGTCGATCAGGCCCAGGCGCTCTGCGAGCGCATCGGTCGTCAGCCGTACATTTACGTTACGGGCGGTGACCCCATTCTTCATCCCGATTTTTGGCGCCTTGCCGAGCTCCTGCACGAACGCGGTTTTATGTGGTGCGTGATGGGCAATCCGTTCCATCTGACCGACGAGGTCTGCGCTCGCATGAAAGAGCTGGGTTGTCGTAAATACCAGCTCTCGCTCGATGGACTCGAGGCGACGCACGACTACTTCCGTAAACCCGGCTCGTTTGCCGAGACCTTGCGCGCCATCGGTTGCCTTAAGCGCACCGGCATCTGGGTCGCCGTCATGAATACAGTATCGAGCATGAATGCTGCCGAGCTGCCGCAGCTCATCGATCTGGTGGCAAGCCTCGAGGTCGATGTGTTCGCCTTTGGACGGTACTGCCCCACGTCGGGTCAAAAGCGTGACGAGTTTCATCTGGAGCCGCTGGAGTATCGCGATGTATTGCTGGCCGCACAAGAGCGCATGGAGTTCCATCGGGCGGCGGGCTGCAAGACGTTCTTCCAGCTCAAGGACCACCTGTGGACGCTGCTTTTGTGGGAACAGGGTAAGTTCACCATTCCTGAGGATGCCAAGCCCGGCATGATCTATGACGGCTGCCACTGCGGTACGGGCCATATGACGGTGCTGCCTACGGGCGATGTCTATGCGTGTCGTCGCATGGAGAGTAAGGTGGGTAACGTTGCCGAGAATTCGCTGGAGGAGCTCTTCTTCTCTCCACAAATGGAAGCCAAGCGCGATTTTAAGAAGTTCAAGAAATGCTCTAAGTGTGAGCTCTTCGGTTGGTGCCGTGGGTGTCCTGCGGTGACGTACGGCTACACGGGTGATATGTACGATGCCGATCCCCAGTGCTGGAAAGAGATTGAGGAGTAGGGCTATCGCCTAGTCATTGGGGACGTTCCTTAACGACTAGTCATTTAAGAACGTCCCCAATGACTACCTGCAAAAAGCTGTACGCCAGCATCCAAAGATGTCGAAAATGGTCGACTTTGGATGCTGACGTACATGCTTGGGTCCGACGGGGAGTGGGCCTAGGCAATCATTGCATCAAGTGTTATGAGTTCCCTGAGCCGCTCCGTGCGTGTTTGCCCATGGCGTTTTGCCTTCTCGTCAAATGCCTCAAGAACCGACTCGCCCACACGTGCCGATAAAACGACGCTCGGCTCATCAGAGATTGGCGGTCTTCCCAACTTGATGGTGCGACCTTTTGGCCACTCATCTTTTTCGTAGGCTTCTGCGGCTTTCTCCAACTCTCCAGGGGCAAATCCCATCATTTCTTCGAGCTGCTTAGCATCCATGGCGCCTCCTATCGATCGATCCCGATTTCTCTGAGTACCTTGCGTGTGGGAGGAACAAGGGCGTGGAAAATGATGTAGCCATCTTGGTCGGGGCACCACCGGGCGATGACCTCCATAAGGCGGTTTCTTCCATCAAGTCCAACGAGAACGTAATCGATGCCTCCATTTTCGAGATCACGCCTGAACCATGCAAAAGCGGAGTTCCAGGCGCATGTAATATCCGTCTCCGTCAGCCCGTGTTTGAGGGCATGGGGGTGGATTGCGATGAGCTCCATAAGGGCCTCTCTTTTTTGTATACAGTTTTGTAGACAAAAATGCAAGCAGCTAATAGAGCTAAGCGGCATTTTTAGACTGGGCAGTTTGGCTTGAAATGGAGATTAAAGGTTTCAGTGCTTCTTTGCTTTTCAGTTCGGTATGTGAACGTCCGTTGAACTCCCAGAGGGGAGCATCTTCATAGATCTTCGAGAGGAGTTTAGAAACTTTGGCAGTTTTCTCACATTCGTAAAACTCGGGTCGTACGACAATCAGCAAGAAAGCGGCGTCATCGGCTATTTGCTGTGCCGTCGGCATGCCGTTGAGTCCAACAGAACGCATTAGTTTTGTCATGATAAAGTCGAATTCGTCTTCTCTTGCGTGAAGTTCGGCCGCTTTGAGCTTGGGGTCCTTCAGGACATATTGCTTGAGATGCTCAGCGGATCGAATGTTCTTTATGGAGCCGTTGATGACTTCCTCATAGCGGAGTTCTTTTATTGGAAGACGCTCATGTCCAGCGAATATTGCTGCCATCCTAATGCCAACGCGTCGTTCGCGCAGCGCGCGCATCTCGTCGGTGTATTCGCTATGCCGTTCGTATTTACGATAGGAGTATCCGTAGTCATCGAAATAATAAGGAGCTTCGTCGACGGCGTTATCGAGTTCGGGCGCTATGAGGTAGAGCGTCCCATCCTTGGACATGATGCACGGGTTGTCAATTTGCCCCGATTCATTCCTGATTTGCCAGATAGTTTCATTTACCTCAAATTTCGATACCGGATTGGGGCGTAGGAGTTGTAGAGCTCAATTAGCTTATCGAGTGAGATGATCCCGCAAGCATCTGTGTAGGCGCGGGCAAAGCGCCATACTTCTTGATTCGGTTCAAGCTTACGACGCTCCCAGGCGTCCAAAACATCCTGCGGACTCCGATAGCGGGCATGACGATCAATGCGCGATGAACTCCAATGGTTATCTGCGGCAACGTTCATTAGGTCTAGGCGTAGATCTTTGTTTGCGATGCGAGCAAGCGACTGATAGTGGTCCAGGTCAAGCTCCGGTCGAAAAGGCATGTCTTTTGGAACGATTCTCGCGAGCTTTATGCAGCGCTTGAGATAAGTCGGACCCAAGCTTGGGCTAAAGTGCTGTTTGAGGTGGCAGGCGATGGGCGAGAGCAAGCCGTTGAGATTGGAGATGGGATATCCGGCAATCTCTTGTTCAAGACGGCGTCCAATGAGCAGTGCCCCTTCCGAAGAGGTCTCATGATTAATGTCCTTCTGTCCGAGGCGCTTGGCCTCGACGATCTTACTGACATCTGAGCAAGCGCTCGAGATGGTGTCGGGCGAAAGGGTTGGAATCTTTTTAGCCATAATGATGCACTCCTGTGAACTCACGGATAACGGAAACGTTTGGTTGTGAGTGCCGTTCTTTGGTGGCGACGGCGAACAGGAGCGCAGCCTGTCTGAGGTGGACGAGTGCGGTAACCACTGATCTTGCTTACCGAGCCCGCTCCGGCGTGTCATTGGGGACCTCCGCGGGAGCTCACGATCATCCTCATGCCTCGAAGTGAGTATAGCATGAAAACCAAACGCATGTTCGATATATTTCGAGAAAGTGAATCCAGTTAGTCAACCCAGTTAGTCATCGGGGACGTTTTTCAATGACTAGTCATTTAAGAACGTCCCCGATGACTACCCAAAAACTGTACACCAGCATCCAAAGATGTCGGAAATGGTCGACTTTGGATGCTGGTGCACATGTTTGGGCCGTATGGGTTGGGGCGAGCCGATCGCAATGCGCGTGCTAAAGCAGATTCTCCTGCACCCATGCGATGATGTCGCTCGACTCGTAAAGCGGCTTGCCGTCGATGAACAGGCAGGGGACCTGGCGCTTTCCGCCGACGGCGATGAGTGTCCGCTCGGCATCGGCGTCGGTCGAGATGTTGCGCTCGGGGATGGTCACGCCGTTATCCGTCAGGAAGCGCTTCACCTTAATGCAATACGGGCATCCGGTCATAACGTACAGCACGAGTTCGTGATTAGCAGCCATAGGTCTCCAATCGGTTGGGGTTTTGATTGAGATACCCAAGACCGCTGCAATCTAAGCGCAAGCCAACGACGACTCGATGGCCTGGACCAGAAACGCCGTGGCTCCGGTGCCGCAAGGCTTGTCGTAGTAGTCTACAAAGCGCTGGTCGGCAAGGTAACCGTGGGCGAGCCCCAGATATGCCTCGTCTTGGGGCTCGCTGCCCCAGTTGAGAGCAATCCAACGGCGATGCATCGCGACGAGCTTGCGAGCCTCGCCGCCTTCCGGTTCGCCATCGCCCATGGCAATCGAGAGCTGGCCCAAAATGGCGCGTTCAAGCTCCTTCATGTCGTTCCACGTCTGAGGGTTCATGTCCAACAGCGCTTCGTTTGCTGCATCGACTGCCTTGTCGCCATAGCGCGCTCGGGCCTCGGCACCGTAGCGCTCCTCGTTTTCCTGCACGGTGCGCCAGCGCTCCAGTTGCGGCAGGACGGCGCCCATGAGCGAGACGGCTTCGTCGAGCGACATGCCGGTGTTTTGTGCTAGGCGCGGGGCGCAATCCTCGATCATTGCCTCCATGGTGGTCTCGTAGGTGTATTTGCCGTGGTCGTAGCACCACTTGCAGTAATGGTCGGTCGCGGCGCCTGAGGCATCGGTGCCGCAGTCGTCGGGCGTGAGTATCATGCCGCAGCTCTGGCAGTAGTGCTCGGGCATTTCGAGCAGGTGAGATAGCGGCTCTCCGGTTACGGCGGCAATGAGCTTCATCATGTCGATACCCGGGGTGACCTCGCCGCGCTCCCAGCGGCTGACGGCTTGACGCGTTACGTAGAGCTTGGCGGCAAGCTGCTCTTGGGTGAGATTGTTGGCACGGCGGACGGCGATGAGTTTTTCTGCAAAGGCCATGACGGCTCCTTTCTGCCGGTTGATGGCTTAAGCATACGCGGCGGCAGGCACCCTTCCAAGCAACCGTTGGTTGCACGTTCGGCGACCGCGGCGGGGAATTGCGCGCAGCGCCCCGCGCCCTTGCCGTACAATGACCGGCATGGAACCTATCGCACACATACATACCGATCTGCCGCAGAAGTTTGGCATTCCGCGCAACAGCTTTTTGGCGCCTCATCTTGAGGGGCGCATTATCTTTGAGCCGGAGTTTGCCTCTAATGCCGCGGTTGCAGGGCTCGAGTCTTTCTCGCACTTATGGCTGCTTTGGCGTTTTGAAAATGGGACGCCCGGCGGCACGGCAGGAGACATCGCTGCCGATGCCAAGACGCGGGACAAGGCTGGCACCAATGCCAAATGGTCAAAGACCGTGCGTCCGCCGCGCCTGGGTGGAGCCGAGCGCGTGGGCGTATTTGCCACACGCAGCCCGTTTCGCCCCAATCCCATCGGCCTTACCTGCGTAAAGCTTGACCGCGTTGAGCTCACCGACAACGGCCCCATCATTCACGTGCTGGGCGCCGACCTGCGCGACGGAACACCCATCTACGACATCAAGCCCTACATTCCGTTTGCGGACTGTCACCCGGATGCGACGGGCGGCTGGATCGAGGACAACCCGTGGCAAGAGCTCAACGTCGAGTTCCCACAGGCGCTGCAAGACAAGGTCCCGCCAACAAAGTTGCCCGGCTTAATCGAGGTCCTTCGCCAGGATCCGCGCCGTGCTGGCAGCAAACACGAGCCCGATCGCGTCTACCACTTGGCCTATGCTGGGCTCGACGTGTCGTTCACGGTCGACGGGACGCAGTTGACCGTGACGGATGTCGACGAGGCGCAAAGGTAGCCATTGCGGCGTTTGCGCTCCTGCCAAATTCAGCCCGAAACCCGTGCCTAAGCCGACCATCTTGGTGGACAATAACGCCTACCAAAACAATCCGCTTTGCACGGGAGCTCAGCATGAAATACGACTTCACCTCAATCATCGACCGCCACGGTATGGACGCCATTGCCGTTGACTCCTGGGGTGAGATCCCCGGCATGGCGCCAAACGTACCCGACGAGGGCTTCGACCGCATCTCCATGTGGGTGGCCGATATGAACTTTGCCACCGTGCCCACGGTTCAGGAACACATCATTCAGCGCGCCCAGCACCCTATGTTTGGCTACTTTGATCCGCGTGCCGAGTACTTCGATCGCATCATCGAATGGCAGAGTCGCCGCAATGACGTCGAGGGCCTGCTTCCCGAGCATATCGGCTATGAAAACGGCGTGCTGGGCGGCGTCGTATCGACGCTGCGCTCGTACGTCCAGCCGGGTGACGCGGTGCTAGTCCATAGCCCTACCTACATCGGTTTTACCAAGTCCATCGAGGCCGCGGGCTACCGTATTGTCCATAGCCCGCTGAAGCTCGACGAGCAAGGCGTGTGGCGCATGGACTTTGAGGACATGGAGCGCAAGCTCGCGCAAAACCACATCCACGCTGCGATTTTCTGCTCGCCGCACAATCCCTGTGGCCGCGTGTGGGAGCGTGACGAGATCGAGCGCGCCATGGACATCTACCGCCGGCACGATTGCGTGGTGATCTCGGACGAGATTTGGTCCGACATCATCCGTCCCGGGCACAAGCATATTCCGACGCAGTCGGTGAGCGAGGACGCCCGCATGCGCACGGTGGCTCTTTATGCACCTAGCAAGACCTTCAACCTGGCGGGCCTGGTTGGCAGCTACCACATCATCTACAACGAGACGCTGCGCGACCGCATGTGCGCTGTGTCCAACAAGACTCACTACAACGAGATGAATGTCCTCTCGATGCATGCGCTCATCGGTGCCTACCAGTCGCAGGGCTACGAGTGGGTGGGCGAGCTCAACGAGGTCATCAAGGGCAACGTTGACTATTTCTGCGATTACGTTGACGAGCATTTTAAGGGCGTGGCCTATTCGCGCCCGCAGGGCACCTATATGGTGTTCCTGGACTGCACCAAATGGTGCCGCGCACACGGTCGCGACATTCAGTGGCTGCTCGACGAGGGTGCGCGCGTGGGCGTAGGCTATCAGGACGGCCGCCCATTCCACGGCCCCTGTCACATTCGCGTGAACCTGGCGCTGCCGCTTTCGCGTGTAAAGGAGGCGTGCGACCGCCTGGATCGTTACGTTTTTAATGCATAGCAAACGTTCTCTGTGTATAGGGGCCTTTTGGTCAGATTGGCCAGAAGGCCCCACATGGTAAGGCGTTCGTAATCATTGGGCGGTTCTCGTATGCCGCCTGCTATTATTAGCCCATTGCTGCCAACAAACAGGACCGTCAGGAGCTTGATGAAAGGACCCCGCCGCCCGGTTGCCATAACGTTATTGCTTGCGCTCGCGATAGTGGGTGTATTTGGCGTGGCGATAACGGGTTGCTCTGGGTCGAGCAACGGCGCCTCGGCCTCTTCGGCAAAAAGCACGGCCTCGCAGGCAAAAGGCGATGACGATGGCCTCAAGACCCTCAACGTCGGCAGCGACCTTTACCCGCCGTTTGTGTATAGCGACGAATACGGCGAGACGGTCGGCCTGGATGTCGAGATTCTGACCGAAGCCCTGGCCCGCATTGGCTACAAGCCAAAATACCAGCTGATTGACTGGGAAAAGAAGAAAGATATGCTGGCGAGCGGCGAGCTCGACTGCGTTATGGGCAGCTTTAGCATGACGGGCCGCGAGGACGAGTATCGCTGGGCCGGCCCGTATCTTGCAAGTCGCCAAGTGGTCGCGGTCAATCCCGAGAGCGACATCTATACGCTTGCCGATCTGGAGGGCAAGGTCGTAGCGGTGCAGTCTACCACCAAACCCGAGACGATTCTGCTCAATCGACTGAACGAAAACGTCCCGCAGATTAAAGAACTGTATAGCTTTTCGGACCGTTCCTATCTAAATCCGGCGCTCGTCGAAGGTCTGGTCGATGCTATTGCCTCGCACGAGTCTTCGCTGCTCACGTACGAAAAAGACTACGGCGTAACATATCGCATCCTAAATGAACCGCTGCTTGAGGTTGGCCTGGGCACCGCCTTCGATATTAACGATACGCGCGGAATCGACGTCAAGCTCACGCGCGCTTACCAAGAGATGCTTGCCGACGGCACCATGGAGCGCCTGGTGTCCAAGTACTTTGACGACCCTTCACCATTCTTGAACGTGGAGGGGCTGTCATGATCGATATGCCTGATCACGTCGCAGAGGAGCAGGGCAATCGTGTGGCGTGGATGTGGCCGCTTATCGCCCTGCTGGGGATAGCACTTTCTGTTGCAGCCGGCATGGCAAGTTATGGTTACACGACCGTTCAGGCCGAGCAGCGCTTTTCCGACGTTGTCGACTACGTGGCAACGCAGAGCCTCTCCTACGATGCATTCAACAGCGCCTATGCGACCAAAAATCTAATCCGCGTAATGGAGATTGCCGGCGAGGTGGCGCGCGATATGGAGCGCGACGGCTCAGCGGATGGTGTCACGCTGGAGCAATATGCTGACCAGTTCAACGTGAGCGCACTGATCGTGACGGACGCATCGGGCAATTTGGTGTCCGAGTCCTCGACGGATGACGTGGGCTACGAGTCGCTTGCTACGTATCTCAAAGAGACGCCCGTGCTGGAGGTGGCAACCCATCCGCTTAAGTCCTATACCGCCCGCATTACGCTTGCGGATGATTCGGTCGCAGACATTGGCTGCGTAACCCGGCAGGATGGCGAGGGCATCGTTATCGCGGTAAGGCATCAGAGCGCGAAGGCAGTTGCAAGCAATAAACTCAAACTGCAGAGCCTGCTTGATGGCTATGAAACCATCGATAGCGGCAATATCGTGATCGAAAACGATGGCAAGGTCGTTGCGACCAATGCCGTCGAACCCACCGTATTGGGCGTGTTCGACCTGCCCGCGACGGACGCCATCATTGTCGACGAAATTAAGGATCGATGCCTGCCCGGCAAAGTCCGACTGGTCAACGTCAACGGCGAGTGGTATTTGGGCACATACGGCAAAGCGCAAAAATTCTACGTGTACACCTATGCCTCGGCGCAGCGCTACTTTGAGGTCGTCGCGGCTGTCGCTGCCGGCGTGCTGGTGCTCTACAGCGGTGTTGTAGCCACTGTTGTGATGGTGCGTCGCCGCGCTGATCGTCGACGTTTGACGGACTTGCTGCAGCAGGAGCGCGACTATGGCGACAAGCTGGCAAAGGCGGCGCGTGAGGCCTCGTCTGCCAACTCGGCAAAGACGGAGTTTCTGCGTCGCATGAGCCACGATCTGCGTACGCCCATCAACGGCATTCGCGGTATGGTTGAGGTCGGCGATGCCAATGCGGACGATCTGCAAAAGCAGGCCGAGTGCCGCTCAAAGATCTGGACGGCATCGGGACTGCTGCTCGACCTTGCGAATGAGGCGCTCGATATGAGTCGCCTGGAGAGCGGCCAGGTCGATCTGGAGCTTGTTCCCACAAATTTGGTGACCCTCAACCACGAGGTGCGCGATATTCTGGAGCGCCAGGCCGAGGAGCGCCTGGTGACAATTATCTGCGACCAGCAGACGCTTAATCATCCCTATGCGCGGGTGAGCGTGACGCACCTCAAGCGCTTGTTGCTCAATATTGCCGGCAATGCCGTCAAGTACAACCGTCGGGGCGGTTATGTTCGCCTGACGTGCCGTGAGGTGGAGCCGGTGGATGGCGTCCTCGTCTATGAATACACGATTGCCGATAACGGTATTGGCATGAGTGAGGAGTTTCAACAGCACCTCTACGAGCCGTTTTGTCGCGAGGAGCAGCAGGTGGAAGGCGCTTCATCGGGAACTGGCCTGGGTGCGCCTATTGCCAAACAGTTGGTCGAGCTTATGGGCGGAACCATGAGCTTTTCGAGCATCTTGGGGCAGGGGACGACGTTTACCATCCGTCTGCCGTTTGAGAAGTGCAAGTGCTCCGAGATTCCTCAGGCAGTGCGCGTGAATGCGGGCGACGGCGATGCGCTCCAGGGCTTGCGCGTTTTGCTCGTAGAGGATAACGACCTGAATGCCGAGATCGCACAGTTTACGCTCGCCCGCGCCGGTGCCGTCGTGACGCATGCTAAGGATGGTGAGTCTGCCGTCGAGATGTTTGCCGCGAGCGCGCCGCACGAGTACGACGTGGTGTTGATGGATATCATGATGCCCGGTATCGATGGCCTTGAGGCCACGCGTCGGATTCGAGCGCTCGATCGCGAGGATGCCGCGACCACGCCGATTATCGCCGTGAGCGCCAACGCCTTTGCCGACGATCGCAGGCTTTCGCGTGAGGCGGGCATGAACGCGCACCTGAGTAAACCAGTGAGTTCGCAGGAGCTCGTTGAGGCGCTTGCGCACATAGCCGCCGACGCTTCATAAGCATATGGCCCGGTTCCAAGGTGGGTTGGAACCGGGCCATATTGCTATTGATGAGGCTTGCTGAGGGGCTTACTTTTCGTGAATCTGCTTACCGCAGAGATGCTCAATCGTAATCTCGTAGAGTTGGACGCCCTTGATGTCTTTGGCGATTTCCTCCTCGACTTCTTCGGCGGAAGGGTAGTACTTAAGCGCGAGCTGGCGGACTTTGTCCTCGATAAACGCGGGCGCTTCATCTACCAGGCGACAACGACCAAAGACAACGGTACTCATAACGTAGGGAGCCCAGTCGCCGTCCTTGTACCACTCGTTGCCGTAAACGGTAAAGCAGATCTTGTCATCGCGCTTGAGTGCGTCGACCTTGTGGCCAGCCTTGGCGCCATGGAAATAAATCTTGTCGTGCTCGGCGTCGAAGAAGTAGTTGACGGGAATGGCGTACGGGTAGCCATCGTCGCCGTTGACGGCAAAGACGCCGCGCTTGCAGGTGGCGAGCAACTCGCGCGCTTCCTCGTCGGTGATGGCGCGTTTCTTTCGACGTAAGGGCCTAAACATCGTTGGTTTCCTTTCTGGCCGTGCATGGTGGTTGAGCACAAACTATAGCGAAACGGATCCGTATTTCTTGATGCGGGCGAGCATGTTTTTGAGCTTGTTAAAGTCGAGCGGCTTGGGCAGGTGAGCGTTCATGCCGGCATCGTGTGCCGCCTGGGAATCCTCGGCAAAGGCGTTGGCGGTGAGCGCGATGATGGGGATATCGGCCGCATCGGCCTTCTCGCTCAGACGAATCGCGCGGGTTGCCTCGTAGCCGTCCATGCCCGGCATCATGATGTCCATTAGAATCGCATCGAAGCTACCCGCGGGACGGCCAACGTATAGGTTGACCGTTTCGTTGCCGTCGGCGGTGCGAGTTACGACGATGCCCTCGCTTTCGAGCAGAGCCTGGGCAATCTCGGCATTGAGCTCGTTATCTTCTGCCAAGAGGACGTTCATGCCGGCAAGCGAGCAGCTGTTTGCCTGGCCGTCCGCACGTTCTCTTGCCTGAGGGTTCTTGTCGATATCGAGCGGAATCTGGACGTTGAACGTACTCCCCACGCCAACCTCACTCGAAATCTCAATCGTGCCGCCCATCAGTTCAATAAGTGACTTGACGATTGGCATGCCCATGCCGGTTCCCTGGAACTTGCTGCGCGCATCGTCACCTTCCTGGGCAAACGGCTCATAGATATGCTTTAAAAACTCGGGAGCCATGCCAATGCCGGTATCCGAAACGCTAAAGCAAAAGAGCGCGCGCCCATCATCGAGTGGCTTGGTCTGTGAGCTAAAGGTGACGGAGCCGCCGCGCTTGTTGTACTTAATGCTGTTGTCTAGCAGGTTGATTATGATCCGTCGGATATGGGTGGGACTGCCGATCATGTATGGCCCCGTGGCGTACGGCAGGCTATTGTCCTGCATTGTGATGCCGTTACCGGACGCGCGGAGCTTGCACAGCACCAGCGCATCGTCACAGAGCTCTTTGAGGTTAAAAGGAGCATGTTCCAGCGTTAGCTTGCGGTCTTCGATTTTGCCCATCTCGAGGATATCGTTGATCAGCGAGAGCAGGTGATTGGCGGCAACACGCGCCTTGGCGCGGCTTTCGCGGGCGACTTGCATATCGCCGTCTTTCAATTCCTCAATTTCGATAAGACCTAGGATGCCGTTGAGCGGCGTGCGGATGTCGTGACTCATGCGCGTGAGGAATGCTGTCTTAGCGGCGTTGGCGGCATCGGCTTTCTGCTGTTCTTTCTGCGCGCGGTGAAGCGACCAGACAAGGATGACGATGCCGGTGAGCAAAATGCAGATGACGACTGCCGCAATGACGATGCGGTTGCGGTAGAGAAGTCGGAACGCATCCGATTCTTGCGCCGAGTACGATGTGGGGGAATAACTGCTTGCAGAGAGCGATTCGCCGGCATTGACGATGCCCTTATTGATAATTCCCAACAGCTCGGGCTTGCCGCGCGAAATCAAACACGATAGTTGCGCCGTGTTGGTGAGCTCCTGCGTTTCGAAATCCTCGGTGTCATAGGTGTCACGGATGGTTTCCAAGCGCGTGCTGGGGACAATGATGCAACTTGCCTTCCCCTTATTGAGGGCTTTGAGCGCCTCGCCGCCATTTGGATATTCGGTTATCGTTGCGTCGGGGAAGAGGCTCTCGAGCTCAAGACGGTTGACGATCGCGCTCTGCGTGCAAGCGATTTTCTTAAGGTCGCGGTTCAGGTTATTGCTGCTGTGAATGGCGGTCAGGGAAACCGTTCCCATCGGGTTTGACTGCACGACCCCTTTCTGTTCGGCAAGCCAGTAGTCGCGAAACAGAGGTAGGGCGACATCGATAGTTCCGTTGGAAAGGGCTTTGACCATTTGCTTGTTATTTGAGATCGCGACTGTTTTAACCGTAATGCCAAACTTGTCGCGCAACGTCGTTGCAAGCGAGGCGAGCGACCCTTCCATCTCGCCGTCGTCATTTTGCGTGCAGTAGGGAAGTTGGTTTTTAAGATAGCCAATCGTGATGGTGTTGCCGTTTGCTTTGAGCCAGGAGGTCTCGGTGCCGGTGAGCGATGATGAGCCGCTGTTTTGGGCCGAGTAGCTCGATTTGACTTCGTCGTTATAGCGCGGGTTGACGCGGGCGATTGCCGTCATGGCGGCATTGATGTCATTCATCAAATCGGGGCGGCTTTTGGGAACGGCAAAATAGTAGTCGCTCGAGCCTACGTAGAACATGGGCGAGGCATCGGGCGACGAAATGGTGTCGTTCATGATGACGGCGTCGACCTCGCCGTCTGCAAGCGCCTCAAAGAGGGCGCCACCGGTGTTGATTTCTTTATAGGTACAGGTGATGCCTTCGTTGGCGAGCCACTGCTGGCCGACGAAGGTTTGCATAGCGCCGGGGTTGTAGCCGATGGTAAGGCCTTGGAGCGCTTGGGGGTCACCCTTGGCCAGGTCGTCGCGATCGGGCCTGGCGTAGATGTAGTAGCGCTCGGTGCCCTCGGGATTCGAGGAAAAGAGCAACTTTTGGGCGCGTTCCTCGGAGTAGGAGATGTTGGGCATCAGATCGATTTCGCCCGCCTCGAGCTTGTCCATGAGCTCGGTGAAGGTGCCACTGACGTATTCGTATTGCCAGCCGGGCGTGTAGTACGAAAGCGTCTGGAGGTATTCGTAACCCCAGCCCGAGAGGCGTTCGCCCGGTGTGCCTTCCTGGAAACTCCTGTTGCTGACGAGCCAGCCAACGCGGACCGTTTTGACCTGCTGATCAGAGTCGCCGGCATAGACGGGGGCGGGCATGGCGCCGCCCAGCACGGTAAGTGCGGTAAGCACGATGACCAGGGCACGATATATAGTTGAACGAAGGACAGCGGCAGTTCTCACATGCAATCCTAACGAATCGAGACATTACCGCATAAGGATACCAGCTCAGGTGCCCCGTTCGCCCACAGATATAGTCATCGGGGACGTTCTTAAACGACTAGTCATTGGGGACGTTCTTGAATGACTAGTCGTTTAAGAACGTCCCCGATGACTAGTTCCGTTTGCGGGGGAGGCGTGGGACAATATCGAGCAAATGTGAATGATTGTCCGCGGAAGGGGTCGCGATGAAAAAGCTGAGGACACTTGCCGATGTGTTGCATCAGGCTGGCTTTGCCCACATAACGGGCGTGTTTCTTGTCTTTTTCCTGCTCTGCTCAACGGCCGTCTGGCTGTCCGAGCCCACGACCCTCACCTTTGGCGACGGGCTCTGGTTTAGCTTTGAGACCGTGTCGACCATCGGTTTTGGCGATATTCCGGCCGAGACGCCGGTTGCCCGCGCCATCACCGTCATCTTGAGCGTCATCAGCATCTTCTACATCGCCATGCTCACGGGTGTTGCGGTGAGCTACTGCAACACGCTCATCAAGCTGCGCCAAAAGGACACCATGGCACGCTTTATGGACGACTTGGAGCATTTGGAAGAGCTCGACCGCGACGAGCTCGCCGACCTGTCGCGTCGCGTGCGCGAGTACCGTCGCCGGCAACGTTAGGGCTAGCGCATCGCGCAACAAGGGGGATTGCATATGAATATCACGGTGTACCTGGGCGCGAGCGTCGGCAACGATCCGGCGTTTCTGCCTGCGGTGCAGGAGCTCGGCACATGGATTGGCGCTCATGGTCACGCGCTGGTGTACGGCGGATCCAAGTCGGGCCTGATGGGCGCGCTTGCCGATAGCGTGCTCGATGCCGGCGGCCACGTGACGAGTGTGGAGCCGAGCTTTTTTATCGAGGCGGAGTTCCAGCACGACGGCATCGACGACCTTATCGTGACGAGCGATATGGCCGAGCGCAAGGCGAAGATGATCGAGCTTGGTGACGCGTTTATCGCCTTTCCGGGTGGCACGGGTACGCTCGAGGAGATTGCCGAGGTTATGTCTGCCGTGTCGTTGGGGCACCTCAACGCGCCGTGCATCTTGTACAACCTGGACGGTTACTACAATGACCTGAAGGCACTGCTCGAGCATATGATCGACAAGGGCCTATCGAGCCTGCAGCGCCAACAAGGCATCTACTTTGCCGATGACCTGTGCGAGATCGCATCAATTATCGGTCGCTAGACATCGGGTTCGTCGCATGCGGTGCCCAACGGTGCTGTTAATGGTGCAGATGGTTGGCGCGCTCACGCCGCAACCGCTTTAAAATACAACGTATCTATGTCGACTTTGACTACGGGAGGGCCCGATGGATAAGCTTGCCAAACCTAAAAACCGCGCGCTGTTTTTAGTTAGCGTTGCCGTGACCGGTGCGTTCGCAGGTGCCGCAGTCTGGCTGTTCTTCTTTGCGATGGAGCACGGCATCGACTATCTATGGACCGAGATTCCACACGCGCTGGGCGTCGCTTCGCCCGAGCTTGCCAGCGGCCCGTTTGGCTTTTTGCCGTACCCGTTTTTTGTCTGCCTGCTGGGCGGCCTGTTAATCGGTCTGTACGAAAAGATGACAGGCACCAAGACCGATGACCTCAATCAGGTGATGGCTAAGGTTAAGCAAGACGGGCGCTACCCGTACGACAACCTGGGCAAGCTTTCGCTCGCGGCATTGCTGCCGTTGCTGTTTGGCGGCAGCATTGGACCGGAGGCCGGCCTGACCGGCGTCATCGCGGGTCTGTGCAGCTGGGTCGGCGATCGCATGCGTCGCTTTGGCGCCGAGTTTAGGGAGCTCACGCTGCTGGGCACCCAGGCTGCCCTGACGGCACTCTTTACCGCGCCCGTCTTTGGCTTTGTGGCGCCGCTTGCCGGTAGCACCGACGGCCAGGGTGAAGACGCCGACGATGAGTCCGCGTCCGGCGAGATCACCATCAAGCTGCCCAAGGCGCAAAAGACGGTGGTCTACGGTATTGCGATTGCCGGCGGTCTGGGCACCTACCTGCTGCTTGGACAGCTTGTGGGCGGCGGCATGGGCATGCCCAGGTTCGAGTCCGCCGAGGTGGGCAACCTAGAGCTTACCTGGCTCGTCCCTCTGTCGTTGATCGGCACCGTCTGCGGCTGGCTGTACTTTGTCTCTGAGCATGCAAGCGAGGCACTGTCCCATGCAATAGGGGAGCGTCCTGTCGTCAAGGCCATGCTGGCCGGTTTGGCACTCGCCATCTGTGGCACGGTTCTGCCCTATACCATGTTTGCCGGCGAGACCCAGGCCGACGTGCTCATGGAAACCTATCTGACCATTCCCGCTGGCGTGCTTATTTTGACCGGTCTGGTCAAGGCCATGCTGACCCCCGCTCTTATCAACTTGGGCTGGCGCGGCGGTCACTTCTTCCCGGTTATCTTCTCGGGCGTAAGCCTGGGCTATGGCCTTGCCATCCTCACCGGCGCAGATCCGGTCTTTTGCGTCGCCGTCTGCACGGCATCGACGATGGGTGCGGTCATGCGTCAGCCGGTCATGGTCGTGGGCCTGCTGCTCATGTGCTTCCCACTCAAGGGTATCGTCTGCATGATCATCGCGGCCGTCATCGCCGCCGGCATTCCGCTGCCCAAGCCGCTGCGCAAGTAGCGCGGTTTTTCACGAGTCAATTCCAGGGGTACGAGATGATCCTGTACTTTAGCGCGACAGGGAACAGCGAGCATGTGGCGCGTCGCATTGCAGCGGCGACAAGCGACAAAGTTATGTCGATTGAGCGCTTTGATGCCGAGATCCTTCACCTTGCTGTGATGGAAGGCCCCTGTCGGCTGGGGTTTGTCGCCCCGGTATACGCCTGGGGCTTGCCGACGCCAATGATCGAGTTTTTGAAGACTGTCGACCTATCGGTTGCTGCCGGCACAAAGGGCGGCGAGCGCCCCTATACGTTCTATGTCTCGACATATGGTTCGACGACCGGGCAATCGGCCAAGTTCGCCCGCGATCTGCTACACGAGCGTGGGCTCGAGTTAGATGCGGCGATGAGCGTCAAGATGCCCGATACCTGGACGCCTGTTTTCGACCTGTCTGACCCTCAAAAGGTTGAGGGTATCAATAGAGCTGCCGAGGCGCAGATTGATGCCGTGATCGAGGCGGTGCGGGCACGCCGCACGGGCAACATGATGCGCCATCGCGTGCCTCTGTTTGCATCGTGCGCGTATCACGCAATTGGGCTGCCGCGCATGCAACAGACGAGCAAGTTTGCCGTCGATGCCGATCGCTGCATCGGCTGCGGCCTGTGTGCCAAGCGCTGCCCCATGGCGGCGATTGAGATGCGCGACGGCCTTCCCGTCTGGACAAAGCCGGAGTGCGCAGCCTGCCTTCGTTGCCTGCATTGTTGTCCCAAATTTGCCATCTCGCACGGTAAGCGCACGGCATCCCACGGTCAGTACAGGCATCCCAAGCCAGGTGTGAGGATGTAGCGGCTGCTGGCCGCGCTACTTCCAAACTGCGAGCGCGGCGGTGCCCAGTACGATGAGAGCGAGACCGATGACGCTGTGTCGTGAGAGTTTTTCGTTGAATGTCAGGCGCGCAAATAGTACTGATACGACAATCGATAGTTTGTCGATCTGCACCACGACGCTCACCTGGCCTGTGGCGATGGCGTAGTAATAGAGCAGCCACGATGCTCCGGTCGCGATGCCCGATGTTGCGAGAAATGTGAGTTCGCGCCGGTCAGCGTGCGCGACCTGATCCAGTTTTCCCTTGGCTGCCACGATCGCCCATGCCATAACCAGTACCACGCAGGTGCGGATTGCCGTGGCCAGGTTTGACTCGACGCCTTCGATGCCAACCTTGGCAAGGATGGACGTGAGCGCCGCGAACACGGCAGCGCCGAGGGCGTAAGCGAGCCAGGTCCGGTCTTGCTGCTGCTCGGGTCCGGCAGACTGCTTCTTCTCGATCATTAAAAACGTGCCGAGGGTGATGACAGCGGTTCCCACGAGCTTAACCGCAAGGTTGCTCGTCTCGCCAAAAAGCACGATGGCGATCAGTGCGGCGAGTACGGTGCTCATCTTGTCGACCGGTACGACCTTATTGACGTCTCCGATGCCCAGCGCCTTAAAGTAACAGATCCACGAAGCGCCGGTAGCGAGTCCCGAGAGGACGAGAAAGAGCCAAGATCTGGGTTCGATGCTGCCGATGGTTCCAATGGATCCAGAAATGCCCGCCATTGCCCAGGCGAAAACGAGCACCACGCAGGTGCGAATGGCCGTCGCGACATCGGAGTCGGTCTGCTTGATGCCGCATTTGGCCAGGACAGATGTGACGCCGGCAAAGAAAGCCGACACAAATGCTGCTGCGACCCACGACACGGGTGAAATGCCTCCCCAAAGAACGACCGCGCCAGATTTACGGCGCTCGTCCGATGATACCGCCCCGCCATGAAGCTTTGGTATCGCTGTGGTGAGACAGGGGCCATAGTTCGAGAGGGCATTTGGTTAAGGCTCGAATCGAAGGTGAATGGTTTTCCGCGAAGTGAACGAGTAAATCTGGACCCCTGGAACATACACACTTTTTACGAACAAAACTGCAGGATTCTTAGACAAAAACCGCAGGAATTGAGTCCTTAAAAATGTCGATGCTACAGGGCACTGTTTTTACTCGTTCACTTCTCGGAAAAGTATTCACCTTCGATATGCTGACGGTGTCTTTTTGGTTGCCAAGAACTAGACGGCCTGCTGTGAAGGGCGGTGGTGACGCTATGCCGCCTCGTTACATTGAAAAAATAAGCGGGGTACCACCTAAGCTTTTTTAGCCGTCGATTACAGATCGCGTGCTCGATAAACCTTGGTGCTGACAGCGCAGCTGATTACACATAGTGCGAGCGCCAGTACGGCAATTCCTGCACACAGACAGCCAAGGACGGCAGGATCGGGATTCGCCCCGGCAATCGACATAAGCCAGTTGCTGATGGGGTTGGAGGAGCTCAGCGCTGCCATGGTAAGGCATCCGAGTAGGGCAAACAGGCCAACGGATAGGCGCAGTGCCTCCATGTGTCCAAATCGGAAGAACAGCGGCTGTGCCAAGAACACCATCATGAGGGAGATGAGCATCGATGCTGCCGAGGCAATTGCGATCTCAAAGATGGTTTGTCCTGTCGAGGCCACGCCCGCGCTGTTGAAGAACGGAAGGGCGATGATGTTCAAAAGCACGGCGGCGCAGGCCATGATGGCCGAGAAGACAACGATGCACAGGTAGCGTGCGCAAATAATGTCTTTGCGCGTGAGAGGCAGCGTTGCCCGATAGCGCTCCCATCCGTTTTGATTGTCGAAGCCGGCCAGCGAGCTCATGACCATGATGGGCGACATGGCGCTGACCGCGCAGGCGCCGGCGCTCATGCCGGAATCGCCATCCGACGCGTTGGCAAGGGTTAGCACGACGAAGATGAACAGGCCGACGCCCGCGATGCTCGGGGTGAGCGTGCGAACGATGGCGAGCTCGGACATAAAGGCGCGTTTCATTTCGAAGCCCCTTTCAGCATGAGGCGCAGATAGTCATCAATGGTTGCCCGATCGCAGGGAATCTCGGGAAAGGCTTCGAGCGTTTCGCGACGGTTGGGCACGAGCACGTCCACGCTATAGGCGTGGTGGACGGCACGGGCGCCTTCGACGCAAGCCATAAGCTCGGCGGCCTGTGCTTGGGTACAGTGGGCGATGCCGGCGCGGTCAGTAATGTCCTCGCGCGGCAGGTCAAAAATAATCGAGCCGTTATCGATGCAGATGACGCGGTCGGCGGCGCGATCGAGGTCGGACGTAATATGGCTCGAGAGCAGCACGCTGTGCAGGCCGTCGGAAACAAAGGCGAGCAGCTCATCGAGCAGCTCCTCGCGTGCCATGGGATCGAGGCCCGCGGTGGCTTCGTCCAAAACGAGCAGCTTGGCCTGGTGGCTGAGCGCGCAGGCAAGCTGCAGCTTCATGCCCATGCCGCGGGAGAGGTCCTTGACCTTTGCCTTGGGATCCAAGCCAAATCGGTCGATGAGGCTGGCGAAGGTGTCGTGGCTCCAGGTGGGGTACGCCGGGCCTACGAGTGCCTCGATCTGGCCCGCCTTGAGCGTGGAGGGGAAGGGGCATGTGTCCAGGACGAGACCGACGCGGGAGCGCAGGCAGCGCTGTGTCTCATCGGGCGCGTCGGCGCCACAGCGCTGCCCAAACAGGTGCACCTCGCCGGCATCGAGCTTGATAAGCCCGAGCGCGGCGCGAATCGTCGTTGTTTTGCCGGCACCATTGGCACCAACAAAGCCGACGATCTGGCCGGGCTCCACGGCAAGCGTGACGTCGCGCAGCGAAAAGCGGTCGCTTACAGTGCGTGAGATGCCTTTGAGTTCTAGCAAGTTTTGCATGGTATAGCCTTTCTTGCAGATGGCTACTGCATGGTTTCGGGGGCCACCAGGTCGAGCATCTCGTGCAGTTTGTCGCGCGTGACGCCCAGGGTTTCGGCTTGGCTCGCCGCTTTCGCAAGTAGCTCTTCGATATGGCAGAGCTGGTTTTCGCGCAAAAGCTCCTGGTTGCCCTCGGCGACAAAACAGCCCTTGCCCTGCACGGTGCAGATAAACCCGAGCTGCTCCAGGTCGGCGTAGGCGCGCTTGGTGGTGATGACGCTCACGCCAAGATCGCTCGCGAGTGCACGGATGCTGGGGAGTTTGGCGCCCGCAGCGAGCGTGCCCGATAAAATCTGAGCTTTGACCTGCGAGGTTATCTGCTCGTAGATGGGCTTATCGCACGAATTGGATAGGATGATGTCCACAGCGGCTCCTTAGCTGATGGGCTACACGTGTATATAACCGGTAAGCACAGTATATATACACTATGCACAGTTGCACAAGAGACAAATTCGGATTGTCAGCGCGTTCATTCATCTCAATCTGTAACATCTGGAACCGATTTGGACGGCTACCTGTTACAGATTGAGATTTTGCTGGCGGGCCCCACTTGGTTGTCTCAATCTGTAACAACTGGAGAAGATTTTGGCTGCTAGATGTTACAGATCGAGACATTGGCCACCCGTCTATCCTTATATCTCAATCTGTAACAGATGGACCCGTTTTGAGTGGCTAGATGTTACAGATCGAGATCTTTCTGGGACGCCCACCTGTTTGTCTAAATCTGTAACAGGAAGAGGTTCAAAAACCGTCTAGATGTTACAGATCGAGACAAACTGCTGCGGAGTGTCGCCATCGACTGCTACCCTAGGCCCCAACTGATGAATTTGTCCTGATAGGTGCCCTATGCCGAGATTTCGCGGCTACAATAGTAGGGTTACATCGACGTAATGCACTTAATGCAAGAAAGGATCCGCATGGCAAGCTTGTCGGATGAAATCTCGTCGCGCCGCACATTCGCGATTATCAGCCACCCGGACGCCGGTAAGACCACACTTACCGAGAAGCTGCTGCTCTATACCGGCAGCATCCAGACTGCCGGCTCGGTCAAGGGCAAGAGCTCGGCCAAGCATGCCGTCTCGGACTGGATGGACATCGAGAAGGAGCGCGGTATTTCCGTTACCTCCTCGGTGCTGCAGTTCACCTACAACGGCGCCTGCGTCAACATCCTCGATACCCCCGGCCACCAGGACTTCTCGGAGGATACCTACCGTACCCTTATGGCCGCCGACGCTGCTGTTATGGTCATCGACGGCGCCAAGGGCGTCGAGGCCCAGACCAAAAAGCTCTTTAAGGTCTGTACGCTGCGCCACATTCCCATCTTCACCTTTGTGAACAAGCTCGACCACGAGGCTCGCGATCCGTTTGAGCTCATGGAAGAGATCGAGAATGTTCTGGGCATCAACACCTATCCCATGAACTGGCCGATCGGCAGCGGCCGCAACTTCCGCGGCGTGTTCGACCGTCAGACCCGTCGCGTTATCGCCTTCGAGGGCGACGGTCACGCCAACGCCACCAAGAAGGTCGCCGAGGTCGAGGCCGAGCTGGGCGATCCTTCCATGGACGAGCTCATCGGCGAGGAGAACCATAAGAACCTGATGGACGACATCGAGCTGCTCGATGGCGCTGGCGACGAGCTCGACTTGGATGCTGTGGCCTGCGGCAAGCTGAGCCCGGCGTTCTTTGGCTCGGCGCTCACCAACTTTGGCGTGGAGCCCTTCCTCAAGGAGTTCCTGCGTCTGGCCCCGACGCCGCGCGCCTATACCGATACGCTCACCAGCGAGCCGGTCGATCCCTGCCGCGACGACTTTAGCGGCTTTGTGTTTAAGATCCAGGCCAACATGGACAAGAACCACCGCGACCGCATCGCCTTTGTGCGCATTTGCTCGGGCAAGTTCGAGCGCGGCATGGATGCCTTCCACGTGCAGGGCAACCGCAAGCTCAAGCTTGCCACGGGCACGTCGATGATGGCCGACGATCGCGCCATCGTGGACGAGGCGTACGCGGGCGATATCGTGGGCCTGTTCGATCCGGGTATCTTTAGCATCGGCGACACCGTGTGCTCCGGCAAGCGCCACGTGCAGTATCCGCAGATTCCGACGTTCGCCCCCGAGATGTTTGCTCGCATTACGCAGGTCGACACGCTCAAGCGCAAGCAGTTCGTCAAGGGTATGGAGGAGCTTGCCCAGGAGGGCGCCATCCAAATCTTCCGCGAGCTGGGTGCCGGCATGGAGAGCGTCATCGTGGGCGTGGTCGGCGTGCTGCAGTTTGAGGTGCTCGAGCGCCGTCTCAAGGCCGAGTACCGTGTTGAGGTTCGTCGCCAGCCGCTGCCCTATACGGACATCCGCTGGATCCAGAATGACCCCGATACCATCGATATCCCGGGTCTTTCGCTCACGCGCGACACGCTGCGCGTCGAGGACATGCGCGGCGGTAAGCTACTGCTGTTCACGAGCCCGTGGAACGTGGATTGGGCTACCGACCACAACCCCGACCTTATCCTGTCGGAGTTTGGCAACGTGGCCTTTTAACGCATCGGCGCGGTGGCCCTGCGGGGCTGCCGCGCCGTTCGCTTGCCTGATGCCGTGTGAGCGGCTATCATACCCACCGTCGTCTCAAGACCGGGGCGTCCGAGCAGTTCGGGTCCGATATCCTGCTCGTTAAACCTAAAACCAAAGGAGTACATAATGATCAAGAAGGTCATGGAGGACTACAAGGTCCTGCTGCGGAGCATTCCCGCGGCAACGGTTTCGCTGTTTTTCGTGAGCGTCATCATGATGAACCTGCTGGCCAACAAAGAGCTTATCAGCCTGCCGTATCTGGCACTCGATTGCGGCTTTGTGGTGAGCTGGGTTTCGTTTTTGTGCCAGGACATGATCTGCAAGCGCTTTGGCGCCAAGGCATCCATCAAAATCTCTATCCTCGCGCTGCTGGTCAACCTGGCCGTGAGCCTGTGCTTTTGGGCATGCTCGCTCACGCCCGGTATGTGGGGCGCCTACTACGACACCGGCATGATCGAGGTCAACACCGCCCTTAACGCCACCATTGGCGGCACCTGGTACGTGGTGCTGGGCTCTTCGCTGGCAATGCTCGTTTCTGCCGTGGTTAACTCCACGCTCAACCAGTCGCTCGGCCGTATGCTCAAAAAGAATAACTTTGCGAGCTTCGCCTTCCGCTCCTATGTGTCCACAGGTGTTGGCCAGTTTATCGACAACCTGGTCTTTGCCATTGTGGTGAGCCACACGTTCTTTGGTTGGACCTGGGTGCAGGTCCTTATGTGCTCGCTGACCGGTGCTGTTGCCGAGCTGCTGTGCGAGGTCTTCCTGAGCCCCGTGGGCTACAAGGTCGTGCGCGGCTGGGAGCGCGAGAACGTGGGCTCCGAGTACCTCGAGCGCCACGCAACCGCCTAAGGAGCAAGTATGCGGGTTTTGATCACGGGCGCTTCGGGCGGTATCGGAGCCGCGTGCGTGCAGCGCTTTTTGGACGAGGGTCACGAGGTCGTGGGCTTTGATCTGCTGCCGGCGGCGATCGAACACGAGCGCTACCGCCATCTGATCGTTGATGTCCGCGAGCCGGACTCGTTTCCAGGCGACCTTGAACCCCAGGTAATCGTGAACGTTGCCGGTACGCAGGATTCGGCCGACGACATCGCCGCTAACCTGTGTGGCACCATCAATGTGACCGAGCGCTACGCCTTTGTGGGGGAGGGGCTTGCCGCCAAGCCGGCGCCGGCTATCAAATCCGTGGTCAATGTGGGGTCGGCGAGCGGACATACGGGATCGGAGTTTCCCGCCTATGCCGCCAGCAAGGGCGGCGTTATCGCCTACACCAAGAACCTTGCAAACCGCCTGGCACCGCAGGCCATCGCCAACAGTGTGGACCCGGGCGGCGTTATCACGCCGCTCAACCGTTGCGTGATGGAAGACGAACACCTGTGGAACCAGATTATGGAGCTCACGCCGCTTAAGCGCTGGGCCACCGCCCAAGAGATCGCCGAGTGGATCTACTTTGTGGGCGTGACCAACCGGTTTATGACCGGACAGAGTCTGCTAATCGATGGCGGCGAGGCCGGCCGCACGCAATTTATTTGGCCCGAATAGGAAACGCGCCCGATGGAAAGCCGTCGGGCGCGTTTTTGGTATATCGATTTTTAGTCGAGGCAAGTCCAGTTGACGGGGGGCGAGCCGTGCTGTTCGAGTAGCCGATTGGCGGCGGAGAAGGGACGCGATCCCATAAAGGCAGGGAGTTCCGCCGTGGCACGATTGGCCGAAAGCGGCGAGGGGTGCGTGGAGGCCAGACAGAACTTGCTGGTTGCCTTACCCGCGCCGGTCGCGGCGAGTTTACCTTCGACCATCTGCTGGGCAAAGCGACCCCATGCCAAAAAGACGACCGACTGGGGCAGCTGGCAGCAGCGTTCGATAACGTAGTCGGTGAGCGTGCTCCAGCCTAGTTTGGCGTGCGAGTTCGCGGCGTGTTCGCGCACGGTGAGCGTAGTGTTGAGAAGCAGGACGCCCTGTTGTGCCCATGGTGTCAAGTCTCCCGTGGCGGGGATGGGGCAACCCAGATCGGCTTTGAGTTCCTTATAGATGTTGCGCAGGCTCGGCGGCAACTTGGTTTGCGTTGCGGGGACCGAGAACGACAGCCCCATGGCCTGGTTGGGTCCGTGATAGGGGTCTTGACCCAAGATGACAACCTTGACCTGGTCGGCCGGCGTGTAGGCGAGGGCATTGAGGATGTCGTCTTGTGCCGGGTAGATGGTCTGTTCGGCACGCAAGAGGGCGATGCGCTCGAGCAGCTGGTTCGTAGTGTCACGTACCGGCTGCGGCGCATCGCCCAACCAAGTTGCTATGTTGCGGTCGCGGGTCGCGGTGTCCATGGGGCTCCTTTATGGCAGATGCTCTGTTGGCATCTATTGTAAAGGCGCACCGGTTGCCTTTATGCCACGGCTGTATGAAGAGCGGGGTCTACGAGACGTGCTCGGGCGCTCCTGCCATGCGAGCCTGTTCATGTGCGCGGAGGCGCGGAAGCTCGACGGTTGCCACCATGACGCCGGTTAGGATGAGGGCGGCGCCAAAGAAGGCGATGGGGCTCAGGACCTCGCCAACCAAGAAGAACGAAAAGACAGCGGAGCAGACCGGCTCAAGCGAGAAGGCGAAGCCGGTGGTCTCGGCGGGTACGTGGGGCTGCACGAGCGTCTGGGTGATAAAGCCGTAGGCAGAGCAGATGAGTGCGAGCGCGACGACGACCACGATCTCGCTGGGCGTACTGGGAAGTGTGAAACCGCCAAAGACGCATGCGGCGATGCCCGAGAACAAGCCGCCGAAGCCCAGCTGCCAAACGCCCAGAGCAAGCGGATCGACTTCTTCGACAAAGCGCTTGGCCACGATAATGTGGCTGGCATAGATAAAGGCCGAGAGCAGCATGATGATCGCGCCGGGATTCAGGCTGGTAAAGTCTGCGCCCGAGAGCAGCAACATACCGCAGGTGACGATGGCGGTGCCGACGAGCACTTTGCGCTCGGGGGCGCGACGCAGCAGGGCGGCGTTGGCAAACGGCACGATCACGACCGTCAGGCTCTGCAAAAAGCCGGCAGTGGAGGCAGAAGTGAGGCTGGAGCCCAAGCACATGCAGGTGAGCTCGGTTGCCATAATGGCGCCGATGATAGCGGCACGAACCATAAGGTCGCGGTTGATGCGGAACGCGCGCTTGTGGAAGAGCAGCAGACAGGCCACAAAGGCGATGATGCAGCGCAACGCGACGATGCTCGTGGCGTTCATGCTGTCCATGCCGATCTTCATGAGGGGATACGAAAAGCCCCATGCGACGGGAACGGAAAATGAGAGCGCGATTGCTTTTTTGCGATCCATGGGACTCCTTTTGTTACAGAACGGTTTCGCACAAAGGATTCTGCTCTCAGATGTTGATGTAGTAAAGCGAATGTATCTTCAGTATGATTAAGAAACGCTAAAGTAGGCGCGAAAAGCGCTGGCAAAACGTTTTACGGCTGCATTGATGTGGAGGCACGATGGCATCGCGGTATCAGATTGTTTGTATGGTGGTCGACCGCGGCAGCCTTAAAGGCGCGGCGGACGAGTTGGGCTATACGCAAAGTGCGGTGAGCCAGGCCGTCAAGGCGCTCGAGCGCGAGCTGGGCACCACGCTTATCGAGCGCGGAAAGCAGGGCGTTTCGCTTACGCGCGACGGTAAACAATATCTGCCGTACCTGCGCCAGATTGTGACCGCCGAGCTCGAGCTCGAGGGCAAGCGGCAGGAGCTGCTGGGGCTTTCGTCGACTGATATTCGCATCGCGACGTTTACCAACGTGAGTCGAACCGTGTTGCCGCGCGTGATCCGCGATTTTGGAGCCCTGCACCCGGGCGTACGCTTTACCCTCAAGCAGGGCGATTACACGCGCAACGCCCAGTGGGTGCACGATGGCGTGGTTGATTTTTGCTTTACGGCACGCGGATTTACCGCTGGGCTCGAGAAGCGCGTGGTCTATCACGACGAGTTGGTGGCATTGTTGCCGGCCGCGCATCCGCTGACGGCAAAGGAAAAGGTGACACTCGCCGACCTGGCGTCCGAGCCGTTTGTACTGCTGGATGAGGGCGAACAGAGCCTGGTGCTCGATGCATTTGCGGCGCATGGGCTGTCGCCGCACGTGACGAGCGAGGTGACTGACGACTACACCATCATGGCGATGGTGGAGGAGGGCCTAGGCGTGAGCATGCTCTACCGTCGTACTGTGGAGGGCATGCGAGCCGATATTCGTGTGCGGCCCATCGTGCATGCCCCCTCGCGCGACGTGGTGGCCGCCTGGCGCAGCTGGGACACCATGCCTATCGCCACGAGGCGCTTTATCGACTATATGAGCTCGCATATTGTCAATTAATGACTGTCGTGGCGTTGAGTGCGGTGTTTAGCGGGCTGTCGCTTTGGCTTGGGTGGCGCGATAGGTGCGTGCCGGGTGGCAAAGTAGTACCGCCACGACCATAAAGAACGCCGTGGTGCCCAGGCTGATGGGGTAGACCATCATGATGTTCGCAAAGGTGCGGAAGTGCGGGAACACGCAGAACACCCAGTAGAAGCGGATGCCGCAGACGCAGATCATGGTGATGAGGGCGGGTGTGAGCGAGATGCCAAAGCCGCGCAGGTAGCCTGACATGTTTTCGTAGAACATGCTAAAGGCGTACGCCGGGAAGATCGAGCACACGCGGATATAGCCGATCGAGACGATGTTGGGATCGCTGTTGAACAGCGACAAGATCTCGCGCCCCAGGCCGACAATAACGATGATCGTGGTGAGCGCGACGATACCGCCTTCGACCAGGCAGACCTTGAGCGTTTTGGTGCAGCGGTCGATCTGGCGGGCACCGTGGTTTTGTCCCACAAAGGTGGTGCACGCCTGGCTAAAGCTGTTGAGCAGGTTGTAGCATACGTACTCCAAGCTCATGGCGGCGCTCGATGCCGCCATGACCTCGGTGCCCAGGCTGTTGATGGCGGACTGGATGATGATGTTGGCTACGGCAAAGACGGCGCTTTGGATGCCGGCTGGCAGGCCGATCTTGACGATGCGCTTGAGGGCGACGGGGTCGATAGCCAGGTCGCGTGGGGTGACGCGGACGACGGAGTCGGTCTTGAGCAGGCGGATAAAGAGTGTGGCGGCGCTGACGGTGTAGGCGATGGCGGTGGCGATGGCGACGCCCGCGACACCCCAGTGGAGTACGGGGACAAAGATGAGGTCCAGGCCAATGTTGAGGACGGTGGACACGGCAAGCGCCTGCAGCGGCATGCGGGTGATGCCGACGGAGCGGAAGATCGCAGCCTCAAAGTTGTAGAGCAAGATCGAGGGCATGCTCAGCAAAAAGACGCGCAGGTAGAGCGAAGCGAGCGGCATGGTTTCGGCGGGAACGTTGAGGGCGGCGAGCATGGGCTCGGCAAAGATCTCGCCCAGCGCGATGACGATAAAGCCCACGAGCGCCATTAAGATCGAGGTATGGACGGCGCGTTTGACCATGCTCTGATCGTCGCGGCCGATAGCGTTGGCGATGACCACGTTGGAGCCAAGCGACATGCCAATAAACAGGTTGAGCATAAGGCTGGTAAGCGGAACATTGGAGCCGACCGCCGCCATGGCGAGGGTTCCCTGGTCGCCCGAGAAGTTGCCGATAATGACCGTGGCGATGAGGTTCGACAGCTGCTCCAAGATGCTCGTGGCGGCCACGGGGAAGGCGAACAGGGGAATATTGCGCCACAGCGAGCCGGTGGTCATATCGATGTGCTTAGATGCGGTATCAGCCATACGCTCTCAATCTCTAACATGCTATATCGTGCTTATTTGCGCAGACGATGATACTCCTAATGCAACCAGTCGGCACTTAGGGACGTTCCTTTTCTGCCGGCAGCTGGGGACACTCCTTGTAGTCATTGGGGACGTCCTTAAACGACTAGTCATTCAAGAACGTCCCCAATGACTAGGTGGGGAAGGCGTGCGACAATAGTGGGCGTTGTGTTGTTCGCGCTAAGGAGTAGCCATGTTGTTGTGTCCCGTTTGCCATGAACCGTTGGTGGACGATGAGCGTGGGGCCGCATGCGCGGGCGGACACCGGTTTGACCGTGCGCGCGAGGGTTATCTATATCTATTGCGCTCGTCCAAGAGCGGCGACTCCATGGGCGATCCCAAGTCGCAGGCGCGCAGCCGTCGTGACTTTTTGAACCGTGGATACTACGCGCCGTTGCGCGATGCGATGGTCGAGCTGGTGTGCAAGCAGGTGTCTGGGCGCGCTGCGCCTACGAACGGCCCCATGACGTTGCTCGATATTTGCTGTGGCGAGGGCTATTACACGAGTGCCATGGGCGCGGTGCCGGGCGTGGGCGCTTGCGGGTTCGACTTGGGCAAAGAGATGGTGCGCCTGGCCGCCAAGCGCGGCGATGCGACCTATTTCGTGGCCAACATGAAGGACATCCCCGTGGCGGACGGCGCCTTCGATATGGTGACCGAGCTCTTCGCTCCCTTTAACGAGCGTGAGTTTGCCCGCGTGCTGGCGCCAGAGGGCTCACTCTATACCGTGGTGCCGGGTGCCCGTCATTTGTTTGGGCTCAAGGAGGTGCTCTACGACACGCCATATCTTAATGACGAGAAGCTGCCGCAGACCACCGAGCTCGAGTTGGTCGGAACGCAGCGGGTGTCTGCGAATATTACGCTTCAGACCCAGGCGGACATCGAGGCGGTGTTCCAGATGACGCCGTACTACTACCGCACGCGCCCCGCCGACAAAGAGCGCCTGGCAAACCTCGATACCCTTCAGACTGACATCGACTTCATCATCGCCGAGTACCGCCACAGCTAACAACCTGTCAAAAAGGGACAGGTTTATTTTGGTAGGTTTTATCTGGGCAAACGTAAAGGGCCGACCGCGGAGATGCGCGATCGGCCCTTTTTAGTTGCTTGGCTGCAGAGGTTATGAGAAGCGAGCGCTTATAGGCGGTCCTTGTTCTCGGCCTTAACGGCGTGTGCCTGCTGAACAAAGAACAGGTCGTACACCACGATGACAAAGGCGCCAAAGTTGATGGCGTCGCCGCCAAACGCGGGAAGCGTGAGCACCGCTTGGGCAAGCGTGGCGACCGCGGCAACAATACCGAGCTTAAACGCGCCGTCCACCTGCGAAGGCTTGTTGGCGCCCTTGATACCGGCGACGCCTGCGGCAAGGTCGACGAGACCCTTGGCGATAAGCACGACCGCTGCGAGCGTGGCGTACGAACCGTACGTGGAATCGAGACCGCCCGTGGCGATACCGACGCCGGCGGTGACGAGGCTGGCGATACCCAAAACAAAGTAGATGAGAGCAAGGATTTTGAGAGTCTTGCGAGTGAAGCTCATGGCTGGTCCTTTCGATACGAGTACGCCAACTTGGCGCACCCAATGTACTGCACATATGGTGAAGCACATTGTAGTTCAACGCAGCGATGCATGCGCCTGAAAGCGCTTTGAGCCCGCGCGGCCCAACCCAACCTTTCAAAAGGGAAAGCTGGACGTAAGCCAAATCGATGGCAGCTCATGTGCGGCGCTGAGATGATGAGGCCGTAACAAGGAGTTGGCCTCAAGGAGGAGCCATGATGTACGGAGCAGGGCAAGTGCGTGAGCCGCGGTCGTTGGGAAGGCGCATGGGTGATTCTGTGATCGCTGCCGTGTGCACGGGATTGATGGCGGTGCTTTGCATTGGGATGCTGTGGGCCATGTCGCATGTGGGACAATAGCGGACGGTTGGGTACCGGCATAAACGGCGCTCACGTATTCGTTTTGCTTGTTAAGGAGTACCCATGGGCGTCGTCGATCCCTTTTCTGTTGTTCGGGCCGCGGGGCTTGAGCTGACCGGGAAGCCCGAGGGCCTCACGCTCACTGACGGCACGATGGAGCTGCGCGCCGATTTTGACCGCATGCTGCCGCGGCTCAAGCAGGGCCGTCTGCGGCAAGAGCTGCTGGTAAAGGCTGCGCGCGCAAAAGGCATCGAGAGCCCATGGGCGATTGACGCCACGGCAGGCTTTGGCGAGGATTCGCTGCTGCTGGCGACCGCGGGCTTTACCGTCGATCTGTATGAACAGGATTGCGTGATCGCGGCGCTCCTCAAGGATGCCTTGGATCGTGCGGCAGATGATCCGGCGCTTGCGACAGCCGTGGCACGCATGCGCTTACATGCCGGCGAGGACAGCATTGCCGGTCTTCGCCATACAGCTGAGCTGATCGAGCAGGGCGAGCTCGCCGCTCCCGACGTGGTGTATCTGGACCCCATGTTTCCCGAGCGCACCAAGAGCGCGGCGGTTAAAAAGAAGTTCCAACTTTTGCATCATCTGGAACAGCCGTGTGCCGATGAGGAGGCGCTGGTCGAAGCCGCGCTTGCGGTGCACCCGCGCAAGGTCGTTATCAAGCGGCCGGTGAAGGGGCCACTGCTTGCCGGCGTTAAGCCGAGCTATCAACTTGCGGGCAAGGCCGTTCGCTACGATGTTTTGGTGCCACCGCGCCCGTAGCTTGCGTGCGATGGTTGGCGCTCCGTCAGTGCCGTGCCGATGCAGGGTCTATTTCCAAGGGTGCGACGTCAGGTGCCAGCCACCGCAGTATTCGCATTTGTAGCAGGCCAAACCGCGCCGCCCGCGGTTTTCGCAGTCGGCCATAACGGCCTCGGCCTCGGCGCGCGTGTCGTAACGGTTTTTGCGCTCGCACGACTTGTAGCGCCAGGCCTCATCGCGCTCGGCGTCCAGGGCGTCGCGGCGCTCGTCCTCGCGTGCAAACAGGTCGCTCATATCGCCGCCGGTGGCAGTGCTCAAAAACTCGCTTTTTGCTTTTGACCAGGCGGCTCGCTTTTTGCTCCCCATCTGCATCGCGCCCCTCTCCAAACGCTGGTATCATTGCCCAATCAAAGTGATACCAATAAACGTGAGGTCGCTGCGTGATGATCAGAAAAACCCTCGATACCGACATTCCCGCCGTCATGGCTATCTATGACGCGGCCCGCGCCTTTATGCGCGCGCATGGCAACGCCACACAGTGGCCCGAGGGCACGCCTTCTGCCGAGCAACTGGCTGCCGATATCGCCGCCGGTGGCAGCTATGTGTGCGAAGTCGATGGCCGCGTGGTGGCGACGTTTGCCTTTTTGCCGGGCCCGGACGAGTGCTATGACGTAATTGAGGATGGTCAATGGCGCAGCGACACTCCGTACGCCGTGCTGCACCGTGTGGCGTCCGATGGCACCGTGCACGGTATCGCGGCTGCGATGTTTGCCTTTGCCAAGGAGCGTGCCGATCACCTGCGCATCGACACGCATCAGGACAACCTGCCCATGCAGGGCGCGAGTATTAAGGCGGGGTTCGAGCGTGCCGGCGTCGTGTATGTGTCGGACGGCACGCCGCGTGTTGCGTTCGACTGGCTGCGTGAGGCGTAAGAGTAGGGGCACGTGTCAACAATTCGCACGAACGAAAATGGTCCCGGGTGGGGCCATTTTCGTTCGCTGCGCTGATTTGCAAGCCGGCCTTCGCAAGGCGCGAACCTACGAAAATCGCCGCGCGGCAACGCAGGGCGATGAGCTTGGTCGGGGGATAGGGCCCGCTTCGCCCGCCGGCCCGTAAATTGTATCATCCAGTGTGGAGCGTGAACGCCCGTTGCCGCGTGCGATGGGCTTGCAATAAGAGGAGAGCCATGTCGAAGCAAGCGGTCGTTGGAATCTTAGCGCACGTCGATGCCGGCAAGACCACGTTGGCCGAGGTCATGCTGTTCAACGCGGGTCGCATTCGCAAGCGCGGCCGCGTGGACGATGGCGATTCGCATCTGGACACGAACGCGATCGAGCGCGAGCGTGGCATCACGATTTTTTCGTCGCAGGCCGTGCTCGACCACGGTGATACCCACGTCATGCTCGTGGATGCGCCCGGCCACGTCGATTTTTCGGCCGAGGCGGAGCGCACGCTGCGCGCGCTTGACTATGCGATTTTGGTTGTGGGTGCCAACGACGGCGTGCAGGGACACACCGAAACCCTGTGGCGCCTGCTTGCACGTTATGACATCCCGACATTCATCTTCATCAACAAAATCGATTTGGAGAATCCCGGCCGCGATGTTTTGCTGGCACAACTTGGGCAACGTCTCTCCGAGGGCTGCCTGGATGCCGGCGAACTGCTGGCGGGCGGGGCCGTTCAGGAGGACGCTGCCGCGTTAGACGAAGAAGCGCTCGAGGAGTTTCTTAAGGCGGGTGAGCTTTCCGTCGCGACGCTGTCGCGCATGGTTGCCGAGCGCAAGCTCTTTCCCTGTTTTGCCGGGTCGGCGCTCAAGGACCAAGGCGTGGACGAGCTGCTGGATGGCATATGCGCGCTGATGCGTGAACAGGCGTGGCTCCCGGAGTTTGCCGCGCGCGTCTATCGTGTCAGCCGCGGGGATCGCGGCGAGCGCTTGGCATGGGTTAAAGTAACCGGCGGCACACTGCATGCCAAGCAGATGATTGGCGGACGTTCCGGTGCCGAGGCATGGGAGCAGAAGGTCGATCAGGTACGCATCTATAACGGCGAGAAGTATGAGCTTGCCCAAGAAGTTGCTGCTGGCGGCATTTGTGCCGTGACGGGCCTTGCGCACGTTCGCCCAGGGGACGCCCTGGGCGCGGAATCCGCGTGCGATGCGCCCGTCATTGCGCCGGTCCTCACCTATACGGTGCTTCCGGACGAACACGATGTCCACGCGGTGTTCAAAGCGTTGGCCGAGCTTGCCGACGAGGATCCCATGCTCGGCGTAAGCTGGAACACGCATCTTGAGCAGATTCATTTGCAGCTGATGGGCGCCGTGCAACTCGAGGTCGTGCAGCGCGTGCTTGCCGATCGTTTTGGCCTTGCGGTCGAGTTTGAGCCCGGCGGCATTCTCTATAAGGAGACTATTTCGCAGCCGGTCGAGGGCGTGGGCCACTTTGAGCCACTGCGCCACTATGCCGAGGTACATCTGCGTCTGGAGCCGTTGCCAGCGGGTTCGGGCGTGCAGTTTGGTACCGTGACCTCGACCGACGAGCTCGATCTTAACTGGCAGCGTCTGGCACTCACCAACGCCATGGAGCGCGATCACTTGGGCGTGCTGACCGGCTCGCCCATCACCGATGTGCGCATTACGCTCACGGGCGGCCGTGCGCATGCCAAACATACCGAGGGTGGCGATTTTCGCCAGGCCACGTACCGCGCGATTCGCCAGGGTTTGATGCGGGCGCGCGAGGCCGGCGCGGCGGTGCTGTTGGAGCCGTGGTATCGCTTTGAGCTCGAGGTGCCGGGGGAGTGCGTGGGTCGGGCGCTCTCGGATGCCACGCGCATGGGTGCCGAGTACGAGCCGCCGACGATGGCGGGAGACCGGGCGACGCTTGTGGGTCGCGTACCGGCATCCGAGGTGCAGGATTATGCGCTGGAGGTAGCCGCCTATACGAGTGGTCGTGGGCATCTGTACCTAGAGTTCGCCGGCTATGCGGCTTGCCATGATGCTGAGCGCGTCATCGAGGCGGCCGCCTATGAGCCCGAGGCCGATCTGCCCAACACGCCCGATTCGGTCTTTTGCTCTCACGGTGCCGGTTACACGGTCAAATGGTACGACGTACCCGCCGCGGCGCACGTAAAGGTCGATTCCTCTACCTTCCGCCCCTGGCGAGCAGCAGACGCCGAGTTTTTCGGCCACATGTGACAAAGTGACAGTTCCTTTGTCACATGCTATTGGTATAACTTGGTACAAGTTGGTATAACTATTGCCAGGGTTTGCCAATCCGAGGAGGCCGACATGAATCCAAATCCCTTTAAGCCAACGGCAGGCAAGCGGCCTCCGATGCTCATTGGTCGCGAGTCGGTCATCGAAGATTTCGTGGAAGGGCTCGATAACGGCGCCGGAGCGCCGGGTAGGCTCATGCTCATTACGGGAAACCGCGGCTGTGGCAAGACGGTTCTCCTACGGGAGCTGCAACGTCTAGCCAATGAGCGCGGATGGGCGGTTGTCTCCGATTCCGCTTCGCTTGGCTTATGCGATCGCTTAGCCGACGCGCTTCGCTCGAATAAACCCGTTGTGACGTCAATGGAGCTCGGTCCGTCGTTTGGCCGGATGTCGGTCGAGGCGGCGCGAGCAAAGGGCGAGACGTTGCGAGGGCTGGTCAACGAGCGCCTTAAGAAACTCGGTCCAGGCAAGGGCATACTGTTTGCGATTGACGAGGCGCAATCGGCGTCTATCGAGGAACTGGCGGCTCTTGCCGTTCTCTATCAGCAGGTGCTTGGAGATCAGGATGCCACGGGCTTGTCAGATAGCGACCAGCGCGGTCTTGCGCTGGTGTTCGCCGGCTTACCCAGTATGGTTGATGACTTGCTCGAAGAGCCGAGCGTGACGTTTTTGCGCCGCGCCCAGCAGCGTACGCTGGGGGCGATATCTTTGCCCAAGGTGCGCGATTCATATATCCAGACGGTCAAAGACGCTGGTCTTTACGTTGACGCGGAGACGGCGGACCTTGCGGCACGCAAGAGCATGGGGCATCCCTATATGGTTCAGCTGGTGGGATATTACATGTGGCGGTCTGCTGTCCGGCGTGGCTCGCAGGTCATCGAAAGGCGCGATGTCGAGGATGGCCATGCGGATGCCGTCTCCGAGTTCTACGAAGCGGTTGACGCGCCCCTGTATTACGGGCTGCGCAGTCCACAGCGCCTTTTTATCGAGGCCATGGCGGTTGACGAGGGCAAACCGACGCGCATGGCGGATATCATTGAGCGCTGTGATCGTACCCAGAGCTGGGCGAGTAAATATCGCGCAAGCCTGATTCGCGAGCGCGTCATCGAGGCTGCCGGATACGGCCTCGTCCGGTTTACCGTGCCCATGCTGGGCGCGTACGTTCGCGATCGAGTTTTATGGCATGAGTAGGGTGATAAAGGTGACGGAACAGAAGATGAGCCCGCAGGCTATCGAGGTGCGTGGCGCGCGCGTTCATAACCTTAAAGACATCGATATCGATATTCCGCTGGGAAAGCTTGTGGGCATTGCCGGCGTGTCGGGTTCGGGCAAGAGCTCGCTGGCGCTGGGGGTTCTTTATGCCGAGGGCTCGCGCCGTTACCTGGAGGCGCTCAGCACCTATACCCGCCGTCGCCTGACGCAGGCCGAGCACGCTCAGGTGGATGAGGTATTGCACGTGCCGGCGGCTCTCGCATTGCATCAGCGCCCCAGCGTGCCGGGCGTGCGTTCCACCTTTGGCACCATGACCGAGCTCAACAATAGCCTGCGTCTACTCTTTAGCCGCTGCGCCCATCACGTGTGCCCGCATTGCGGGGCGCGTGTGGAGCCGAGCCTTAACGTGGCTGCGGGCCTGTCGCTCACGTGCCCCGCATGCGGCCGCGAGTTCTACGCGCCGGGTGCCGAGGATTTGGCTTTCAATAGCGGTGGTGCATGTCCCACCTGCGGCGGCACCGGCGTTATGCATGAGGTGGACGAGGCGAGCTTGGTGCCCGACGAGTCAAAGACTATCAACGAGGGCGCGGTGCTTCCTTGGGGCACGCTCATGTGGGATCTGATGAAGCAGGTGGCCGGCGAGATGGGCGTGCGCACCGACGTGCCGTTTAACCAGCTCACGCCTCAAGAGCGCGACATCGTGTTTCATGGTCCGGCGGTTAAGAAGCACATCCTCTACGTGCCCAAAAACGGCGAGGGCGCTACGCCACTCGACTTTACCTATTACAACGCCGTCTATACCGTCGAGAATGCGCTCGCCAAGGTCAAGGACGATAAGGGCTTAAAACGCGTTGCGCGCTTTTTGCGCGAGGGCCCATGCCGCGATTGCGGCGGCACGCGTCTCTCCGAGGCTGCGCGGCAGCCCCAGGTGCGCGGTATCAATCTGGCACAGGCGGCGGCCATGACTTTGGGCGAGGCGATTGAGTGGGTGCGTGGGGTGCCCGCATCCTTGCCGCCCGAGATGCAGCCCATGGCAGCGGATATCTGCGATTCATTTTTGAGCACGGCCCGTCGTCTGGTCGACCTGGGTCTCGATTACCTTTCACTCGATCGCGCCGGTGCCACGCTCTCCACGGGCGAGCGTCAGCGCGTGCAGCTCGCTCGCGTGGTGCGCAACCGATCGACGGGCGTGCTCTATGTGCTGGACGAGCCTTCGATCGGCTTGCATCCTGCCAATGTCGACGGCTTGGTGGGCGTGATGCGTGATCTGGTGGATGACGGCAACACCGTGGTTGTTGTCGACCACGACACGCGCGTGCTGGCGGAAGCCGACTATCTGGTCGAGATGGGCCCCGTTGCCGGAGCAGGCGGCGGCAATGTGATCGCCGCTGGTACGGTGGACGAGGTCGAGCAATCGCAGGGCAGTCGCATCGCGCCGTTTTTGCGCGCCGAGCCTAAGCGCTTGCGTCCGCAGGTGACTGACGAGGAAATGTTCGACCAGGGCCACATCCGCATGGCAACCGATGCCATCCATACCGTCAAGCCGCTCGAAGTCGATATCCCGCGCGGCCGTCTCGTTGCGGTGACGGGCGTTTCGGGTTCGGGTAAGACGACGTTGGTGCTTGAGACGCTCATCCCGGCGCTTAAGGCGCAGGCAGCCGGCGAGCGCCTGCCGGGGCACGTGCGCTGGGTCGATGCCGAAGGCATTGCCCGCGCCAATCTGATTGACGCCACGCCCATCGGCGCCAACGTTCGCTCGACGGTAGCGACCTATGCCGACATCCATGATGAATTGCGCCGCGCCTTCGCCCGTACGTCCGAGGCCAAGGCAGCCGGCTACAAGGCAGGTGCCTTTAGCTACAACACCGGTGCCTTGCGCTGCCCCACGTGCGATGGCACGGGTTCGATATCGCTCGACGTGCAGTTTTTGCCCGATGTCGAGATCGTTTGCCCGGCATGTCGCGGCTCACGTTATGCAGACGCGGCTTCGCATATCCATCGCGAGGGCAAGGATGGGAGCTTGCTGACGTTGCCGCAGCTCATGGACATGAGCGTGGACGAGGCCATCGACGCCACGGTGGGGCTCAAGAAAGTTCAGACGCGCTTACAGACCTTGCACGACCTTGGCTTGGGTTATCTCACGCTCGGTGAGCCCACGCCGGCGCTTTCGGGCGGCGAGGCGCAGCGTCTTAAGCTTGCGAGCGAGATGGGCCGCGTTCAGGATGATGCCGTATTCGTATTCGACGAGCCCACGATTGGCCTGCATCCGCTCGATGTCCAGGTGCTGCTGAACGTGTTTGACGGTCTCGTTGCCAAGGGTGCCACGGTTATCGTGATCGAACACGATCTCGACCTTATCCGTAACGCCGATTACGTGATCGACATGGGTCCGGGCGGTGGCGATGCGGGCGGGCAAATCGTCTGCGCCGGCACGCCGGGGGACATCGCGGCCTGCCCCAAGAGCATTACCGGACGCTACCTATAGACAATGAGACAAAGGGACAGCTCCTTTGCCTCATTGATGCCTATTTCACGCATTGAGCGGCGAGATAGTCGCGGAAGAATGGCAATTCAAATGCGACGAGCCCTCGTCCTCGTTCTCCGATGATGCCGGCATCTATCATGCGGCGTCGGTAGCGGGAGACCTGCTGCGGCGAACGCTTAAGGCGCTCGACAAGGTCAGCGGTGGTGGACTCTTCCTCGTCATCGAGCATGGCGATGAGGAATCGCTTGTCCTCTGCAGTGAGTTCCCGATAGGTTGCCGCGAGGATTCGGTCGTCCATCTCGTCGCGCGCGATTTTGATTCCCAGGTCAAAGTCGCGTGACGAGATCTCCTTCGAATCGCTTGTGAGATCCCAGGCACGGTAGCCTACGAGTTGCAATAGGAAGGGAAAACCAGAGATCGAGCGAACGGCTCTATCGATTCCCTCAGCATCTGCCAGGCGATCGTTTTCCTGGATTGTGCGAATCAAGGCCTCGCGCACGTCATAGTCGGCAATGCGACCCAGATGATATTGTTGGGCGCGGCGAAGGAACGAGACCGTCTTGTGGTTCAGCAACGTCGAGACGTTGTTGGGAAGTCCCGCCATGAGCAGGGCGACGCGTTTCCCATCGGTCACAAAGTGCTGATACGTCGCTGCGAGCTGAATCATCTCGTCGAGTGTCGGGTCTACCTCGTCAACCGTGACGAGCAGACCGGTGCCCGCCTCGTTGAGCTGGTCGATGATGTCGCTCATGCGATAACGCCAGGTTGAGGCATCGTGAACACGATTGACCTCAACGCTGCCGAGCGGTGCAATTCCGAGACCGGTGACTTCAAAGTGGTTGGACGAGTCGATGAGATGGGCTGCGGCGCGCTTCGTCCCGAGCTCGATTTCCTCAAGCATTCCCGGGAGCGCGGTCGTCTTTACGGCTATCCAGCCGTGGGATTCCGCCATTGTCGCGAGCGACGACATGAGAGCGGTTTTACCGGTTCCACGCGCGCCTGAGAAGATCGAGGTCAATTCTGGGCGCCTGCGCTGGCTCAAGAAGGCACGGTCCAAATCCCGAATAATCTGTTGTCTGCCAGCGAGATGGGCTGGAACCTCACCAAAACTGGGGGTAAATGGGTTCTCGAGATATTCCACAATGCCCTCCTTTAGCGTCTCGGGTTAACTTCATTTTATTCTAGTTAATTTCAGTTAAAAATGATTAATTTTATTTCAAAGTATCAGGTTGGCGTCGCGCGTTATCGAAGTGGTGCTTGAATAACTTACTTTGGAGTCTGAAAATGGGTTCAACCCATTCGCGAAATTTGCACGCCCTATTGTGAGTGGGCTCTCAAATGAGCTGATGCTGCCATCGTGCGGCTGATAGGGGCAATCATGAAAAACAGAATCTATGGGTATGCTCGAGTTTCGTCAGCAGATCAGAACCTGGATCGCCAACTGGATGCGCTGGAGCGGTTTCCGGTCCAAACGAATTTGATCTACGCTGACAAAGCGAGCGGAAAGGACTTCAGGCGTCCTCAGTATCAGCGTCTTCTTCGTCGTCTGCGCGAGGGGGACGTTCTGGTGATTAAGAGTATCGACCGATTAGGTCGCGACTACCGGGAGGTTCTCGATGAATGGCGTCGCATAACGATGGACAAACGCGTTGCCATCGTGGTACTCGATATGCCATTGCTTGATACACGCGAACAGCCCAATGGGATTACGGGGACTTTTATTGCCGACCTAGTGCTTCAAGTTTTGAGCTACGTGGCTCAGGTGGAGCGCGAAAACATAAAGCAAAGACAAGCTGAAGGTATTGCTTCGGCGCGATCACGCGGCATTCGATTTGGACGCCCAATGATCGAGCGTCCAGAAAACTATCGTTCAGTTGTCCAATCATTTAAAGGAGGTGGGGTGACAAGACGGGATGCTGCCGCGCTATTGGGCGTTAGTCCGTCGACGTTTGATCGTTGGAGACGGGCGGATTCAACTATTGTTGACCGCCCGCCGTTTAATCGTTCGCTTTAACTAGACAATTTGATGAGGGTAGTATTCTTACGCGGGCCCGCTCCTTCCCTCAGCATTTATCCAGTTCACGCCCTTAAGCCAAATAGTGCCACCGCGTTGTCAATTCGTCTGCTTTTTGACGAGGGGCTATAAGTTGCAACGTCAATCGAAGGGAAATAGTCATGAAACGAAATATTACAAAAAAGATGCCCATGATGGGTTTGCTTGTTCTGCTCATCTGTTCTCTGGGGTTCATTTCGGCCTGTTCACAGAATGATGCAAACGCTGCAAAGTCGAAATATGTCGACGATAAGGCGATGAATGTTATCGCCGCCGGGTTTGAGAGAAGGTCCGACGTCATTGAATCTAATGCAAACGATGATGATCCTCATTCAACCGAGAATATCCAGGAAGCTATTGAGGCCGAAATCAAGAACGACAAGGAACTCAAGAACGCTAGGTTTAAGGATTCCAAGATGCAACAGGATGTAATCACGTATCTGAATCTGCTTGATGACCAGCTTAAAGTGACCGAGGATTACTCGCAATCGTCTTCGGATTATTACGAAGAGTGGAATAAAGTCTACGATAAGCGGTCTGCACAGCTCAAAAAGCTTGTTGATAATTACGGGCTGGAAGTCGGGGAGAAATACGAGGATGATTTCAACGACTTAATTAAGAATGGAAAGTCCGTAGCAGAGAAGACCCGCTATGAGGATGCCATCAACAGTTTGATTCAGGGAGCAAATTTCGAAAAATCGGATGACGGTTACGGTCTGTATACGTATACGGCGGTAGTTGAGAACACCTCTGGTATATCGTTCTCTAACGTCAGCCTGACACTTGCTCTCTATGATGCAGATGACATCAAAGCGGAGGAGACCTATGCGGACACTTCTTCGTGGGCGCCGGGTGAGAAAGTCAAGTTCGAGGCAATGTCCGATGTTGACGCTGCGCGCGTTGTCGCATCTGTTTCCAGCTACGATGTAAATAAATAAGTTCTGCACGGTAGGGGCGGGTTAATCGGCAATGAATGGTTGACCTGCCCGTTTTATGCCAATTATTGAACAACAAGTGCTGCGAACGAATGTATATATTTCGGATTGCAAACAACTGCCCTCGTCTAAAGACATGCTGAAAACGACAATTAAGGCATGAGGTATAACCCACGGCAGTTTCTTAAATAGCAGGGATTTTGAAAGGAATAGGGGATGAATGAGATGGAGGAAGGCATGGGGGCGCTGAAAGCGAAACTCGGGAGAATCCTGACAAAGCCCAAGGTATTCTTCGCGGGCCTGGCGCTTGGTGGAGTGATTGTGGCTGTACTTTTCATTACCATCTTTAATAACGGCAAAGCTGCGGGCGCGAAAGAAACGACCCCCAATACGCTTTCCCCGTCGGTCGTGTTTGAACGCATCGCTTCCCAGAACGAGATGGTTTCTGCATCGCAGAACTATGCGATTGTCGATAAGGTGACGGATACCAAGAGGTTCTTCGATTGGTTTGATATCCCGTTTACGGAAAACAGCTTTTGGTACCGCTATGTGGGAACCATTAAGGCGGGTGTGAATCTCGAGACGGCAGAGATACATACAAACAAGAAAAAGCTGACCATTACGATGGATGAGCCTTATGTAATCTCGAACACGCCGGATATGAATAAGTCGGGTGCTCTCGAGGAACGCAACAACATCCTCAATCCCATTGAGGTCAAAGACGTCACGGCGTTTGAAGCGCAGTGCAAGGAGCGGAGTGAAAGCGAGGCCATCAAGGATGGCAAGCTGCTCGAAGAGGCTCGAGTGAACGCCGAAGCAAATATCCGTGCGATGTTCAACTCGGCATTTGGCGATGAATATACGGTTGATTTCGACTATCGGAAATAGGAGGTCACTATGGAGGATAAAGACGATCTAGCTGTTGTCGAAAGGGAGGAGCTGTCGCGACATAAGCAGAGTTTTGATATCCGTAAGGCCGCTGCCGGGTTGGTTGATGGCGCCGGAAGCGCGATGGCGGGCGCGGTTGCAACCGTACAGAAAGTTGCCGATGGTGCAATGCGTGCTGCAACTCCGATGGTCGATGACGCCTTGGCGGCTATTGCTGATGCGGCCGATGGTGCGGCAGGTGCTGCTGCGGATATCGGTGACGCCGTCAACGATTGGGCATACCAGCAGCAGCTTAATAGATACAGGCCGGTAACCAAGGAGACCTATCAGAGTCCTTCATTTTATTTGCCGAATATGATTCGAATTGTTGACGGAAATGAGCGTCGGGGCATCGACGCCTGTAGGGATGCTATTGGTTGGCTGGATACCGTTAAGGGTACGCAGATTTTCAATCTGTACCGCGAGGCAATCGGGGATAGCGAATTGTCTTTCTACCCTAAACCATCTCTGTATTCCACATATTACATAGATGCTTTTGATCGGTCTCGCTTTGTTGATCTTGACTCTTATTTCGCAACCATGCAACAAGACAAGATGGCCGAGTTGAGACGGATTGCGTTCATGCTTGGCGCGAAGCGCTGCAAGTTGGAGGTGACGGAGTACGAGGAAACTCGGAGAGGCCACCAGGTTAAGGGAAATGCCAAAGCGGGAAAGAAGGGCTCGGCTCGAATCAACGGTTCTTTGAGCGATTTAACGAGAAATGAGAAGAAAATCCTGTTTACACAGGAATTTGAGGGAGACATGGTTCCACAGCGCCCTGAACTCCATTGGTATGCCCATGACTCTGACATTCTCTTGTTAATCGAAACGAGATGCGGTGGAGAGGATAAAAACAAGGCGAAGAGCTATCGGGTTGAATTGAAAAGCGAGACGACCATGACCATGTCCGTATCGCTTGCTATGGCTATCGATGAGGCATGCAGCAAGCTGAACATAAGGGCGAATTCGAGCCTGACAAGCCAAGCTAAGCGAGAACTCCGGCAGTCGTTTGTATTTGAAGTTGAATTCTGACGTGAATTGCCAGCAGTCAAATGCGGCAAAGGGACTGTTCCTTTGCCGCATTTGATGTCAAAACCATTTTGTCAAGGACTAGAGAGTTTGAAAGTCTACCATTTCTACCCCGTCCCCTAATGGCAGGTTTTTACATGCCGGCAAAGTCTGTCTGGCGCAGGGCTTCGTAGAGGACGATGGCGGCGCTGTTGGAGAGGTTGAGTGCGCTGATGCGGTAGTCGTCCGGGTTGACGAAGTTGCCGCAGATATCCTGTTGAAGGATGGTCTCGTGGTTGTCCTCGGTATGCCCGAGCGATTCCTCGTGAGCTTCCCAAGCCTCGGCGTTATCGAGTGAGTCGCAATCGCGCAGCATCGGGATGCGCTCGCAGCGCTCGGACGCCGCGGCAAGCAGTGGCTCGGGAATGCCCGAGCCCTCGCTGCCAAAGACCAAAAAGTCGCCATCGCGGTAGGTGCTTTGCGCATAGGTGCGGCGTGCCTTTTTGGTCAGCAGATGTAGGCGACCATCGGCGGGGGAGAGACCGTTGCGTGCAAGGAAATCCTCCCAGCCGGCATAGGTCGCCACGTCCAAGTTTTGCCAGTAGCCCAGGCCGGCGCGACGTACCGTCTTGTCATCGAGCGAAAAGCCCAGCGGCTCCACCAGATGTAGGCGGGCGCCGGTGACCACGCAGGTACGGCCGATATTGCCCGTATTGGCCGGAATCTCGGGCGCATACAGCACAATGTTGAACATGAATCTCCTTGGCTCAGAACGAAAAACCACCACGAAGGGAACAGGCACCTTCGTGGTGGTTTGGCGGTTACGTAGCGGAAAAATGCCCGCTTAGATAAACCTAGGCGCGGTGCCAGTCGGTCAGGCAGGCATCGAGGGAGGCGATGAGCGCATCCTTGTCCATGTGACGGCCGATGATGCACAGGCTCGTCATGCGGTCGCCCGTCTCGTCGTCCCAAATTTGCATGATCTCGGGGTTCTCGTCGATGATCTTCTGCTTCTCGCCCTCGGGCGCCGAGTCGACAAACAGGCCGTTCTCCATCAGGCGCATCTGGTGGCCGGCCTGCTCAAACATGTAGCACATATCCGGATCGCCGGTCTGCCACAGCGGACCCTTGACGCGAATGACCTCGTCGGGCCACTCCTGCTCAACAAAATCGGTGAACTTCTGCAGGTCAAACGGCTTGCGGCGCGAGTACACAAAGGTCTCGATGTCGTACTCGAGCACCTCGGGGTCGTCGTGCTCCTCGGGGTGCTCCATGGCCTCGATCCAGGCGGCGGAGTTGTAGGCGCGCATAAAGTCGAAGCGGTCGGTATCGAGCAGTTCCTCCATGGGGACCTCGCCGTTTTGGGCCTCGACGATCACGGCGTCCTTCTGCAGGCTGCGCACGATGGCCTTGAGCTCGGCGATCTGCTCAGGCGTCACGGTATCGGTCTTGTTGAGGATCAGCGTGGAGCAGAACTCGATCTGCTGGATGAGCAGGCTTTCGATGTCGTCCTCGTCGATATCCTCGGCCAGCAGGTCGCGACCGCCGTTGAACTCGTCGTACATGCGGGCGCAGTCGACCACAGCCACGATGTTGTCGAGCGCAAGCTTGGGCTCGCCGCCCACCTTGGCCTCGTCGCAGAAGCTCGAGATGGTGTAGGCGATGGGGATGGGCTCGCAAATACCCGAGGCCTCGATGATGATGTAGTCGAACTTGCCCGAATCGGCGATGCCCTGCAGCTGGTTGGCAAGGTCGTCCGAAAGCGTGCAACAGATGCAGCCGTTGGTGAGCGGGATGAGGTCGTCGGTCTCGGAAAGGCCGCCGTCGGCGATAAGGCTGGCGTCGACGTTGATCTCGCCGATATCGTTGACGATCACGGCGGCGCGGATGCCGCCGTCGTTAGCGAGGATATGGTTGAGCAGCGTGGTCTTGCCGGCACCGAGGTATCCGGTAAGCATGATGATCTTCACGGGTTTGTTGGGCATGTGCCCTCCTTTGTTAGATATGGCTTACAGTTGAATCTTATGCCAAACGCCTGCTCTTATACCCACGCGCCGGCAAATAACACAGGCTACTCCCAGGCTCCCCATACATCGGGGCAATAACCGACGGTGGCCTTTTTGCCGTTGCGCACGATGGGCTCGGCTAGAACCTGCTGGTTTTCGAGCAACTTGTCGAAGCGCTGGCTAGGGGTGAGGTGCTGGATGAGCGCGAGCGTCTCCTCGTCCTTGGCCTTGGGGTTGAGCAGCTTGTCGATGCCGCCGACCGCCTGCATCACGCTCGTGAGCTCGCCCTTGCTCATCTCCTTTTCCTTAAGGTCAATAAACTGCACCTTAATGCGACGCTCCTTAAAATAGCGCTGGGCCTTCTTAGTGTCGAAGGACTTTTTGGTGCCGAAGATTTGCACGTTCATATCTATGTTCCGCCGTTCTAACGAACGGCGGTCACCTCGACGCTGCAAAGCCATCTGATGGGCAATCTGCCTTTCAATCGTCGGGCGCGGGCAAAAGCCCAGCGCCCTCCTCTTTCAAGGCACCTTGCCTCATCAGCTGGCTTTTCGCTGACATTGATAGAACTTCGAGGTGACCACCGCTGGACTTATCGAATGAAGTTGGTGCGGGCGCGATCGGCTTCGGGGGCTTCGACGCCGGCGGCCTGTCCTGCCTCGATACAATGCAGGAGCCAGGCCATGTTCTTGCCGATGTTGCGCATGGTGGCCAGGCCCTCGGCGTCCTGGGCGGCCTCGCCCGGCATGGCACCAAAGACGTTGTTCCAGTATGTGGAGGCCACCACGGGCATCTGGTTGATAGTGAAGTATTTGTTGAGTACATCGAAGGTGGTCGACGTGCCGCCGCGACGGGCGACGGCGACCGCGGCACCCGGCTTGTGCACAAAGGCCTTGCTGCCAGCATAGAATGCGCGGTCGAGAGCCGAGAGGATGCGTCCACTGGGATGCGCATAGTAGACGGGGGAGCCAAAGACAAAGCCATCTGCCTGCTCGGCGGCAGCGATGAGCTCGTTCACCACGTCGTCGTCAAAGGTGCAGCGACCGCCAAGCTTGCCGCACTGACCGCAGCCGATGCAGTCGCGGATGGGCTTGGCGCCCAGTTGGAATACCTCGCTGTCGATGCCCTCGGCTTTAAGTTGCTCGGCGACTTCGGCGAGCGCGCGAGCGGTGTTGCCGTTTGCCTTGGGGCTGCCATTGACCAAAAGAACCTTCATCACAAACTCCCTCTGCTGTTGGTGACTTCTGCGGAGGATTATCGCACGAGAGGGCGGATGGCGTGGGGCGCGATGCGAAACGGCTTGTGTTTCACATAGCGCCCCACGACGCTAGTCTAGCTTGGTGCCCGGTACCTGTACTGCCTCTTTAAGCAGCGCTTTGAGCTCGTTCAAAATGGAAACGGGCTGTCGGTCGACGGTGTCCAGATGAAGCGTGGCCACGCGAAGGGGCGGCTGATATTCAAACGAGCCAAAGAGCACGGGAGAGCCCAGGAACCGCTCGATGTCGCTTGCGATCTCATCGATTGCCTCGGGGCCGAGCTCATCGAGGAGTGCCACGAATGTCGGCCCCGTCGAGCGGAACAGGCGGCCCTTGCCGCGCGAACAATCCATGAGGCAGGCGGCGCTTTCGGCGAGCACGCGGTCGCCTGCATCGAATCCAAAGCGGGCATTGACCTCGGCGATATCGTCGACCTTAATGGCAATAAAGCCTGCCTCGTGCGGCACGCGGCGCATCTCTCCAATAGCGTTGACCAGCGCATGGACATCGCCCAGGCCCGTTACCGAGTCGGTCGTATCCGCTAGGCTTCGGTTGACGATAATGCCCACATACATGCTGGGCTCGGTATCGGTGCCGTCCAAGCGGTAGCCCGTGCAGTCGCAAAGCGCGTATTTTCCGGTGGCATCCATTACGCGATACTGCATGTAGTGGAAGTGCCACGTGCCGTTTATCACCATGTCAAGCTCGGCGCGTACGTTGTCGCGGTCCTCGGGATGAACGCGGGCGAGCCACATGTCGAGTGAGTTAAAAGGGTGCTGGGAAGGCAGGTCAAAATCGCGCACGGCGTTAACCGACCATTGCGATTCTCCAGTATCGAGGTTAAGGATGAACGGATAGCGCGTCTCGGAGCTCATGGAGATCGCTTGGAACACCCGGTCGTTGCAGGGAAGCTGATCGACGATTGGGCGTTGCGGCGCGTCATTGTTTTCCGGTTGCTGTACACGATGCATAAGCTTATAGCGATACATCTTGCGATCGGCGTCCATCGTCATCTGGCGACGCGTGTCGCCGGCAAGTGGATCGACGCGCGAGCAGCCAAAGCTAAAGCTGGCGATCATGGGCGCCTTGCCATCTGAGCTCGCCTCGATCAGCCCGGCACGTACCTGCTCCAAGCGCTGCTCGAGTTCAGTCTCGTTTGCGGAGAGCGAGATAAGCACAAACTCGTCTCCACCGATACGGAACAGCATCTCATCGTGCTCCATGGTTTCGGAGAGCGTGCGGCAGATGCTCAGAATATAGCGATTGCCTTCGGCGTGGCCAAACCTATCATTGCAATGCTTGAGATGGTCGATGTCAATATAGGCGCAGGTGAAGGGGTCGCCTTTGCGCCAGAGCTGCTCGACGTGACGGTCGAGTCCGCTGCGGTTGCCCAAGTTGGTGAGCGGATCGATATAAGCGTTGCGCTCAAGCAGCCGGCGCTCTTGTTGCAGGATGGCATGCGTCTTTTGCAGTTGCTCACCAACGGCGCGTAGCTCAGCAGGCAGCGCGGCAACATCGAGTTCGGCGGTCGAGATGCCATTCGCAAGTCGTTGGAGATAGGCAATAATCAATTGCTCACCCACGCGATATGACTCGTTCATGATGGATAACCTCCTTGGGCGGAACAATGGTTTGTATCATATCCCCAATTCGGTTTGAATTGGGGATATAAGTCAGCTAATGGAGGCAAATTCCCCCTTCGGCGGTGGCGTTTTGCGCGCGAGCGTATCAGTTGTTATTGCCACCATCGAGCAATGCCTCAAAATCCTTCGCCGGCATGGGGCGGTAGTAGAGGAAGCCCTGAGCGTAGCGGGCGCCCATTTGTCGTAGCATGTTCGCCTGTTCATTTGTCTCGACGCCTTCGACCTCGACGGGCAGATGGAGCGACTGCGCCATTTCGAGCATCGATGAAATGATTTGCGTGCTGCGGCCTTGATCGCGATCGGTGGGTACAAAGGCGCGGTCGAGCTTGATGACGTCGACGTTGACGTTCTTGAGCATCGCGAGCGTGGACTGACCGGTGCCAAAATCGTCCATATAGGTCGAGAAGCCGCGGGTGTGCAGGTCGGCCGTCAGTTTGTCCACGGCCTCGGACTCTCCCGTATAAGCCGTCTCGGTGATCTCGATACGCATGAGCTCGGGCGGTAGGTTGTATTGGGCGGCGAGCGCCCCCATATGCTCGGCAACGTCGCAGGCAAGGATATCCACGCGCGACACATTAAGCGAAACCGGAACCACACGAAGCCCTCGATCGATGCGCTCGCGCAGCCACGAGGCGACACCCTGCCAAATGTACTTGTCGAGCGTCACCACAAAGCCGCTTTCCTCGAGTGCGGGGATAAACGTTGCGGGCGAAATGAGAGAGCCGTCCTTGTCAATCCAGCGGGTGAGTGCTTCGGCGCCAATAATCTCACCGGTTTCCATATCGACCTGGGGCTGCAAGTGGTAGGTAATACGACCATCTGAGAGCGCGTACTGGAATTCGGTCAGCGTGCGGTGGAACGCGACTTCGCGCTCGTACTCCGCGGGGCAGAAAATGGCAATGCGCTCCTTAAAGTCGTTTTTTGCGCGCCGATTGGTAAACATGGCCTTCGCCTGCGCATCGATGGTGATTTCCTCATTGGAGTCGATGGGGTAAACGCCCATGGACGGCCAGAAACCCACGCCGTCATCATGCTTGGCCACGGCGGCGCGAACGCGGTTATAGATTTGATGGACGGTGTCGTGCTCAAAGGGGATGAGAATGCAAAAGTCGTCTTGGCCCCAGTATCCTGCGACGCCCATCTCGGCATTCTCGATGTCTTTGAGGACCGTGCCCACATCGGCGAGCACGCGGTCGCCCTCGGCCTGTCCGTGCCATTCGTTAAACAGTCGCATATGACCCATATCGACGGTGGCGATACACCAAGCGCCGTCGCGCCCTGTCCTCAGAAATGCGTTGGCACGCCGCATAAACTCGCTGGGTCGATAGAGGCCCGTGAGCGTATCGATGCGTTCGGCGACGGCGCTTTTACGCTCAATCTCGGGTATGGGGAGGCTGTCGTTGGGGGCAAGCCCGCCGGCGGCGCGAAGACGACGGTCGAGTTCGCCTAAAACAGCGGTCGCTTGATTGATTAAGCGCTCGTAAAAGGCCGGGACGACAAGACAGACGGGGGTAATGGTGTCGTTCGCGATTCGAACAGGAGCGAAAACGGCCTCTTTAAGATGATGGGTCAGTTGCTCGAATGCCTCGTGGTCCAGATCGTTGCTGAGCACGACGAACTGGGCGTTTCGCGAGCGGAAGACGCGACTTCTGCCGCGGGTGATCGATAACATGCGGCCTGCGTATTCGGCGAGCATGTTGTCGACAGCCTCGGCCCCGTAGAGCTCGTTGAACTTTGCCGTGCCACAAACGCGGACCGCTATAAGCCCCGTCTCGCAACGGTCGCGACGGCAGGCATCGATAGCGTTGATCAGCATACGCTGCGTTCCGAGGCCCGTGGCGGCGTCGACGGTCTCGGCGAGTGAATGGTTAACAAGTTCGCCGACATAGAGCGAGGGGGTATTTCCGTCACCGTCGATGCGAAACCCGCGAGCGCGGCAGAGGACGTAGTCGCCCGCGGCATTGCGCATGCGGTACTGCATGACGCGGCGGTGTTTGGAGCCATTATAGATTTGGTCGATGTCGTTGATGTAGGCCTCAAGGTCATCGGGGTGGACGCGCGTTTTCCAGTAATCGTGGCAGTTGTCTACATGCTCAGAAGGAAGACCGAGATCGCGCAGGGCACCTTGTGACCAAAGGGTGCGATGTTTGTCCAAGTTCTCGATAAAGCAATAACGGCCTTCGTTGAGCATCGAAAAGGCGTCAAAAACGCGATCGCTTATTTCGAAGTCGTCGGTGTGGACTTGCGCGATATTGCGTCGATCAAGATGCATTGCATGGCGTAGCTTGTAGTCGTACATGCGATGGTCGGCATCGAGTGTCATGCGATTGGAGACTTCACCCAGGGCGGGGTCGGCGTGCGACACTCCGTAGCTAAACGAGTGAGGCATTTCGGAATCGTTGTTTTTGAGTAGGACCGTTCGGCAGTGTTCCAGGCGCTCGGCGAGGTCGTCCTCGGTCGCAATCGTAGACAGGATGGCAAACTCGTCGCCGCCTATGCGAAACGCCGCCTCGTCCACCTTCATATACAGCTTGAGATAGAGGCTTACCTGCAAGATATAGCGGTTGCCCTCGTCATGCCCGAAGACGTCGTTGCAGTGCTTAAGGTTATCGATGTCGATAAACGCCATGGTCACGGGCAGTTCCTGCTCCCAGATTTCCTCTAGGGAACGGGCAAAGCCGCCGCGGTTGCCAAGTCCGGTGAGCTGGTCGGTAAAGGCCGTCCTAATCAGATCATCCTGACGCTCGAGAAGGTCACGGACGGTCTTTTCGAGCGTTTCGGTGTAATTGCTGACGGTGTCCATGTTGTAAGCGGCTTTCTGAGGTCGGGGCGGATGGCGTCGGGCGAGCTCGTAGTGTACACGCGTCGTTGCTCGGCGCCTTGCGTGTATCCAGGCCCCCGCCTTGCTGCGTTGTTGAGTTACTTTGCCGGCTAATGTTCGCTGTTGATAACTGCTGAGTAGTGTAAACAACAATACATAATTATATATGGGTGTCCATGCTGTGGGCGGCTACTATTCGCCAAGCGGTAGCGCGACGATGCGATGTTCGATGAAAATGCGACTGAGTCGATATATGTTGACGGGTATACTTGTCCCGTTTTAAAACGCAGGAACGGAGATGGTCACATGGCACAGCCGGATACGACGCGCACGGTGGGGCTTGCGCTCGAGGGAGGCGGCTATCGCGGTATGTATACGGCGGGCGTGCTCGACGTTTGGATGGAGCACGGTTTGACCTGCGACCATATGGTGGGTGTCTCGGCGGGCGCGGCGTTTGGCTACAACTTTAAATCGCGGCAGATTGGGCGCGCCATTCGCTACAACAAGGCCTATTGTGCCGACAAGCGCTATGCGAGCGTGACAAGCTGGCTGCGAACCGGTGACATGTTCAATGCCGATTTTGCCTATCATGAGGTGCCTATCGAGCGCGATCCCATCGACTTGGAAGCGTATCGCGCCTGCCCCATGCGATTTACGTGCGTGTGTACCGATATCGAGACGGGCAAGGCTGTCTATCACGATTTGCCGTATGGCGACGAGCGCGATATCGAGTGGATCCGGGCGTCGTCTGCTATTCCTGTGGCGACGCGTCCCGTTGCTATTGGCGGGCATAAGTATCTGGATGGTGGCGTGGCTGATTCTATCCCCAGCGCATGGCTGTTTGCGCAGGGGTATGACCGCAATATCGTGGTGCTCACGCAGCCGGCGGGCTTTGTGAAGCAGCCTAACAGCGTGATGCCCATGCTGCGGCGCGTGTTCCGTCACTACCCGGAGTTTGTTGCAGCGCTTGAGCATCGGCATGAGGTCTACAATGCCACGCTCGATGACCTGGCACGTCGTGAGGCTGCCGGCGAGGTCTTTGTGGTGCGGCCGAGCGAATCGGTGAAGGTGCCGTCGCTGTGCCGCGAGCCCGATGAGCTCGAGCGCATCTACCAGATCGGCCGTCGAGATGCGGAGGCGACCTTGCCTGCGCTGGAAGCGTATCTGGCGGGGTAAGGGTCGCATGCGGAAAGCGCATCCCGGAATGGGGATCCAAACTGGGATGCGCTTTCCATTGCTGAAGATATGAGGCTGCGAATCAGCTGCTCGGCCTAGACTTACGCCTGCTGCCAGGTGTCGACAAGCTCCTTGGCCGCGGCGTAGGGGTCATCGGCGCTGCAGACGGCGCTCACCACAAAGAAGCCGTCGACGCCGGTGGCCTTAAGCTGCGGCAGGTCGGCCGTCTTGACGCCGCCGCCCACCACGATGGGCACGGGGCTTGCCGCGTGGAGTGCGGCCAGGTCCTCAAAGCTCTTGGTGATGATAGAGCCGTCGGCCGCGCGTCCGCAGTCGCGCTTGGTCTCGGTCTCGTGGAGTGGGCCGATGCCCAGGTAGTCGACCAGGCTCATGTCGGCGGTCTTGACGTACTCGAGCATCTCCTCGCAACGGGCCGAAAGGCCCACGATGGCGTCGGGGCCCAGCAACTTGCGACAGACCTCGACGGGAATATCGCTTTGGCCCACGTGCACACCGTCGACAGCAATACCCTGCTCGCGTGCGGCAAGCACACAGTCCAGACGGTCGTCGATCAGCAAGGCGACCTGACCGGTCTTGCCGGCCTGAGCGATTGCCTGCGCGGCGTCGCCGGTCAGCGCAATGATCTCGCGGGCGCTTGCCACCTTGGAGCGCACCTGGATGCAGGTAAAGCCTGCGTCGAGCGCCTGGGCCACCACATCGCCCACGGGACGCCCGAGCGTGTTTTCGGGGCCGAGTACCAGATAGGCCGAGATATCAAGGTTGTCGCGGATGCTCATCGTGCTTCCTCCTGCTTCTTGATCTGTGCTTCCATGCGCTCGAGCTTGCCGGTCATGGTGTCGGTAAATCCGGGTCGAATATCGGCTTTGAGCACGACTTCGGTGCGGATGCCCTTGCTCGCCAACACAAAGGTTGCGTCGCGCACGACCTTCATGACCTCGTCCCAGTCGCCCTCGATTTCGGTGAACATCGAGGTGGTGCGGTTGGGAAGGCCGCTCTCGCGAATGACGCGCACGACCTCGGCGACCTCGGCGGAGAGTTCATCGCCGGTGCCGCACGGGGCGATGGCCACAGCGATGAGCGTGTTCATGCCGGTAGCAGTTGCGGGCTCGGACATGGCCTATGCCTCCTCGAGGTCGAGCTGGTTGTTGGCGATGTCCTGGGCGGTTGCGCGGTAGAGCTCGTCGATAAAGGCGACCTTAAAGCTTGCCGGGGCGTCGGCGACAGCGGCGGCACGCGAGCCGGCAACGTTGTAGACGGCGGTGCCGCAGACGGCGGCCGTAAGCGGGTCGGCAGCGCAGGCGTACACAGCCAGCACGCCGCCTTGCGAGCAGCCGCAACCGGTGATCTTGGACATGAGCGGGCTGCCGCCGTGGGACTTGGCCACGGTCGTGCCGTCGGTGATCAGGTCGACCTCACCCGAGACCACTACGGCGCCGCCGGTGTAGCGGGCGAGTGCCACGGCGGCATCGCGGGCGGCGTCGACCGTGTCGGTGGTGTCGACACCGCGTACGCGGCTCAGATCGGCCGCCTCGCCCTCAAGACCCCACAGGCCGGCGAGCGCGATGATCTCGGAGGCGTTGCCGCGCACGATGGCGGGCTTGTACTGCTTGAGCTCATTTACCAGCTGGGTGCGCAGGCTACCGATACCCAGGCCCACCGGATCGAGCACCCAGGGCTTACCGGCGTCGTGTGCCGCCTTGGCCGCGCGGGGAATCGTTTGCTCGTAAATGGGGAAGAGCGTGCCCATGTTGAGATAGATGGCGCCGCCGCCGGCAACGAGTGCCTCGCCCTCGTCGGGCAGATAGACCATGGCGGCCGATCCGCCCACGGCGAGCTGTGCGTTGGCGACAAAGTCAATCGTCACCGTGTTGGTGATGGAGCCGGCCATCGGATTGGTAGCGCGAATCTTATCCACGGCCTTGACCATATGTTGCTTAAGCTGTTCCGAATCAATCACTGCACATGCCTCCTTGGCATAGAAAAGGGGCGCTGTGCATAGACAGCGCCCCTGTAAAGGCGGCATGCTCCCTACGCCAGCATTAGCTGACAGGTTCAAAGGATTGGGCCCCATGCCCTCTCAGCCTTGTGGTTTGCACCGCCGGCACTCCCGCATCGAATCTGTTGTTCCCTATACTAACGCACCTGCCAAAAAGGGACAGGTTTATTTTGGTAGGTGGCAACTGGGGCGTTGCATTTTCCCAGATAAAACCTGACAAAATAAACCTGTCCCTTATTGGCAGGTCGTTACAATGGTTACGGTGAAAATGACGGGGGACTCTATGATCAAACTTGTGCTAACCGATATGGACGATACGCTGATTCCAGCCGGGCATGACGGCGCCAGCGACTACGCCATTGAGGGTATTCATGCCATGCAGGCGGCGGGTCTGCACTTTGGTCCGGTTTCGGGTCGTCAGCCGTCCGCGATGGGCTGGATGTTCCGCAATCGCTCCGAGTGCTTCTCGACCGGTGCGTTTTGCAACGGCCAGGTGATGTTTGTCGATGGCGAAGTAGTCGCTTCGCGCGCAATCGATAACGATGTCCTTATGCGCTTAGCCGATTATTTTGAACAGGAGACCGACGATACGTATTTGAAGGTCTACCGTTTGGGTGATGACTTTTGGAATAACGATGCCTATTGCGTGACAAGCGATCCCGAACGTGTGCGTCGCGCCATGAAGTCAGGCGGCAACGCGTGGCTCAAGGGCGAAGAGGCTCCCTGTCGCCCTGTCGTTGACGATGCCCCGGTATACAAGGCGAATATCTGGAGTGCCCGTTCGCGCGAGGAGCTCGCCGAGCTGCGCGAGCGTGTTGCCGCCGAGGTGCCGGAGCTCTCGCTCGTGTTTCCCAACAACCGCGTGCGCCTGTTCGACGTTCTTCCGACCGGCTGGGACAAGGGCTGTGCTGCGCTGGAGCTGGCGCGCGCTTTGGGCCTGACGCCCGACGAGGTGGCCGTATTCGGCGATTCCGATAACGATTTGCCCATGATCGATGCCGTTCCCAATTCCGTTGCAGTCGCCAATGCCAACGAGGCCGTCACGGCTGCCGCGCGCTGGCATATCGGCGCTGCGGCAGATGATGCGGTTGCCGGGGCTCTGCATCAGATTGCCGCCTGCGCCGCGACGGGGGAGATGCCGTCGTTTATGCGTCAGATGGACGCGACGGGTTTCGACGTCACGTACGTCTAGGGAGAAAGCCATGAAGCTCCAGCAGCTCAGATATGTCGTCAAAGTTGCCGAATGCGGCAGCATCACCGAGGCCTCGCGCCGGCTCTTTGTGTCGCAGCCTTCGATTACCGCGTCAATTCGCGATCTCGAAAACGAGATGGGTGTACACATCTTTGAGCGCACCAACAAGGGCGTCATTGTGTCCGAGGAAGGCGAGACCTTCTTGGGCTACGCGCGCCAGGTGCTCGACCAGGCCGACCTGCTCGAGGGCAAGTACAAAGGCACGTCCGAGCAGGTGCCGCACTTTAGTGTGAGCTGCCAGCATTATTCCTTTGCCGTTAATGCGTTTGTCGATGTGATCCGCGAGTTCGATGCCGCGCGCTACGACTTTACCCTGCGCGAGGAGCAGACTCACGAGATTATCGAGGACGTCGCGCATATGAAAAGCGAACTGGGCATCCTGTATCTGTCGGAGCACAATCGCGAGGTCATCGAGCGCATGCTGGCGGCCAACGAGCTCGTGTTCGAAGGGCTCTTCTGCGCCACGCCGCATGTCTTTGTATGTGCCGACCATCCTTTGGCGGGCCGCTCGAGTGTGACGCTCGAAGACCTCGAGGACTACCCTTTTTTGTCCTATGAGCAGGGCAGCTACAACTCGTTTTACTATTCCGAGGAGCTGACCTCGACGTTTGAGCGCCGCAAGAATATCCGCGTGCGCGACCGTGCGACGTTGTTCAACCTAGCCATGGGCCTCAACGGCTACACAGTGTGTTCAGGCGTGATCAGTCACGAGCTCAACGGCCCCGGTATTATCTCGATTCCGCTCGATGTGGACGAGTACATGGAGATTGGCATCATCACGCGCAAAAATACGACGCTCACGCGCTATGGGCAGGCCTATATCGAAGCGATTCGTCAGCACATCTAGACTGCTGCGTTCTGCACGGGTCAAATCTCTTTATGGCAGTCCCAACTGATATAGGAAGCATCTATATCAAACTGTTATAAACTCATATTTTACGATGGCCATATGAGCGCTCATACTCTGTCCCAGTAAAGCAACCAATGCAAAGGGAGATATCTATGAGCACTTCAATTCAACCGAACGCGCCGTTTCGCGCCGATATCGTCGGCAGCTTTCTTCGTCCGCAGGCCGTAAAGGACGCCCGCGCTGCCTATGCGGCAGGCGCGCTTGATGCCGAGGGGCTTAAGGCCGTCGAGGACGATGCCATTCGCGATTTGGTGGCAAAGCAAAAGGCCGCCGGCCTGCAGGTCATCACCGATGGCGAGTTCCGCCGCAGCTACTGGCATCTCGATTTTATGTGGGGACTCAACGGCATTGAGCGCCGCGCCTCGCGCACGGGCTACATGTTCCACGATGAGGAGACTACCGCCGACACTGCCGTGGTGACCGGTCCCATTAGCGGCGAAAACCATCCGTTCGTCGAGCACTTCAAATTTGTCAAGGCGCTCGAGGGCGAGGGCCAGGTCGCGCGCCAGACCATTCCGGCGCCGATCCAGACGTTCTCCGAAGTCACGCTCGACCGCTGCGACGGCCAGCAGGAGAGTCTACGCGCCGTCTACAAGACCGACGAAGAGCTCGCCGATGCCATTGCCGCAGCATACCGCACCGTGATTGCCGACTTGTATGCCGCGGGCTGCCGCAACATCCAATTTGATGACTGCACCTGGGGCATCTATTGCGATACCGACTTTGTGTCCAAGACTGGCATGAGCCCGGTTGACCTGAAAAAGGTGTCCGAGCTGGGCGTGGCGCTCAACAACGCCGCCATCGAGGGTAAGCCCGACGACCTGGTCATCAACACGCATGTGTGCCGTGGTAATTACCACTCCACCTATGCCTTCGAGGGCGGCTATGACCCCATCGCGCCGTACCTGTTCGCACACGAGAACGTTGATGCGTTTTACCTTGAGTTCGATACGCCGCGTGCCGGTGGCTTTGAGCCGCTCAAGTACGTTGCCCCCGGCAAGAAGGTCGTGTTGGGCCTAGTGACCACCAAGGCCGCTGAGCTTGAGGACGAGGGTGCCGTCGTCGAGCGCATCCGCGAGGCGGCAAAGTACGTGCCGCTCGAGAACCTGTATCTGTCTCCGCAGTGTGGCTTTGCCAGCTGCGAGATTGGCAACAAGCTGACCGAGGACGAGCAGTGGGCAAAGATTGCGCTGGTCAGGCGTATTGCCGAGCGCGTTTGGAAATAGCGCTAGCGTTTGCAGGTGGCGGCGCGTGCGAGACATGACGTATCACGTACAATGGTTCGGATCGTATCGTTCGGGCAGGTTATCCGATATGCCCGATCGCCCTTCCATTCGAAAGGACATCCATGTCCCAGTCTTCGACGCCCGCCGTCACCGATGCCATCTACGACGCATCGTCGCTCGGCCGCCCGCGCATGTTTGTGTTGGGTTTGCAACATATGTTTGCGATGTTCGGAGCCACGGTGCTCGTGCCCGTGCTCACCGGCCTTTCCGTTTCGGCGACGCTTCTGTTCGCCGGCATCGGCACGCTGCTGTTTCATTTTTTATCGCGCGGTAAGGTGCCCGCGTTTCTGGGCTCGTCGTTTGCCTTTATCGCGGGTTATGCCGCCATTGCACCCAACGGCGAGGCCGAGCTTTTGCCTTACGCTTGCCTGGGCGTTGCCTGCGCCGGCCTGCTCTATCCGGTGCTGGCGGCGCTGTTCCGCGCATTTGGCGCCAAGCGTGTCATGCGCTTCTTTCCGCCGGTGGTGACCGGTCCCATCGTCATTTCCATCGGCCTGATCCTGGCGAGCTCTGCCATTGCCAACTGCCAGACCAACTGGCTTGTCGCCGTTATCGCTGTGGCCGTGATCGTCATCTGCAACATCTGGGGCCGCGGCATGGTCAAGATCGTGCCGATTTTGCTGGGCGTTGTGGTGAGCTATGCCGTTGCGGCCGCGTTGGGCGAGGTCGACTTCTCTGGCGTCGCAGCCGCCCCCTGGGTCGGTCTGCCCATCGTGTGGGACAACACCGTGTTTGCGCTCTTTGGCCCGCAGTTCGATAGCGGTCTTGCCACGACGGCCATCATCACCATCATGCCGCTGGCCTTTGCAACCATGATTGAGCACATTGGCGATATCTCCGCCATTGGCTCTACCTGCGAACGCAATTACATTGCCGATCCCGGTCTGCACCGTACCCTGCTCGGCGATGGCCTGGCGACCATCTTGGCATCGCTCTTTGGCGCCCCCGCCAACACTACGTATGGCGAGAACACCGGCGTGCTTGCGCTTACGCGCGTGTTCGACCCACGCGTGATTCGCATTGCCGCGTGCTGCGCCATTGTCCTCTCGTTCTGCCCCAAGTTCGCTGCGGTGATTGCCGCCATGCCGGCATGCGTTATCGGCGGCGTGTCGCTCGTGCTCTACGGCATGATCAGTGCCGTGGGCGTTCGCAACCTTATCGAAAACCAGATCGATTTCCAGAACAACCGCAATGTGCTGGTTGCGGCTCTGGTGCTCGTGCTTTCGCTCGGCATTGCCTACAGTACCGCCGGTGCCATCGTGCTGGAGCTGGGCGGCGTGACGATTTCGCTTTCGGGCCTTGCCGTGGGCTCGCTGGTGGGCATTGTGCTCAACGCCATCCTGCCCGGTAATGACTTTGAGTTCGATACTTCCGAGCTTGAGGAGACTGCTGAATAGTAGCTGCGTTCAGCCAAATTAAAAATGGCGTCCATGCGTATGTACGCGTGGACGCCATTTTTAATGCGTCAGTATCCAGTGGATGCCGCGCGCCATGCGCAGGTCAGTTTGGGCAAAGTGGTTGCCGGGGTTGAGCTCCAGCGTTGTTGGAATGTCACGCTCTATAAACAGCTCTTCCATCGCGTGCGTATCGTCGAGTACGTGCCGCATCATGCGGTTGGGCGTCTTGGTTTCCTTTTTACCGAGCGACAGATAGGCGGCGTCGGGCGTGGCTGTCATCGTGCGCTCGCGCGCGTAGTCGATAAAGCCGGGGAACCACAGCGACCCCGATGCACTTGCCGCGCGCTCAAAGACATCTGTTTGCCAAAGTGTCCACAGTGCAAAAAGACCCGCCAACGAGTAGCCGGCAACGCCGCGCCAGGCGGGCGGTTGCGGGAGCGATGATTCGGCCTGGGGGATTATCTGCTTCAACAACTCGTCAAGAAAACCAGCAGCCTGTCCACCAAAGGGCTCGGCATCTCGTATAGTTCCCTCACATTCCCAGGGGCTCAGCTCGCGATTCCAATCGAGCCCTCCAATGGCGACAAGGGTGAATGGCGGGCAGTCGAGCTCTCGGCAGCGCTCGTAGACTTCACTACCGTCGCCCATAACCACGGGGAGGTAGATGACGGGCGCGCCTTCCACACACTCTGAATAAACGGTTATCTGCTTATGATGCGCTTCCAAGGCAGGCTTCTCTCGGTGTTGTGATATTGACAGCCTCAATTGTCGCACGCTGGCACGGGGGCAGACGCTAAAAGAAAGGCGCGGAGCCGTTCGATGCGACTCCGCGCCTTGTTGTTTTGCTTCGGCAGACTATGCCGTTACGCTACGAAGAAGTAGACGAGGAAGGCAAGGGCTGCGATCCACATGAGCGGCTTGATCTTGGAGGCCTCGCCCTTAAAGAGCGCGACGATCACGTAGGCGATAAAGCCCAGGCCAATGCCGGCAGAGATGGAGTAGGTGAAGGGCACGCCGGCGACAATCATGAACGCCGGGAAACCCTGCGACACGTCGGACCAGTCGATCTCGGAGGCCTCGCTCATCATGAGGTAGCCGACGTAGACCAGAGCACCGCAGGTGGCGGCGCTGGAAACGATGGTGACGATGGGGGAGAAGAACGCGGCGAGAATGAACAACACGCCGGTGGTGACGGAGGTGAGGCCCGTGCGGCCACCGTCGGCAGCGCCAGAGGTGGACTCGACGAAGGTGGTGATGGAGGAGACGCCCATGAAACCGCCCACAGCAGCGGCGGCGGAGTCGACGATCAGGATCTCCTTGATATCCTCGACGTTGCCGTCGTCGGTGAGGAACTCGCCCTGCTTGGCCACGGCCATCGCGGTGCCCATGGTGTCGAAGAAGTCGCTCATGAGCAGCGAGAACGAGATGACGAGGAGCGTGGGGTCGGTAAGGACCTTGACGATGGCGGGCACGCCGCCGGCGTCGGCGATGGGGCCACCGATGCTCGAGAAGTCGAGCGGGGCGATGATACCGGTCGGAGCCTGGGTTACACCTAGGGGGATACCGGCGATGACGGCGACGACGATGCCGATGAGCAGCGAGCCGGGGACGTTGCGGCAGGCGAGGGCGACTGTCACCAGGATGGAGATGATGCCGACGATGAAGGTGGGGGAGGTGATGTCGCCCAGACCGACGAGTGTACCGGTGCCAGCGGTGATAATGCCGGCATCGCACAGGCCAATCATGGCGATGAACAGGCCCAGGCCCACCGAGATGGCGTGACGCAGGACAACCGGGATGGCGTCCATGATGGCCTCGCGCAGGCCACAAAGCACGAGCAGCAAGATGACGATACCCTCGAGGAAGATGACGCTCATGGCCACGTGCCAGTCACCGCCGCAGACGGTGGTGGTGATTCCAGCGATCATCGCGTTGACGCCTAAGCCCGACGCGCAGGCGAGCGGGCGGTTAGCGAAGATGCCCATGCAGATGGTCATGATGCCGGCGCCCAGGCAGGTGGCGCAGGCGAGCGCTCCCGCATCGATGCCGGCGCCCGAGAGCACCGCGGGGTTGACGGCGATGATGTAGGCCATCGCCAGGAATGTTGTCAGTCCAGCGCGGAGTTCGGTCCCGATTGTGGACTTGCGCTCACTGACGTGAAATAGTTCGTCCATGCATACCCTTTCCTTGTTCGGCCCCGAGTTTAGGCCGATTGACACGAACTCACCCACTATATCGCCTTTGTGAAGTTGGTGTTCCTCGCATGTTGATGTTCGGCGGTTTGTAACGGACGGGCGGTATCTTTCGCATGAAATTGTGTAGGTACCGTATACTTAAGCGGTTACAACGACCCCTATGGAGGAACGTATGATTAAAGAGCTTTGCCACGACGAGGCTATCCTGTCCCAGCGTTGCGAGGTTGCGACTGTCGAGGACGAGTCGGTTGCTCAGGACCTGATCGATACCATCAAGTCGCTCGACGATGCCGGCTGCTTGGCCGCTAACCAGATTGGCGTTACCAAGAAGGTTTGCGTCTACCTGGACGATGCCGGCGAGCCCCACGTGCTCTACAACCCCCGTCTGGTGTTTGGCCTGGGCGCCAGCAAGATGGAGGAGAGCTGCCTGACGCACGAGGAGGTCACCAAGTCCACGCGCTATATCAAGTGCAAGGTCGCTTATGACGTGATCGTCGACGGCAAGATGAAGGAGTGCCGCCGCGACTACGCGGGCTTTGAGGCGCAGATGGTCCAGCATATGATCGACCACTGTCTTGGAAAGTTGGTCTAAGGGGACCAAAGCACCGCACCTTGCCGCTCAATCGTCGCTCGCGTACCTTAAGTACGCTTCGCTCCTCTTTCGTGGCAATCTGCGGCACTTTGACCCCTTAGACGACCTGCGGGGTTAACTTGGTTGAGTTTATCCTGCTTGAATAGTCCGGGCGTGACATTGTTGTCATGTCCGGGCTTTTGTGTTTAGCGCCTCTTTGATTGGTGACAATAAGCTTAGAAAGAACGTAAAGCTAGGAGGCGCTATGTGCACGAGCATTCGATTTACCGATAATTCTGGCCACATGTATCTGGGCCGCAACCTCGACTGGAGCTTTGACTACGGCCAACAGGTTCGCGTGATGCCGCGCGGGTTTCACATCCCGTATTCGTTTATCGACGACGCGACGGCGACACACGCGGTGATCGGTATGTGCATCGATTACAAGAACTATCCCATGTTCTTCGACTGCGGCAACGATGCGGGCCTCGCCGTGGCGGGTCTCAATTTCCCGGGTTATGCCGAGTATGCCGAGGACCCTGTCGACGGCAAGACCAATATCGCAGCCTATGAGTTTCCCCTGTGGGTGGCAGCGACGTTCTCGACGGTCGATGAGGTCGAGGCCGCGCTGCGCGACACGGTGATTGTCGCCAAATCTGCCGGAGAGGGGCTGGGCGTGTCGCTGCTCCATTGGATTATCGGCGACAGCCAGCGTAGCATCGTGGTCGAGATGATGGCTGACGGCCTGCATGTATACGACGATCCGGTCGACACCCTTGCCAATCAGCCCACCTTCCCGTGGCACATGGAAAACCTGCGCACCTATATCACGGCCACAAGCGATTTTCCGCAGACGGCGACATGGCGTGGCGCCGAGCTCAAGCCCTATGGTGCGGGTGCCGGCATGCGCGGTATTCCGGGTGACTGCTATTCGCCGAGCCGTTTTGTAAAGGCGGCGTACCTCAATGCCAATTACCCGCAAAAGGAGAGCGAGACCGAAAACGTCGTCCGCATGTTCCGCTCGCTCGAGGGCGTGGTGATGATCGAGGGGGCGTCCAGGATGGGCGATGGCAAGTTCGAGAAGACTATCTACACCGGATGCTTTAGCGCGCGCACGGGCAATTATTACTACGCGATGTATGGGGATCCGTCGATTCGCTACGTGAGCCTGATGGATGCCGAGGGCGCGAGCCCCGATAGGCTCGTGGTTCCCGAGCCGCGTCGTTCGTAGCTCACCGGTCCGTTGCGACATAAAACGGCTCCGCACCTTTTATGAGATGCGGAGCCGTTGTCGTCAATGGCTGGTGGCGTGTTAGAAGTTGGCGTCGTTGAGCTGGGTGCTCTCGAGTCCGTCGAGTTGCTGTTGCTCGGGCGTATCGGCGACGCTCTCGAGCAGCTCGGTGGGATCGACGTTCATACTCTTGCCGGCCTCGTTGCCGTTGACCAAGTCGTCCGAGAAGATATCGACTTCCATTTCCTCGGCCTCTTCGATCTGAACCTCGAGCGGCACCTGGGTGCGCACGAGCTTAACGGCCGGGCGCATGCGGGCAAACAGTGGCACGTACTCGATGATGATGGCCGAGTTCTCGAGACCATACCAACGTGCCGGGCTTCCGCAGGCGCGGCGGACGGCGTACTTGATGGCCATGACGCGATGGTCGTTGCGGTTGATGTCCGTTTCGGGGGCGAGCATCTTGCGCAGCATGCAAAAACGGAAGTCGCCCACGTTGCCGCGCGTCTCGTAGATGGAGTAGGTGTGGTGCTGCGGTGGCAGCTCTCCCGAGGCCATCAGGTCGCCAACGATCTGGCGCAGGTAGGCGTTGATGCGCTGGTTGACCTTAAAACCCAGGTCCAAGCGCACGCGGAACAGGAAGTCTGTGCCAAAGGTCTCAACGGAATACTCGTGCGTATAGGGCTCGTCGGTAACGTGTACGTTGATGAACCAATATGCCTTGGCACGCTTGGGGTGCTTGTCCAAGATGGAGTAGAGCACGTCGCGGTCGAGCGTGAGCGGGTCGGGACTGTTGGTAAGGAACACCAGATTGTCGGCGAGCACGGGGTAGGTCTCGTCGTTGCGCAGGCGGCCGAGCTGGTCAATGTACTTGGAGACGGGCAGCAGGATCGTCTGCGTGCGCTCGATGGCGGTGCCGCGGCGCCACACGTACATAAGGCCAAACAGCAGCGCGGCCAGGAAGATCATGACGTAGCCGCCGTCAAAGAACATGGTGAGGCACGAAGCGAAGAAGCACAGCTCAATGGCACCAAAGAGCAGGGCGAAGACGCAGGCGCCCAGCTTGTGCTTGAGGATGCCGGCGATGTAGCTCGTCAAAAGCGTCGTGGTCATGAGCATGGTCACGGTAATGGCGAGGCCGTAGGCGCTCTCCATGCGCTCGGAGTTTTGGAACAGCAGCACGATGAAGATACAGCCGACCCACATGATGTTGTTGACGAGCGGAATATAGAGTTGGCCCTTGGTGTCGCTGGGGTAGTGGATGCGCAGATGCGGCATAAGGTTGAGGCGCGTTGCCTCCGAAACCAACGAGAACGAGCCGGTGATGAGCGCCTGCGAGGCGATGATGGCCGCCACGGCCGAAAGCACGATGGCAAAGGGGCGCAGGGGCTCGGGGAGCATCATATAGAACGGGTTGACGATATCCATCGCGAGCATCTGGGGATTGGAATTGTTGGCGAGCAGCCAAGCGCCCTGACCCAGATAGTTAAGGATGAGGGCTGCCTTTACGAACGGCCAGGATGCGTAAATGTTAGCCTTGCCCACGTGACCCATGTCCGAATAGAGCGCCTCGGCGCCGGTCGTCGACAGGAAGACGAAGCCGAGCACCATGATGCCCGAGTGGTTGATGGGCGAGAACAGGAACATGATGCCGCGGATGGGGTTGAGCGCGCGTAGGATGGACAGGTTGCCGAGCATGTTGAACAGGCCGGCGCCAGCCAAGAACAGGAACCACAGCGTCATGAGCGGGCCGAACAGCTTGCCGATCGACGAGGTGCCGGCGCGCTGCATGGCAAACAGGCCGCAGATAATGATGATGGTGATGATGATGACGTTGGTCTGGCCGTCACCCAAAAGCGCATGGCCCCACTCGATAGTGCGCAAGCCCTCGATGGCCGTGGTAACCGTGACGGCGGGGGTGAGGATGCCGTCGGCGAGCAGCGCCGCGCCGCCGATCATGGCGGGAAGGATCAGCCACGGCGCCACTTTGCGCACCAAGCTAAACAGGGCGAAGATGCCGCCCTCGTTGTGGTTATCGGCCTTCATGGCGATAACCACGTACTTGACCGTGGTCACGAGCGTCATGGTCCAGATGACGAGCGAAAGCGCTCCTAAGATCATGTCCTCGCTGACGGTACCGATGCCGCCGTTGTTGGCGACGATTGATTTCATGGTGTACATGGGGCTCGTGCCGATGTCGCCGTAGACGACGCCGAGCGTAACGAGCAGCATGCCAGCGGAGAGGGGAATGGCTCCATGCCCGCCTTGACCACGCTGATCTTGGGGGCTTGCCTCCAGTTTGTTATGTGCCACGTGGACTCCCTTGGACATCCGGTTATCCGTCTAGGACAGATAACCTTTATGCCGTCTTTATACATACAAGAGCAGTTTGGCACATCAGGTTATTTTAGACAATAATCCCCAGCTGAGGATTATTTATGTATGCAGGTAGCATTTCAAAGCAGGGGCTTTAAGCACGTGCTGCCTGGGCGATGCCAGCCTTGGCGTTTGCGCGTTTGCCGGCGAGTTCGCAAAAGATCGCGCCGCCGATGATAAGCACGGCGCCCATCAGACGGACCGGTGTTATGGCTTCGCCCAAAAGGACGGCCGAGAACACGACCGCCGAAAGCGGCTCGAGGTAGCCGACGACGGCGACGGTCTGGACGGGCAGTTTGGCGACGGCGCTAAAGTAGAGCAGGCAGCCGATGCCGGTGTTGACGACGCCGAGCATGACGACGGCGCGCCAATCAATACTGGCGGCGACGCCGGCGGACAGGAATGAGGGGGCGCCCTGCGTGAGGAGCGTAAGGACCAGCGCGGTCACAAAGGCGGCGCTCACCTGGAGCGCGGAGTTCTCGAGGCCCTCGATGTGCGGCGCACCCTTGCTGGCGATGACCATCAATGCATAGCAGAAGGCCGAGGCGATGCCGCAAGCGATACCCGCAATGGGCATATTGCCGCCTAGACCTTGTGCCGCAATGAGAAAAGCACCGCAGGCGACGGCGATAAAGCCGGCGATTTTGCTGCCGGTCAGCTTTTCGCCAAAGATGAGCGGGGAGAGCGCCATGACGATGATGGGGCCGCAGTAGTACAGCAGCGAGGAAACGCCGACGCCGATCGTCTGGTAGGCTCGGAACAGAAAAATCCAGCTGGCGCCCAGCGCGGCTCCCGAGAGGAGGAGGGCTGCGGCTTCGCGGGGGCGAGATGGCGCCTGCAACTTATGGCGTTGGGTGATGGCTAGGATGGTGACAAGCGAGAGTGCGCCCAAAAACGTGCGCAGGAGCACGATATCGGAGCTCGGCAGCGCGATGGCGGCGGCGACGATGCCGTTGGAGCCAAACAACAGCAATGCTGCTAAGTACGTAAACAGTCCGTTGTTCATACGCTGACATCCCCTCTATATCCGAGCATGTTCACTATGGGTGAACTGGCTATAGAAGAAAAGCGAATATAATTCATAGATAACATGACAAAAGCTCATGCATATGTGGAGGGGTGCCGTGGAAACGAATATTCAAAAGATGCAGGTGCTGCTTGAGACCGTGCGCGCCGGAAGTTTTACGCGCGCCGCCGAGCGGCTGAGCTATTCGCAGTCGGGCGTGAGCCGTATGGTGGCCGATCTCGAGGCCGACTGGGGCTTTAAAGTGCTCGATAGAAGCCGCGAGGGCGTAGTGCTTTCTGCCGATGGGCGGCAAGTTATGCCGGCGGTCGAGGCGTTGTGCGAGGAATTTGTTCGTTTGCAGCGACGGGTGGATGAGATGCGTGGGCTCATGCGCGGCAAAATCTGCATCGGTACGTTTTCGAGCGTGGCGACCCACGTGCTGCCGCCGGTGATTGCGCACTTTCGCGCCGATCACCCGGACGTCGATTACGAGCTGCTGATGGGTGATTACTCCGAGATTGAGCAATGGGTGGCGGAAGGTCGCTGCGACCTGGGCTTTATTCCGCGCGAACCACGCGGCGCCGGCATGGCGTCGCGGCCATTGGTGCAAGATGAGTTGATGGCCGTGGTGCCAGCGGACTCCTCGCTTGCTACCGCGGAGGTCGTTTCCCTTGCCGATTTGGCCAACGAGCAGTTTATTCTGCTGGAACGCGGTAGCGACGACGAGATTACGCCGCTGTTTCGCCGCGCGGGCCTGGCGGTACGCTCTAAGCTGTCGACCTGGGATGATTATGCGATTATGGCCATGGTCGAGGACGGTCTGGGCGTGAGCGTTCTTCCGGCGCTCATCTTGCGCCGCTGCCAGTTCGATGTTGCCGTGCGCCCGCTCGAGGGACATCCTCATCGGCAGATCAACGCCATATACCGCACCGCTGACGTTTCGCTTGCGGCGGATCGTTTCCTTGAATATCTCTAAAAGCGCGTACCTGTTGTCTACTTTGGGACAATTCTCGGGGTTCGGTACATTTTCTTATGAAATTGAACTTTCGGATAATGCGCCGCGCTATACTGCTGCCTAAATTGAACTCAGGTTCAATTTGTGTTCTATAAATTGAACTTTGCCAGCAAGGAGGTTCTAATGGCCCAAGAGACGTTTAGCGATCGCCTGCGACAGACCATGTCCGATCGCGACGTTCGCCAGTCGGATGTAATCCGCGCATCGGAGATGCTCGGCAAAAAACTCGGCAAGAGTCAGATGAGCCAATATGTGAGCGGCAAGACGATCCCGCGGCGCGATGTGGCAGAGCTGCTCGCCCGTATTTTGGAGGTCGATGTTTCCTGGCTGCTCGCCAGTGACGCCGATCAAGTCGAGACGTCCTCGTCCCATAACGTTGCCAAATCCGAACCTAGTCTCTCAGCTCAAATTCCAAGGAGCACCACCATGCGTACTTTTTCTAAATCCACCAAGCTCGATAACGTCCTGTATGACGTGCGCGGTCCCGTCGTCGACGAGGCTGCCCGTATGGAGGACGAGGGCGAGCGCATCCTCAAGCTCAATATCGGCAACCCGGCGCCCTTCGGTTTTCGCACGCCCGACGAGGTTATCAAGGACATGCGCCAGCAGCTGCCCGACTGCGAAGGCTATTCCAATTCGCGCGGCCTGTTCTCTGCGCGCAAGGCGATCATGCAGTATTCGCAGATCAAGGGCCTGCCCAATGTTCAGATGGAGCATATCTACACGGGCAACGGCGTGTCCGAACTCATTCAGCTTTCGATGAACGCTCTGCTCGACAATGGCGACGAGATTTTGATCCCCAGCCCCGACTATCCGCTCTGGACGGCGTGCGCAACCCTCGCCGGCGGTCATCCCGTGCACTATCTATGCGATGAGCAGGCGGATTGGTATCCCGACCTGGAGGATATGGAGTCCAAGATCACGAGCGCGACCAAGGCCCTCGTCATCATCAACCCCAACAACCCCACGGGCTCGGTCTACCCGCGCGAGGTGCTCGAGGGCATCGTCGAGGTTGCGCGCAGGCATCAGCTGATGATCTTTGCCGATGAGATCTACGACCGTCTGTGCATGGACGGCTACGAGCACGTCTCGATTGCCTCGCTCGCTCCCGATCTGCCCTGCGTTACCTTTAGCGGCCTTTCCAAGTCGCACATGATCGCGGGCTATCGTATTGGCTGGATGGTGCTTTCGGGCAACCAGCGCTGCATGAGCGACTTCATTATGGGTATCAACATGCTCTCTAACATGCGCCTGTGCTCCAACGTGCCGGCCCAGTCGATCGTCCAGACGGCGCTCGGTGGCCATCAGTCGGTCAACGACTACATCCGTCCCGGCGGTCGTGTCTACGAGCAGCGCAACTTTGTGTATGAGGCACTCAACAAGATCGATGGCATCTCGGTGGTCAAGCCGCGCGCGGCGTTCTACATCTTCCCCAAGATGGATGTGAAGAAGTTCAACATCACCGATGACGAGCAGTTCGCCCTTGACCTGCTGCACGAGAAGAAGATCCTGATCACGCGTGGCGGCGGCTTCAACTGGGCTGAGCCCGACCACTTCCGTATCGTGTACCTGCCGCGCATGGAAGTACTCAAAGAGTCCCTCGAAGACCTCGCCGACTTCTTTGACCATTACCGCCAGGCGTAACGGCAAAGGTAGCCTGTAATGAAACGGTCGGCCCGCAACGGATGCGGGCCGACCGTTTTCTGTCTAAGCCCGTGCTGTTAGCGCTTGTCTCGTTGAGCGGGCGAGGTTCGCGCGTGAGCGGCTAGTTCTATTCCAAAATGGAATACAATGGGCTTAAGCTGGAATTGATGTCCGGGTACCTGCTTTTCTAGAATGTTTTCAACAAGATGAAAGGCGGTTCCAACCAATGATTATCGATGCAAATTCCTACTGGTTCGACGAGCGCATCTTTCATGACGAGACGCTCTGCGAACAGTTTTTGGCCGAGGTACCCCGCGCCTATGACACCGAAGGCTATCTGACCATGAATTCCGCCGGCAAACGACAGATCGTGATCGAGATGCCCGCCGGTTCTCCGGGTCTTAACTACATTGAGGGCGACTACACCCTCGAGAAGCGCTTGGCCGATATGGATGAGGCGGGGGTCGACAAGGCGATCCTCAAGCTCCCCGGCTGTCACGAGTGGATGTCGCTCGAGATGTGCCGGCGTTTCAACGACGGTATGGCTGCTGACGCGAAGGCGTCAAGTGGCCGTCTGATTCCGCTTGTCGCTGTGCCGCCCTTTGGCACCAAAGCGAATTTGGAGGAGCTCGACCGCAGGCTCGACGATGGTTTTGCGGGTGTGCAGCTCTGCGCTCACTACGGCAAGCGCTATCTCGACGACCAGGTCTTCTCGAGCTTTTTCGAGCACCTGAACGAACGCCATGTCACCGTTTACGTGCACCATGTTCCCGTGCCGGTCGAGAACGAATCGCTTCTCGCGTACGACAACCTTCGCCGCTCTTATGGCCGCTGCGTCGACCAAACTACGGCGATCGGCCGAGAGATCTTTGGCGATTTCTTTGAGCGCTACCCCAATATCAAGATGGTCCACTCCATGCTCGGCGGCGCATACTTTGCGTTCAAGGAGATGCTGCTGCCTCATGGTCCCAAGCGCCCTGATGCTTCTGGCCGTTTTCAGGTCGATACCGAGACCGTTTCCAGGCGCCTCGAGAACAACATCTATTTCGACATGTCCCATGCTCAGCCTTGGGGCAAGACACTCCTTGCCTGCGCGGTTGACGTGCTGGGTGCAGACCATATTGTTTTTGGCACGAGCTATCCCGTTAAACGCGAGTGGCTCACCGAGGGTGTCGCCTGCGTTCGCGCTGCAAATCTGAGCGATACAGACAGCGACCTTGTGCTTGGCGGTACGGCGCAGCAACTGTACGGTGTCGAGTGAGTGGCAATCAGAGGGGAGTATCTGCCATGGACGAAGGAGAGATGAGGGCTGGGGCCGCTCGTGTGGCCATCGATCTTGGGGACGTGTTGCCGTTCGACGGTTTCGACGAACTCCGTCATGAGGTCTTCGCCCGTGCCCTTATCATCGAGGGGACGGGGCGACGTGCCTGCGTCCTTTCGCTTGAGGTCACCTCGATCGCTCCGGCTCTACTCGCCGATCTGCGTGAGGTTGTTGAGGATGCCGCCAATTGCAGCGGTGCTTATTCTTGGGTGGTTCCTACCCACACGTTTTCCATGCCTCACGTCCGCACTCCCGGGCATCTTGCCGACGATGCTGCCCGCAATCGCAACGAGCGCTATCGCGCAGCGCTCGTCGCTGCCGCCCGCACGGCTGTCGAGCGCGCTGTTGCGGGCATTCGCTCTGCCACGCTCGCCACTGTGGAGGGCGAATGCCCCGTGAACGTTAATCGCGACATTGAGACGCCTGCCGGCTGGTGGTTGGGCTCGAATCCCAGGGGGTTTGCCGACCACACGATGCCCGTACTCGCCATAAGGGATGCCGGGGGCGAGTATGTTGCCGTGCTCGCGACGGCGGACGTTCAGTCCTCCGTGCTCGACGGGTCGCGCGACTCCGAGGGGAGGCGCATGGCGAGCGGAGACCTCTTTGGTTTTGCCGCCATGTCACTCGAGCGCGAGCTGGGCGGCGTTGCCCTGTTGCTGCCAGGGGCCGCGGGCGACCAAGGTCCGGCGGAGCACGCCATGAACGTCATGTTCGATGCGGCCGGCGTTAAGCAGACGGTCGATGCCCATGAGGACGGATACCGCATGCTGCACCAGCAGGGGCAGGCCTTGGGCGATGCTTTAATCGAGGCCGCTCGCATGGCGCGTGAGGATGACGCTACCGGCATCGATGCCCGCACGGTCGACGTTCTCCTGCCCGCTCAGACACGCGCCGATTTTCACTCTTTGGCCCCGCACCGAACGTATGAGTTTCATGCCGCTGGCGAGCAGCGCACGAGGGTCTATCTGCTCCGGCTGGGAAACGTCGAGCTTGTCGGCGTACAACCCGAGGTCTCGAGTGCATTCGGCGCCACTGTGCGCGCCGCTCGGTCCGGCTCTGTGTTCTTTGCCACGCTCGTCAACGGCGGACAGAAGTACCTACCGGCTCCCGACGCGTACGAAAAGATCACCTATGAGGCCATGAACTCCGGTTTTGCCGCCGGATCCCATGAGCGCCTCGTCGAAATCATCATTGCCGCCTTGAATGCGGCGTGACACAGAAGGAGAACGTGCATGAACATTGGACACGCGCGCCGCAAAATCACCCCACAGGGCGACATCTACCTGATTGGCTACCGCAATCTTCCCAACCGTCTTGAACCTGCGACGGGCGTCCATGACGACGTCTTCGCCAACGCCATTCTCTTCCAGCAAGGCGAACGTGAAGTGTTTCTCTTTAATGCCGATGTCCTCGAGTTCGAGGAAAGCATGGCCGAGGAAGTCAAGACAATGCTCGCCGAGCGCTACGGCATTGACCGTGATTGCGTCCTGCTCTCGGCGACGCACGACCATACTTCAATCGTCGCTTACCACCGCAGCTGGTGGACGGGAAAATTCGACGAGAACTACTACCGCTGGTTCCTCGATACCATTTGCCAATGCTTTGAGGAGTGCCGCGCCAACGCACAGCCCGCGATTTGTCGCTTGGGCAAGCGGGTCATCACCGGTTTCTACGACAACCGCATCATCCCAGGTGAACTCGCCGACAATGAGGTCATTGTCGTATCGTTCTTCGATACCGAAGGCAAGCCATTTGCGGGCTTTGTGAACTGGGCGGTGCATTCCGCTTGCGTCGGACCCGACTGCACGGAGCTCACGAGCGAACTCGCCGGTCTCACCGGCAAAAAGCTCGCTCAGAGTCTTGGTTACTATCCGGCCATGGTCGTCGGTGCTGCTGGCGACTGTAGCGACCGCAATTTTCGCCAGGGACGCGGCATTCCCGAGGTCGAGCGCGTTTCGACCGGTCTTGCCGAGGCGATTTCCCAGATCAAGCTCGATCGCGAGGTCGTTCTCGACCGCATCGAGCCTCAGACGTTCTATCACACCGTTGCCCATGACGACTTTTCGCTCACGCTTAAGTGTGCCGTCATCAGTTTGGGCGGCCTGCATCTCTTTGTGTTCCCGAGTGAGCTCGGCAGCGACTTGGGTATTCGCATGAAGCGCGAATGCCCGGTCGAGGGAATAGTTTGCGGTTACACCAACGGCTATTTCGAGTATTTCCTTCCGGCACGCGAGTACGGCCTCTCCTTTGAGACCGAGCGTACTCAGATTCCCCAGGGCGAACCGGAACGTCTGTGTGACAAGTTCTGCCAGACGACGAGACTTCTCGGCGCAGCAGATTCGCGTTTGTAGACCTGATTGCGTGACATGGGCCAATGAGGCTCGCCGCCATGTGATCAGCATCTTCCATCTTCTCTGCCGTTTCGCATCCCGGGCGTACGTGCGTCCGCGGATTTCAAAGGGGGAAGCGGGTTCCTTGCCCTCCCACGTCGACTACGGAGGCATGAAATCGATGCTATACCCCGCTCAGAAAAAGGAGAATTCCATGAAATACCAGAAGCTTTGCGATGAAATCATCACAAAGGTCGGTGGTCGAGACAATGTGTTAGACGTGAGCCACTGCATTACGCGTCTCCGCTTCCACCTCAAGGATGAATCGCTCGCCCAGACCAATGAGCTTAAGGCGACGAAGGGCGTCGTTGACGTCATCCAGGCCGGCGGACAGTATCAGGTCGTGATTGGTGCCACTGTCGAGGCCGTCTACAACGACCTTGTTCAGATTGGCGGGTTCGACTCCAAACCCGCACTCGATATCGATGAAGGCGACGACGTCAAAAAGGGCGATCCATTCTCGCGTCTGCTGGCCATCATCTCCGAGATTCTGCAACCGGTTCTTGGCGTGCTTATGGCCGGTGGCTTTATCAAGTCGATGCTCGCGCTCTGCACGGTTGCCGGTTGGCTTGCCAAGGACAGCAATACGTATGTGACGCTCTCGGCAATCGGAGATTCGGTCTTCTATTACTTTCCGCTAATCATTGGCTGGACGTCGGCCAAGAAGTTCGGACTTAAGCCCGTTATGGGAATGGCGCTCGGCGGTATCCTCGTCTACCCGACGCTCGTTGGCCTTATGGGCGGAGATCCGCTCTACACGCTCGGCGCCGGCACGGTCTTCGAGTCCAATGTCTACGGTGATATTTTTGGCATCCCGCTGATCATGCAGAATTACTCATCGACGATTCTGCCTGCGATCTTTATCGTCTGGATTGCCTCCAAGGTACACAAGGCCCTTTCTAACGCGCTGCCCGCGCTTGTGAGCTCGTTCTTCTCCAACATCCTGACGCTCCTCATTTGCGGCATCCTTGGCCTGCTTGTGGTCGGTCCGGTCATGACGGTCCTCTCCAATATCGTTGCCCAGATCATTCTGATGCTCATCAACTTCCAACCCGCCATCGCCGGCTTCGTCATCGGCACGTTCTGGAGCCTGCTCGTCATGTTCGGCCTGCACTGGGGTATCATCCCGCTGTGGTTTCTCGATGTCGCAACCTACGGCTATGACCTCATTAACCCGCTCGTGTATGCAGGCGGTTGTGCCATCGCCGGCGCTGTGCTTGGCATGATCATCCGAACCAAGGACTCCGAGGAAAATGCTGCCGTCAACATTCCCGCCCTTGTCTCTTCGATTTTCGGTGTCAACGAGCCTGCGCTTTACGCCATCTTGCTGCCGCGTAAGCGCCTTATGTGGGCAACCTTTATTTCCGCTGGTGTAGGCGGCGCCATTGCCGGCCTCATGGGTGCCAAGCTCTATGCCTTCGGCGCCTCCGGCCCGCTCGGTTTCCCGAGCTTTATTAACCCTGCCGGCATCGACACGGGCTTTATCGGCCTTGTCATCTCCGGTGTGGTCGCTTTCGTTCTGGCTCTTGTCGCCGCTATGGTGATCGGTACCAAGAAGGACGAGGGCGGTAAGGCACTCAACATCTCGGTGGACTAGTCTTTCTGCGCACTTTAACTAAGGCTCTGTTAGACCAAGATTGACATTCAGCCCAATCGTTTTGCAATTGCACAATATTCGCCCCCTTGCCGGGTTTGATCCCGGCAAGGGGGCGATGCGCCCAAGATCGGTCAGGCTATTCGCCGGGGTCCTGCCGTTTCAGGCCGACCCGCCGGCTATCTCGCCTTTTCCTCGCCGGGTGCCGGCGCCTTGACCTTCATCTCGAACGGCATCCCGCCCTCCCTGACGAGCGCCCTGAGGAACGCGTTGACGGCGGTCGACATGGAGAGCCCGAGCTCGTCCAGGATGACGGTTGCCTCCCTCTTGACCTCCGGGTCGATGCGGATCGTCGTGGCCGGTACGTTCGACGGCATTGTTGCACCCCTCCTCGTTTATCGCGGTGCGACCATTCTACCGCCCCTATGCGGCGGACGCGGCCCAGTAGTCCATGTAGGGCGGCTCCACGTTGAACATGTCGCGGATGCGGCTCCCGCAGGTCCCGTTCGCGAGCTGTCTCGCGACCGTGCGCTCGGCGGCGCCGGAATCGGTCGCCATGAAGGTCCGGCACCACCTGAACCAGGCGAGGTAGGCGCCCAGGTGCTTCGTCGACACGCCGCGGAACGGCTCCATGAAGGCGGCGAGGAGCGAGTGGACGGTGTTGACCCGGTTGATGGTCCCCTCGGAGCGGTCCTTGGGGTCGTAGGCCGCGTGCGCGGCGACCTCGAGCTCGGCGAGGACGCCGACGTAGGCGGCCGCCCTGTCGGTCGCGACGACCGAGCCGGACGCGATGCGGCCCCTCAGCACGCCCATGGCGCGTTCCCTCGACAGGGCGCCCCGCCCCGAGACCTCGAGGAACGTCTCGCCCGAGTCGTTCACGCCGGTCATGACGCAGATCCGCTCGAGCGAGAGGCCGCGCCTGTGCACCTGTTTTCCGCGGTGCCGGGAGGGGCGCGGCATCGCGAACGACCCCTTCGCGTGGTTGCCCTTGAACGACTCGGGGAAGTAGGTCTCGTCG
>UQIN01000005.1 GCA_900541035.1 uncultured Collinsella sp. | reverse complement strand
CTGACCGAACGAGGGTATGGGGGCTCGTTCGGCCAGACGCGCCGCCGCTGTTTGTGATCCGTTTTCCTCCGTCCCCTTCGAATCACGTGATTCCTTGGGGACGGAGGAAAACGGATCATTTCGTAGGCCCGTGGCCGCCTTGGAAACCGAATGATGGTACGAGCATCCATTCGGCTTCCAGGGCAGCCACGGACAGAACGGGGCGAACAGAAAAGAGCACGTAGACCTGCCATAGCTCACCGACAAAGCTCATGCCGGCAAGAACGGCAGAGGTGGCGATTACAGTGAGGGGAACCCAAAACGCGGCCGCTTACTTTATCGGCAACATGGCCAATGACAAGTGAGCCGATAACGCTCACCACGGTGGAGATGGCATTGGAGATGTTGTACTGCGCAAGCGTGATCCCGAGGTCGCTGACGATGAGCGGCTGAAACAGGCTCATGCAGTTAACGAAAATCGTGTAACACGTGGCCATGATCACAAAGCCGGAGGCCACCACGAGCCAGCCGGGGAAGAACTTACGTTGCTGGGACATACTGTTCCTTTTTTAAACAAACGAGTAGCAAGATTGGGTGCTACCGGTGGTCGGCGATGTAGCCCAAAGCGACGGCGGCATAAGCCGCGGCGCCAAGGGGAAGCTCGGCATCGCTAAAACGTGCCTTGGGATGATGCTGAGCAAAATGCTCGTCCGTATCAGTCACGGCAGCGCCCACGGTAAAGTACGCACTCGGAATCTCGCTCGAAATCAACGCGAAGTCCTCGCTCGCCATGGCGTGGAACAGCGGCAGGAAGGCGGCCTTGGGCAGCACCGCGCCCACGTAGCCAAGCGACGCCTGGGTCATGTCGTCATCGAGTACGAGCGGGGGAACATCCGAGAGTGTCTCGATTGTCGCCGGCGTGCGATACGTTGCGGCCACGCCGTTGACGACCTCGGCGATACGTTCCTTGAGATGAGCCATGAGCTCGACATCGAAGCCACGCAGCGTTCCCTCGAGCACACAAGTGTCGGGGATGACATTTGCGGCCTGACCGCCGGCGAACTTACCCACAGTAAGCGCGACCTCCTTGGCCGCCGGCACTTCGCGAGCGATAAGCTCCTGAAGCGCCAGATGCACATGCACGCCGGCCGTGATGGGGTCGATGCAAATCTCGGGGCTCGAGCCATGGCCGCCCTTGCCCTGCAGCGTGATGCGGAAACCGTACACGCCCGAGAGCGCCGGACTGCCGTAAAGCACCAGGCCGAGCGGCGACTGGCTATTGACATGCATGGCAAAGGCGACCTGAGGGCGCGGGTTCTGCAGCAGACCGTCGGCGATGGCGGCGCGGGCACCCTCAAAGGTTTCCTCACCCGGCTGGAACAGCAGCTTAACCGTGGCGTTGGCATCAACAAGCTCAGTCTCGCGCGCTTTGAGCATACGAGCCGCACCAAGCAGTGCCGTCGCGTGCATATCGTGACCGCAAGCGTGCATGCAGCCGTTGGTGGATGCAAAGGACTCGCCGGATTCCTCGGCAACGGGCAGGGCGTCCATGTCGCCACGGAGCATGATGACCGTACCGGCCTGCTCATTCGTGCAGACGCCATTACCCTGGGCCGCGGCGGCACCGGCGCCGACAAGGCCCACAACGCAGGAACCCTCGACGAGCGTGGCAAATGGGATGTCCATCTCGGTCAGGCGCGCTTGGATATACGCAGAGGTCTGTGGGAGGCTATTACCCAGCTCGGGCATCTGGTGTAGATCGTGTCGCCACGCAGCGAGCTCGTCTGCAAAAGCCTGAGCTTCTGCAACAAGACCGTCACCGATAGCGGTCCGCGCCGCTGCGGTGGCCTTGGGCGCTGATTGCGGTTGAAGATCGGACAAAGCTGGTGCCATAGATGCCCTCCAGTATCGTTTTTGCAGCAAGCACTTTGATAGCGTAAAGTGCAAGGTACTACTTTAAGGGGGAGGCATAAAAAATGCCGCCCCGGGAGGGCGGCGCAACAAGTTGTTTACAATTGCGGGCGCGGCTTTCGACGCAAAAAATCGAAGTGAGTCTCGCTCAAGATAATCGACAGGAAGATGAGCACGAAGCCGGCGAGCAGGCGCGAGGTGAGCGCCTCCCCCATCAGCAGCACCGAGAACAGCACACCCGAAGGCGACTCCATCGAAAGGAGCAGCGAGCCCGTCGAGGCCGGGACATGCGCCAGGCCGACGTTTTGGATGAGCAGAGCCGCGCATGTGCAGCCCACCGAGAGAAACGCCATCGCACTGATAAAGCTCGGCGTCCACACGGACAGAGGCGCTTGGGTCTCGAATAGCAGCGACGTTGCCAGGCTCAGCACGCCGTTGCCCACAAACATCCAAAACGTGATGACGTTGATGTCCATTTTGCGACCGTACTTGGCAGTCACCGCCATCTGGATGGCGAAAAAGGCCGCACCCGCCAGCGTAATGACGTCACCAATGTTGAATTCAACGCTATCGAGTGCGACGAGGCCAATGCCCGCTAGGCACAGCAGCGCGGCACCCAAGTTGTAGCGCGTGAGCTTTTCGCCGCTCAGGAAATAGCTCGCGAACGGCACAAGGATGCAATACGTGCCCGTCAAAAAAGCATTCTTGCCCGCCGTAGTATGTGCCAGACCGACCGTCTGCAACGCATAGGCCGCCCACATGAGCACGCCCATACTCAAGCCAACGATCAGGTTGCGAGCGTTGAGGTGCGCGATGATGCGCTTGTGGAAGACGGCAAACATGACCAACGCTGCGGGCAGAAAGCGTACATAGAGCAGCGCGAACACCGGAATGGTGCCGAGTGCGTCCTTCATAGTGGTAAAGGAGTAGCCCCAGATGACCGCCACCGAAAGGAGCAGAACCTTCCAGAACAGCGGCGAGCGAGCGCCGGCACCACGGGGAATACCGCCCGCGCCCAAATCCTCACGGGCTACTGGGCTATCGGGCAAGTTTTCGATTTCGTTGGCAGCGTATTGGGCCATGGAACATCCTCGCACTCAATCTGGGCGTGGTGTCCGCACGTGTATGGCTGCGTGCCGCCTCATGGTCAAATAAAAACAGGGCGCACCGGACCCCCGGCACGCCCCGCTACTGTAGCAACAACCAAGCAACCCACGCAATCCAGCCCACTAAAGTACCGACTTGAATAACCTCGATGTTCCGTCAACGTCAGCGAAAACGGCCCCAAGCGAGCAAGGTGACGTGAAATGAAAGGGCGCTGACCTTCTGGTCGCGCCCTTGAAATTGAACGTCAGATTGCCGCTTGGGGCCGTTTGCAGCGTCGAGTCGTTACGCGGTTTGGTAAAACCGCGTAACTAGATTAATTTGGTTGCCTCCAGCTTTTCGATAATCCAGTCGTTGGCTTTGATGACCGGACGGCGGAAGACGACGCCCAGGGCCAGCGACGGAATCAGATAGCTCGCCAGAATGCCCAGCTCAACCCAGTACTCCATATGGTAGGCGCCGGCCATGGCGGCATGCATGGCGTTGATGCCGTGGGTGAACGGCAGGAACGGATAGATCGCCTGGAACACGGGGCCGGTCATCTCGATGGGGAACGTGCCGCCCGAACCGCCGACCTGCATGACCAGCAACACTACGGCCAAAGCCTTGCCGATATCGCCAAACGACACCGTAAGCGTGTAGACGATATTGGAGAACACGAGACTCGCGACCCAGCCCGCCAGCACAAACTGCAGCGGGTTGTCGCACTGAATGCCAAAGAACAGGATGTCGCCCGCACACACGAGCGTTGCCTGCAGTAGAGCCAGACCGCCAAAGAACAGGTAGCGGCCCAGGTAGATCTCGTGTAAGCGCACGGGGATGAGCTCGTTGATAAGCTCATCGTCGACCGAGACCTTCATCATAGCTGCCAGTACGATCGAGCCGACCCATAGCGACAGAATCGTGTAGAACGGTGCCATGGCCGAGCCGTAGTTGCGAATCGGATAGACCGGCTTGCGGTCGAGCGCGACGGGACCGGAAAGCGACACGGCCAGACCCTCGGGATCATTGCCGATCATCGTCTTGATCGTAGCGAGGTCATCTGACATCAAGGCGCCGTCGAGCTCGTCCTTAAACGCGCTGATCTTGTCCGACGCCTTGCCCAGCTGATCGGAAGCCTTGTTGACCAGCTTTGCAGCCTTGGAGAGGCCCTTTGCCAGCGAACCGGATGCATCGGTTAGACCGGCAACAGCGCTATCAAGATCGCCCGAGATGCCATCAAGCGAGTCCAAAATGCCCGAAACCGTCTTCTTGAGCTCCTTGGCCTTAACCGAGAACGTGGAATCGTAATCGGATTTGGCACCCGCGATGCCGGCCTTGGCATCGGCGATGGCCTGATCGACCTCGGCACGCGAGTTGTTGACCTCGGCCATGCTATCGGAGAGAGACTTCGCGGTGGCCGCCAGATCCTTGGCATTGTTGCGGTACTCAACGGCGATTCTGCCCAGCGACGTCGCGGCGGACTTGAGGCCGTCCTTCAAATTCTCATCGCTCACCTGGTCGGCAAGGCTGCGGAGCTGATCGGCCACCGTATCGATATCCTTGGCGCGCGCATTGAGGGCCGCAGCGGCATCGTTGAGTTGGGACACCGTAAGGTCGACATGCTTGCTCGCGGCATCGAACGCCTTCGCGAGCTCGGCAGACACATTGTCGAACGAACCCGCACTTCCATCGATCGCGGCATCGATGGCATCGTTTGCCGCCTTAAGCGCTTCTTTGGAATCATCGATACCGCTCTTGGCATGCTCCATCAGCTGCTTAGTCGACTCATCGACCGTGCCCGTCTGCTTGAGCATACCGCCCGCCGACGTCAGCGAATCGGACGTGGAACTCAAAATGCCCGCCAGCGACGTTGCGCTGGCCTGAACGTCTTGCAGATCCTCGACCGAATCGCCCAGCGTCGAGGACAGGTTGGCGATAAAGTTGTTCACCTGGTCGGTGCTCATGTAGTCGAGCAGGCTGGACACGGTTTTAAGACCGATAGCCGTAATGGTTTCGGTAAAGGTCTCGTTGACCTGACTCTGGACGGCGCTCGAGCCCTTCTCGGTCACGATCTGAGCAATGGCATTTGCCTTCTGGTTCTCGTAGAACTCGATATCGGCATGCTTCACATCGGTCGAGAAGAGCGTCATCATATCGGCACTAAACGTCTTGGGGATGACGACAGCCGCATAGTATGCGCCCGATTTGACGCCCTCGATGGCCTTTTCTCGATTGTTGAGTACAACCCAATCGAAGCTCTCGTTGCCGCGCAGGGTGGCGGTCACGTTTTCGCCCACGTTGACCTCGACAGGGATCAGATCGCTCTCGTAACCCTCATCGGTGTTGACCACGGCGATCTTAAGATTGCCGGTGTTGCCGTACGGATCCCAGCTGCCGGCGATATTAAACCACGCGTACAGGCACGGTACGATAACGAGGCCCATCACGACAACCAAGCCGATTACGGAGCGAGACACGTTTTGGACATCGCGCTTAAACAGATGCAGGATGTTCTTCATTTATGCCTCACCTCCTTTGGAGTGCTTGCCGAGCGGGGCGTTCTTTTCATTCATCACAAACGTGTCATCCCCGTTCTCGGGCACATGGACCGCATCGCGATGACCGCATTGGCTGACAGTCTGAGTCTTGGGTTCAGACCCCCGCTCGCTCGCATTCAAGCCGAACATGTGACGAGCGGCCGGAATGGCGGCCGTGTGCTCGCGCATCTCGCGGCGCAGGTCCTCATCCGAAAGCGCCGAGATGCGCATCTGGGTGTTGAGGCTTGCGCGGATGTACTCGATGTTGATGAGCCAGCCGCAGATGGCAATGACCGAGATAATCCAGATGACCAGCAAAATGATCTTGCCATTGTTGTCGATATCGAGAACCGTCGACAGAACGAAGAGCAGCACCTGCACGCCGACTACAGCGGCGAAACCGCCCTTGATGTAGTACGGGTAGCGATGTTCAAAGGCGACCGCATGATCGAGCAGTTCGCGACGGTACGAATCGGAATCAAGCATGACACGCATGGCCGTGCGCAGCGAGTAGCGCTGGCGCGGCAGGTCATTGGACTCACAGATCATTAAACCCGTCGTGGAAAGCTGCTTATCGAAGAGCAGGTTGAGGTTGAGCAGCAGCGGACGCAGTTGCAGGCCGATAAAGAGCGCCACGATCAAGAACACGCCCAGAATGCACAGGTTAAACAGGTAGTTGAACGAGTACATGCCGCCGACCGTCTCACGCAGCAGATTGATGCCGTAGGTAAAGGGCAGCAGCGGATGCAGCCACTGGAAGAAGCCGGGCATCATCTCGATGGGGTACATACCTGATGAACCCGGAATCTGCACGATAACCAGAATGACGCCGATTGCCTTGCCGATGTGCTTAAACGTAGTGGACAGCGCGTAAATGATGTTGACGTACGTAAACGAGATGGCGATACCACCCAGCACAAATAGGAGCGGGTTGACGCACTGCACGCCAATGACCAGATCGCCCACCGTAACGATGATGGCCTGCAAAGCGCCCAGGATTACCAGGAGCAACCAGCGACCAAAGTAGCCCTGACGCGCGGTAAAGCTGCCGATGCCTTCGCGGTCGACTTCGAGCTTATAGATGGCGATGAGCACATAGCCGCCCACCCACAGCGCCAGATTGGTGTAGAAAGGAGCAATGCCCGAGCCGAAGCTCTTGACCGGATAGATCGACTTAGACGTGAGCTCAACCGGAGATGCCATGAAATCTGCGACGTCATTGACATCGACGCCCATCAGATCAGCCAGCTCGCCCATGGACTCGGAAGTCTGCAGGGCCGCGATGTCGTTGGCGGCGGTTGCAAGCTTGTCCTGGACCTTGGCAAGGGAGGCGTCGGTTTGGGACAGCGTGGTCTTGGCCTGACCGAGCGTAGCGTTAAGCTGCGAAAGCGTACCGCGCGCGCTTGCGATCGTGGGCGTGAGGCCAGATACAATTCCCGTCAGATCGCCCGAGACGGCGGCAAAGGAATCGAGCGCGCTCGAGGCCTTCGGCAGCGCGTTTTGGCCTAGGTTCGTTTGGGCCTGGCCAAGGTTGGTCGCACCGGTCTGAATTGCGTTATTGATAGCGTCGCTGGCGCCCGAAACAGCCGCGGCGTCATTCGCCATGGCGTTCGACTGCGCAGACAGACCGTCCTTGATGCTCTGCAGCTTCTCGTTCTGCTCACGGAGCGTATTGATGGTCGATACAATGTGCGCGTCAATTTCCTCGGAACCTGTCGACGTGTCATTGACGAGAATCTCCAAGTGCCCGATAACGGCCTTATTGTGGTCGATCGTCGCTTGGAGAGACTCGAGTGAGTTGTCGATACGGGTGGTCGTAGATGTGACCGTGCCCGTCAGCTTGCCGATGGCAGCGTTCGCGGAGGCCGACGTCTTGGTGAGCGCAAGGCTGCCTTCCGAGAGCGCCTTGGAGAGCGAGGCGATAGAGTTGCCCGCCGTGGTGCGAGCTTCACCCAGCAGGTCGTTGCCCTGAGAGATCGCCTGCGTCAGTGACGGCGCCTGACCCTGCAGGCCGGCAAGCGCCGCATCGGCCGAGGCGATGGCGCCACTCGTTTTGTCGATAGCGGTGTTCATGTCGTTGATCGAATCGCGAACCTCGCTCAAGGTACCGGATGCCTCGGACACCGAACTCGTCAGCGAATCCTGAACCTGGGCGGTCTTATCCTTAAAATCGATGCCGGCATCCTTGGCGATGCCCGCCACGGTCTCGCCCACCGTGGAGACAAACTCCGAATTGATCTGCTCCTCGATAGTATTGGCGCCGGTATCGGTCACCTTGGGCGCAATGGCGCTCTTCTTCTCGTTAACGTAATATGTAAGCTTGGGCTGGCGGTAATTGCCATCGAGCATCGAGACAAGATTGTCGGAGAAGTTCTTGGGGATCACGATGGCAGCGTAATATTCGCCGCTCTCGACGCCCTCTTTGGCATCGGCCGCCGAGTCGACGAAGGTCCAGCCCAGCTGATCGTTCTCTTTGAGCTGATCGACAACCTGGTCGCCCGCATTGAGCTCGCCCACCAGGTCGTTTTGGGTTCCCTGGTCGTTGTTGGCGATAGCAATCTTGATACCCTGGGTGTTTCCATACGGGTCCCAGTTTGCCACGATGTTGTACCAGGCGTACAGCGAGGGAATAACACACACGCCAAGGGTAACCACCAAGGCGACGGGGTTCACGAGCAATCGCTTGATGTCACGCTTAAAGATCGCAAAGGATACCTTTGCGTTGGATAGTTTGCTGCCGAGACTCACGCTTGGACCATCCATCCTGTCGTTGAATCGAATCGTACTATCGACAACCATTGTAGTAGGCGCTTTAACGTCTCAAAGCACAATGGTGTTGAGTTTTGCGGGTAGCAATATACTACGAAGATGAGTTAACGTACAGTTGTACAGTATCTTAAATTACAGCAGGTTACAAAACCACAACCCGCACAAATAAATGATCCCTTGGGGACGAAGGGATCATTCAAAAGGAAACGAGAGTGGAAAATCTCCCACTTCAAGCCCGCATTCGAGCCAAAAGTGGGAGATTATCCACTCTCGTTCTAATCTAGTTACGGTGCCGTATCCCCGAACTACATCAAGTTGCAAACAGCCGCCGCGAAGGCAACGGGGTCCTCGGGGAGGATACCCTCGACCAGCAGGGCCTGATCGTAGAGCAGACCAGAGTACTGCTTGATCTTGTCGGCGTCGCCTGCCTTCTGGGCAGCGACAAGCTTGTCAAAGACCGGGTGCTTGGCGTTGAGCTCGAGCACGCGCTGGCTCTTGGGCATGCCGTCGGGCGCGCCCTCGGGTCCCTTCTGGAGTACCTTCTCCATCTCAAGCGAAAGCGGACCCTCGGTGGTGATGCAAGCGGGGGCATCGGTCAGGCGCGCGGAGACGGCAACTTTCTCGACCTTGTCACCGAGTGCCTCCTTCATAGCGCTAAAGAGGTCCTCGTTCTCCTTGGTGGCGTCCTCGGCCTCCTTCTTCTCATCCTCGGTCGCCAGGTCAAGATCACCGGTCGCGACGTTCTTGAGCTCCAGATGACGATCCTCGACCTCGGGCTCGGCACCGTCGGCCACAGCCTTTTCGGCAGCCTCGCGAGCTGCGTCGTCCTCATAGATCTTGGGCATATCGGCGGCAACGTACTCACGCATAGCTTGGAACGTGAACTCATCCACATCCTGCGTCAGCAGCAGCACGTCATAGCCGCGGTCGAGCACGCCCTTTACCACGGGCATCTTGGCCAAGCGCTCGCGCGAGTCACCGGCGGCGTAGTAGATGGCCTTCTGATCCTCGGGCATGCCCTTGGCATACTCGGCCAGGGTAATCATCTTCTGTTCCTTGGCAGACCAGAACAGCAACAGGTCGGCGAGCTCATCGGCCTTCATGCCATAGCTCGAGTAGATGCCGTACTTAAGGCCGCGGCCAAAGTTCTCAAAGAACTTCTCGTAGGCCTCGCGGTCGTTGTCACGCATATCCTCAAGGTCAGCGGTGATCTTCTTTTCCACACGCTTGGCGATGGCCTTGAGCTGACGGTTCTGCTGCAGCGTCTCACGCGAGATGTTGAGCGACACGTCGGCGGAATCCACGACACCGCGCACAAAGTTGTAGTAGTCGGGCAGCAGGTCGTCGCACTTCTCCATAATCAGCACGTTGGAGCTGTAGAGCGCCAGACCCTTCTCGTAGTCCTTGCTGTACAGATCGAACGGCGCGCGTCCCGGCACAAACAGCAGGGCGTCATACTCGAGCGTGCCCTCGGCGTGGAAGCTGATGGTGCGCGCAGGATCGTCAAAGTCGTGGAACGTGGACTTGTAGAACTCGTCGTAGTCCTTCTGCTCGACATCGGAGCTGCGCTTCTTCCAGATCGGTGTCATGGAATTGACGGTCTCGAGCTCCTGGTAGTCCTCGTACTCGGGCTTGTAATCGTCGCCGGCGTCCTCGGGCTTGGGTTTCTGGCGGCTCTTGGACACCATCATCTGGATCGGGTAGCGCACATAGTTACTGTACTGCTGAATCAGGCTCTTGAGACCCCACTCGGTCAGGAAGCGATCGTAGGTCTCGGCCTCGCCGTCGGCATCGAGCTTCTCGTTCTCGCGCAGCGTCAGGATGACATCGGTACCGTGCTCGGCGCGCTCGCCGTCCTCGATGGTGTAGCCCTCAAGACCGTCGGATTCCCACACATGGGCGACATCCTCGCCATAGGCGCGGCTGACGACCTTCACATGGCTGGCGACCATAAAAGCCGAGTAGAAGCCCACGCCAAACTGGCCGATGATGTCGACATCGGAGCCCTGCTGCTCGGCGTTCTCGGTCTTAAACTCCTCAGAGCCGGAATGGGCGATGGTGCCCAGATTGCGCTCCAGCTCCTCGGCGGTCATGCCAATGCCGTTATCCGAGATGGTAATGGTGCGGGCGTCTTTATCAAAGGAGACGCGAATGGCCAGGTCGCCCTGGTCGATCTTAACGCTCGGGTCCTGCAGACTCTTAAAGTTGAGCTTGTCGACGGCATCACTCGCGTTGGAGATAAGCTCACGCAGGAAGATTTCCTTGTTGGTGTAGATGGAGTTGATCATGAGGTCGAGCAGTTTTTTGCTCTCGGTCTTAAATTGACGCATATGCAGTCCTTTCGCGCTACCCCCGTCCGCAAAAAACGGCCCGGTTGCCCGAGCCGCATCGCAGACCTGCTATGTTCAGACTTAGATTTTATAACCCATTAGCGCGCATATATACATACGGAATCGAAAAACTGTATGTCCGAGCGCTCTGATGCGCCAATTGCCAAGGAGTGTCCCAAACTGCCGGCAGGAAAGGAACGTCCCTATCTGCCATCTACGCGCTTGGCCATCCAGGCATGAGGCTGGCCCTCGTCTTCGTAGTCCACCGGGGCAATTTGCGTGTAGCCCGCCTTTACATAGAGCGGCAGCACGTATTCCTGCGCATGCAGTTTTATGAGCTTGGCACCGACATCACGCGCGGCGGCATCACTGGCCTCGACGATCTTGCTCGCCAGACCGCGACGGCGCATGCTCGGCAGCACAGCCACGCGCCCCATAATATAGGTCTCCCCCGCTGCGACGCCTTCGTCCAAGTCGCACGCCGGCGAAACCGGAGCCTCTGAATCTGCCGCGCGCTCAAGCTCTTCGGGAAACACGCGCGAGCAACCGGCAAGCTCGCCGTCTACATAGAGCGTCACATGAATGCAGCTCTGATCCTCGTCGATAGCGTCGAACTCATTCTCGTAGCCCTGCTCGTCCATAAAAACGACGCGGCGCACCAACGCCGCGTCATCAAAGCATCCCGTCTTAAGCTGGATATCCATGGCTGCCCCTTCATTCAATGCGAACGTTAGGGACAGATTTTAGCGAAAATGGGCTCCGCGCACGCTAAACTTCGCGCGAGCCTTCGCCAGGCAATCGTAATGACCCACGTTATGGGCATCGCTCGCGATGAAACTGTACAGGTTCTGATCAAACAGACGCTGTGCCGGCTTTTTCTCGCGACCAAAGCGACCGCCGGCAATAAAGTCCGCCGAAGCCTGCAGCTTGCAGCCCATATCGACCAGACGCTCCGCCACGCTTACATCCTTTTGAACCGCACGATAGCGCTCAGGATGAGCGATGATCACCTGGTAGCCACGGCACTGCAAATCGTAAATCGTGTTCTCGTACTCTCTAAACGCATACGCATCGGCATGCGTCGAAAGCTCGAGCAGAAACTCGTTGGTCCCATCGAAATGCAAGTGCTCCGCGGCATCAATACCAAGCTCGACAAGCTTACGATGGTTGACCTCAAAGCCCATCTGAAGCGGAAAACCATCTGCGTTATCACGCAGCAGCTCAAAGGCATCCCACATTTTGTCGTAATCAAAGTAAGGATCACGACAGTGCGGAGTACAGACAATCCTGGTAACGCCGGCCCGCTTGGCAGCCTCAAGCATCGCCAAGCTCTCATCGAGATCGGCGGCGCCGTCGTCTACACCCGGCAAAATATGGCAATGAATGTCACGCATAGGTCGGCCTTAATCAACTAAACGTTTGCTCGGTTGGTGAAGATACCCTTTTTGGAAGCGCCCTGATCGCCAGAGCCCTTCTTTACCTTCTTACCGTCCTTGGTGTAGTAAGAATAGTAGTACTCGCTGGTCTCGGTCTCGCAGTAGTTCATAACGGTACCGATGAGTTTGACCTTCTCGGACTTCTTGAGCTGACCGATGGCGTTGAGCGCCTCCTCGCGCTTGGTGAAATCCTCACGCACGACAAAAAGCGCACCGTCGGTCAGACTTGCGATCTCGGCAGCATCGATGAAAGTGCCGACCGGGGGAGCATCAAAGATGACGTACTGGAACTTGGCGGACAGTGCCTTTACCAGCTTGGCAAAGCGGTGAGAGACGATGATGTCGGCAGGATTGGGAATGTGCGGCTCGGCATCGAGGAAGTAGAAGTTCTTCTGACCCGTCTCGACGATTGCCTGGTCGATGGAGATCTGCTCGGACAGGACCGCGTAGAGTCCGCCGCGCGAACGGACGCCGAGCATATCGGAAAGGGACCTGCGGCGCATATCGGCCTCGACCAGGAGCACGGACTTGCCGCTCGTGGCGATTGCCTGAGCAAGGTTAATGGAAACCGTAGACTTGCCCTCGTTGGGAATCGAGGAGGTAACGGTGATGGTGCGAATGGGGTCATCCACGCTCGCAAAGCGGATGTTGGCCAGAAGGGTCTTGGCGGCATTCTGTACAACGAGCTTATCGGTGTTCTTTGCCTTAGCCATGCCTATTTACCACCTTTCATAGCCGGAATTCGGCCAACAACGGGAATACCCAGGAGCTCTTCTGCCTCTTCGGCACCGCGGATGCGGGTATTGAGCATGTCTGCCAAAACGACATAGGCAACTGCGATAAAGATACCGGCGAGGAACGCGACGGCAATATACAGCGTGCGCTTGGGGCCGCTGGGGGCTTCGGGGGTCTTAGCCTCGTCGATAACGTTGATGCTCTGGGCAGCGCCGACGTTCTGAGCGACCGTACTCACCGAACTAGCTATGGCCTTTGCGACCTCAGCCGTCTCCTTGGCATCGGTGCCGGTAACCGAAAGCGTAATGACACGCGTGGTGGTCTCGGAGGAAACAGACACCTTGTAGTCATCCAGATCGGTGAGGCCCAGTTCCTTGGCGGCGCCGCTCTTAACGCTATCGCTATCCAGCAGCGTGGCGATATCGTTGGAAAGCATCTGGCTCGCCGAGAGATCGTTGTAGCTCATCTGACCGCTATCGTCAGTCTTGGCGAGAATGTACATGCTCGTCGTCGCGGTATAGGTGTTGTCCATCGCAGCGAAGGACACGATGCCCATGGCGATCGCGCAGACCACCGGAAGGGTGATGACCAGCTTGAGGTGCTTTTTGAGCAGCTGGAACAGTTCGAGAAGGGTCATGCAGCTTGCCTTTCATTTCCCCAGTTCGGATTGACAAAACTGTCCGTATGTTATCGCATCTTTTTACCGAGACCAAACTCTATACATAAGAAACAGGCTCTTCTGTAAAAATGTCGGAAGCAATCGTAAAATTGCACAACAACGCCGCACCCGAAAGTCAAATGCGGCGTCTACATCAATATCTATGTTGTATCGCTATGCGAATGGCTCGTCCTGCTGTATGGGAAACGTCACCGTAATGGTGGTTCCCACGCCCAACTCGCTCGACAGATCGAGCGTGGCGTGATGATACAGGGCCGCATGCTTGACAATGGCAAGCCCCAGACCGGTTCCGCCGCGCGCCTTGGACCTACTCTTGTCCACGCGATAGAACCGCTCAAATACCTTGCCCTGTTCTTCAGGCGCAATACCGATTCCCGTGTCGGCGACCGCGAGGAACGGATGGCCTTCGTCGTTGGTGCCGCACTGCAGCGTAACCGTACCGCCGGGTCGATTGTAGCGGATGGCGTTGCTTGCCAGATTATAGATGAGCTCGTCAATCAAGCGCGACACGCCTTCGATGACCACAGGCTTGGTCTCATGACTTATCGTCACATTCGCCTGACGGGCGACCTGTTCAAGACGCTGCTCAACCGCGTAGATGGCACGCGAGAGCTCAATAGGCTCCGTGGACCCAATGGGCACCGCCTCGCCCTCAGTTGCACGCTCGGCCTCGTCCAAGTTAGACAGCGTAAGGATGTCGTTGACGAGCGCCGCCAAACGGCCCGCCTCACGATAGATGCGACCGCCAAAGTTGCGCAGGTCATCCTCGCCCTCGACCATGCCGTTTGCGATGAGCTCGGCATAGCCCGAAATCGCCGTAAGCGGCGTCTTGAGCTCATGAGTGATATTCGCCGTGAACTCGCGGCGCATACGGTCGTTGTCCGCTAGCACCGCCATTTGGCGCTTGAGCTCCTGGCGCTGCGACTCGATACGCTCAAGCATGGGGACCATCTCGGCATAGGCGTGCTCATAGCTACGGCGTGGGTGGTCCAAATCCACCTCTTGCAGCGGCGCGATAATGGCACGGGACTCGCGGCGCGCCATAAAAAACGAGAGTACCGCACCCGCTGCTGCGATAAGCAGCATCGGCGCCACCATCGACAGCAAAATCGCCGCAACGCCAGGCTGGGCCTGCGCCAAGCGGACAACCTGGCCGTTATCAAGGGCGACGGCGCGATACAGCATAATCTCGTCGAGCGTAGAGCTTGCGCGCTCCGCGGAACCCGAACCACTCTCAAAGGCCTCGATGACCTCGGGGCGATCGCCATGGTTGGGCAGTGTGGAAGGCGACGCCTCGTTGTCGTAGGCAACCGATCCATCCTTGTTAATCAGCGTGATGCGCAAGTCCTCGCGATCGAGGCTACGCAAGAACGGGATGGGCTCCTGCTGCTCGTCGAGGGCGGCAGCAATGAGCTCGGTTTCCTGCGCCAGGTTGGCACTCGTGGCATCCGCCAAGGTGTTTTGCACAAAGAACGCACCCAGCACCGTAAACGCCACGATAACCGCCATGGCACAGACAAAGATCGTCACAAAAACGCGGTGCGACAGCGTATGTTTTCCCTGGGGGGCGAAGACCACGGGTTACTCCTCCGATGCGGTGGCCGCGGTGTCGTCACCTTCGGCACCATCACCGGCAGAAGGCTCGGCCAAGCGGTAGCCCACGCCGCGTACGGTCTCGATGGCGCTGGCATGCTCGCCCAGTTTTTGGCGAAGCGTCTGCACGTGCACGTCAACGGTGCGCGAACCGCCGTCGAAGTCCCAGCCCCACACGCTCTGCAGCAACGACTCGCGGGTAAAGACAACGCCGGGCTTGCGCATGAGGTACTCGAGCAGGTCGAACTCGCGCAGGGTGAGCTTAAGCGGCTCGCCGGCAACGGTTACCTCGCGATGACTGGGCGAGAGCACGATGTCGCCCACGCTGAGCACATCGCTCGCCTGTTTGACCATGCCGCCGCGACGCAGCAGTGCGCGGCAGCGGCTCGCAAGCTCCATGAGCGAAAACGGCTTAGTCAGGTAATCGTCGGCACCGCCATCGAGCGCCATCACCTTGTCGAGCTCGGTATCCTTGGCGGTAAGCATCATGATGGGCACCGTCGCCGTCAGGCGATCGGCGCGCAGGCGACGCATAATCGCCAAGCCATCGGTATCGGGCAGCATGATGTCGAGCAGGACGGCATCGGGTACCCGTCGCGCCACGGCAGCCTTAAACTCACCGTCGCACGAAAAGCCTTCGGCCTCGATCCCCTGCTTGCGCAGCGCATAGACCGTCAAATCCCTGATGTTGTCATCGTCCTCGACGTAATAGATCATGTTGAACCCCTTTGCGGCCGACATGACCGCATCTTAACCCTAAAGGTGCCTATACTAGATGGTATCAGCCAAAACGGCCCGTCAAATAATCCGCCGTGCGCGGATCAGTCGGATTCTTAAAGAGCTGCGCGGTGGGCGCGTGCTCCACCAGCTCGCCCAACAAGAAGAACGCAACCGAATCGGAAATACGCGCGGCCTGCTGCATGTTGTGCGTAACGACCACGAGCGTACAGGTCTCCCTGAGCTCGCAGGCCAGCTGCTCCACCACCAGCGTCGATACGGGGTCGAGCGCCGAGGTCGGCTCGTCCATCAGCAGAATATCGGGCTGCACGGCAAGTGCGCGGGCGATGCACAGGCGCTGCTGCTGTCCACCCGAAAGACCCAGGCCCGACTCCTTGAGCTTGTCCTTGACCTCGTCCCACAGGGCAGCGCGACGCAGGGCGTCTTCGACCAGCTCGTCGAGCACGGCGCGATCGCGCACACCCATACCGCGCGGCCCATAGGCGACGTTGTCGTAGATGCTCATGGGAAACGGGTTGGGGCGCTGGAACACCATGCCCACGCGCTGGCGCAAACGGCAGATGTCGTAATCGCCCAGGATATCTTGACCATCGAGCGCAATCTTGCCCTCGATGCGGCAATCCTTGATGCCGTCGTTCATGCGGTTAAAGCAGCGCAGGAGCGTCGACTTGCCGCAGCCCGAAGGCCCGATAAACGAGGTGATCTGCTTGTCGCGGATCTTGATATTCACGTCCTTGAGCGCATGATGGTCGCCATAGAACAGGTCGAGGCCCTCGACGTCGATGCGCGTCGGCGAGGCGGCAAGATCCTCTGCCGTGGGGCGAGTCGCATCCCCAACCTCGCGCTCGTGCGCGGCCTCGGCCTGCGCTTTCATGAGTTCTTCAAGCTCCGTGGGCTCCACAGCCGCAGCAGCCGTCATACCGCATACCTCCACATCGATATCAATTCAGCAGTATCGATAGTAGAAATCGCGGCTCATATGCACGTGAGCGCATTGTCAAGTGTTTGTAAGGGCACGCTGGCTATGCGGCGGGCAGCTCGATGGTGAATATCGTGTGTTCGGGCGTCGATTCACATGCAACGGTACCGCCGTGTGCCGCGATGATCTCCTTGGCGATGGCAAGCCCCAGTCCAGCGCCGCCGCGATTGGTCGCACGCGCCGCATCCAGGCGATAGAACTTCTCAAAGATCACCTTGAGCTTAGCCGCAGGGATAGGATCGCCCTGATTGATAAAGCGCACGCGCACGCTGCCATCGTCTTGGCGCCCGGCCTCGATCGTGATAGTCGAGCCCTCATAGCTATAGGCGACGGCGTTTTTCATGATGTTGTTGAACACGCGAGCCATCTTGTCGCCATCCACGAGCACCGTCAGGTCCTCGCGAATATCAACTTGGGCTTCCTTATGCTGCTCGTTGAGGATGGGATAGAACTCGTCAGCCACCTGAGCCAGCAGCAACCCCAGATCAACATAGCCGCGCGTGAGCACGATATCGTGGAAGTCAAAGCGCGTGATATCGAAGAACTCTTCGATGAGTGCATCGAGCCGGTGCGCCTTGTCGAGCGCCACGCCCGTAAAGTGCGCACGTTGCTCAACCGGCAGCTCGGGAGCCTCTTGCAGCAGCGAAAGATAGCCCACCACACTGGCAAGCGGGGTGCGTAGGTCATGTGCCAAGTACGTGACCAAATCGTCCTTGCGATGCGACTCGTCACGCAGAGCTTGCTGCACCTTGCGCTCACGGTCACGCACGCGGTTAAGGGCGCCCTCGACCTCCAAGAAGTCGCCGTCGATGTTATCCCAGGTGTCGGGGTGATCGATCAGGCGATCTTGAATACGAGCGGCCAGCACACAATCGGCATGCTGCTCGCCCTGCTCGTAGCCCTGGTAGTACAGGGCGCGGCCACACAAGAACAGCACGCACGCGGCAAGCGCCAGCACAAAGCCAAGCATGTTGAATACAAAGCCGGCATCGAACAGCACCGGCCCTTCGATGCCGCCGAGCGCCATGGCGCCAATCGCCAACGTCATGGCCCACGCGGCGCCGCCAATCACCACGCAGCGGCGCACGATCTCAAATCGATCGATCAGCAAAAAGCCGACAAGCAGCACCGCCAAGATTCCGACGATGTTGTCGATGCCAATCAGTAGCAGGCTCAGCAAAAAGAGCAGCACCGTTGCAAGCGCGCGGTTGTCGACGACCGACCTCACGTATTCAAAGAGCCGATCGGGCACCTCGAACGCTTGCCTATCGTCTTTTGTCATATCAAGATCCTCACAAGCGAAAAGCGTTATTCGATGATGTAGCCGACGCCCCAGACGTTTTTGATAAAGCGTGGCTTTTGTGCGTCGTCGCCGATCTTTTCACGCAAGTGGCGAATATGCACCATCACCGTATTGTTGGAGCCGGGCATAAAGTCCTCGTTCCACACCGCGCGGAACAGGTCCTCCACGGCCACCACGCTGCCGCGATGCTCGACCAGATACAGCAAGATTGAATACTCGGTGGGCGTGAGGCGAACCGGTGAACCGTCCACTGTCACGGAACGAGCATCGCGGTTGATCTCCAAGCCGTCGAGCTGAATGGTCGGCGACTCAGCCGCCTGTGCACGGCTACCGTAGCTGGTGTAGCGGCGAAGCTGAGCGTGCACGCGCGCGACGAGCTCCAGCGGACGAAACGGCTTAACCACGTAATCGTCCGCGCCAAGCGAAAGGCCCTCGATCTTGTCTTGCTGGGCATCGCGCGCCGTCAGCATGATCACAGGATAGGTATGGCTGGAACGGATCGTACGCAGCAGCTCAAACCCATCGATATCGGGCAGCATGACATCCAGCAGCGCCAGATCGAACTCCTGCTCCAAGATTGCCTTGGCAGCATCGGCCCCGCTATAGGCAATCTGGACGTCAAAGCCTTCTTTTGTAAGGTAGATGCCCACTAGGTCGGCAATGGCCTTCTCGTCATCAACTACCAGTATGCGCTCGTTCATGCGTGCTCCTCTCGCGCTCCATTATGCCCGAGGGGGCGCCCGTCACACACAACAAGCGTGGGTGATTAAGTCGGCCTTAAGCACCCTTGTGCCCGTTCGGGCGCGGATGTGGGCCACGCACGCACGCGATGATCGCCGACGCCGGCAAACGATATACTCTAGTTTCAGAAGAGACCATCCCGTCGAAAGCGAAATCCGTGAAGTCCCTCACCTCTTTTGCAAAGCGCTCAGCCCAGCTTGCCGCCGGCTTTGTCTGCGCTATCGCCCTTGCCGCTGGCGTGCCCACCGTCGCCGGCGCCCAAGTGCTCACGACCGACAATGTTTGCGGCAAAACCGCCGATGCGCGCGGCATCACGGCCGAAAATCTGCCCGATATCGATGCGACCAATGCGCTCGTCATGGGCAAAGACGGCACCGTCTACTACGGGCGCGGCGCCGATGAGCAGGTCAAGATTGCCTCGATCACCAAGGTCATGACCGCAATCCTAACCGTCGAGAATTGCGAGATGGACGAGAAGGTCACGGTGAGCAACGCCGCAGCCACCGTGGGTAATTCGACCGCCGGCTTGCTCGAAGGCGACGAGCTTACCGTGGAGCAGGCACTGCGCGGCCTGATGATTCCCTCGGGCAACGACGCCGCCGTCGTGCTCGCCGAATATGTGGGCAAGAAGATCGAGCCTAAGACCAAAGACGCCGAGGCAACCTTTGTGAAGGCCATGAACGAGCGCGCTAAGAAGCTCGGCTGCACCGGTACGCTTTTTGAAAACCCGCATGGTCTGGACTTTGATGAGTGGGCTGGCGATATGCACTCAACCGCACACGACGTAGCGCTGATGATGCAGGAGGCCATGAAAAACGATACGATCCGCGAGGTCGTAGCGAGCGAGGATTCCTGGATCGAGGTCACGGGCGCCGACGGCACCGACCATTCGCATTCCATGGACACGCATAACTATTTGCTGGGCCAAGATGGCAACATCGGTGGCAAGACCGGTACCACCGACGACGCGGGCTATTGCTTTACGAGCGCCTACAACCGCGACGGCGACGAGATCTACACCGTTATTTTGAACTCCACCACCACCGACCAGCGCTTTACCGATACCGCCACCCTTGCCAACTGGTACTACGGCCACAAGGTGACGGTCGCAATCGCCAACACACAGGAAAAGACCGCCAACGGCAACCCGCTTATGGCGCGCATTGGCCAAACCGACTGGACGGATAAGACGATCGACGCCACACTCGCCGATCCCACGGCGCAAGCGACCGTGTTTTCCCTTGCCGGCAAGGTGACCGAAAAGATTAGCTACGACGATCTTTCGGGCACGGTGCATGTGGGCGACAAGGTGGGTAGCGTCACGCTCAAGCAGGACGGCACCAAGATCGCCGTCATGGACCTAGTTGCCGACGAGGAAGGCGCAGGGCCGAATCCCATTGAATGGCTCCTTGTGAAGCTCGATCGCTTGGGCCGTCGCATCGACAACCGCCCGCTCACAGCAGAAAGCGAGACCGTCGCCAAGGCTCCTAAGGTGTAGGGCGCAAGAATAATAAGCCCACTGAAAGGAGGCGTCCGAAAGGATGCCTCCTTTTTTGAGGGTTCGAATCCCCAGCTTACGTTCTTGATAGCAAAAAGGGCCCCAAATGGAGCCCTTCTTTCAATTCATACTGGCGGAGAGCTGGGGATTCGAACCCCAGATGCCCTTTTGGGGCATACTCGCTTAGCAGGCGAGCACCTTCGGCCTCTCGGTCAGCTCTCCGTAACAGCCGTTCTATAGTAACCAAACAGTCGAAGTTGGGCAAGAGGGAATTTTCTAATTGTTCAGTGGCCTTTCCTCCTTGCAGTTTTCGCTACTACCCCAGCGAGCGATTGAGGGAGCCGAGCTCATCGTTGCCCATGGTGCGCCACATTTGGAAGATACAACCGCGCGCCAGGAAAAAGAAACCGTTGTCGACCAGTTGCACAGCGGCATCTGCCAGCTGATTCGTCACGGCGGACACTGGCGGCAGCTCTAGTCCAGCCTTGTGGATGGTCTCGACCGCTTCCTCGAACGTCGGCGGCTCATTGACACCCATCTCGTTCATAAGGCCCTGCATTTCCTCCAGCGCGTTGCTACCCGACTCCTCGCCGCGCGGCACGAGGCGGTAGCACGCCAACGCGAGCTCGAGCTGATCGCAATTCCAATAGGCAAACGCCAAGCGATAGAACAGGTAGCCGATTGCAGAACGATCGCTGGCAATACGTAGGCCGTGGCGCGCCACCTCGATAATCTCGTCAAAGCGCTCCAGACGCGCAAGCACGTTGATGAGCGCAAAGTGCGACTGCATGGACGAGCGCGCCAGATCGTAAAGATGGCGCACCTCGGGCAGTGCTCGTTCAAAGTCCTCCTGCTCGGCGTAAAAGCTGCAAATCTCGTGCTGGGCAAAGTACAGCGCATCGGGCGCACGAAGGATTCGCACAGAGCGGTCTTCTTCCAACACCGGTAGCACCATGCGCACCAGCTGGTTATCGCAAAACTGCGTTTGGACCGGACCTGTCGCCAAAAGCTCGGCGACGGCGCACTTGGCCTCCAACTCCTCAACAAGACGGGAAAAACCTTCAAAAGCACCTGTACGGTCGACTTTTGCCTGCTCGCGCAATTCAACAACACGGGCCACGTATGGGTCGTCGTCCTCTTCCATGACCTCTAGCTCATCAGCCGTATCGGCAAGCAGAAGGTCGCGCAACGCCGGCGGCAGCGAACGGTGGTCGTCACGCGGACGAGCGTGAACCTCCGCAGGCTCAATCGTCTCCGGAGCGGTTGACTCATACGCCTCAAGTACACGCTTGCACGGCATATCGTCCATGTCCATGCTCTCAAGATCCTTGGCGACAGGCACGCAATCGGCCAGATAGGCCGCGCGCCCAAAGAAATACGTTGCGACAACGCGCTCGCCCTGCTCACTGTCGGGAGCAGCAATCTGCACATAGCAGCGCGTGATGCAGGTACCCGCGGCAAAACACGCCGCCGCCAGCGTGAGTGCCACGCGCGCGTCGTGCTCCGCAGCCCAAATCGCACGCACGCCCTCGTCCAACTCGCGCCAGACGTCATCCTGGGCATCGTATTCACGTTGCGGCATGGCATCAACGACAGACCGCCCAAACCGAACGAGCATGATCCCCTCGGCAACGTTTGCCCGATAGGTATAGTCGAGCCGCGTGACCACGTTAAGTGCCTCGACAATACGCGCGAAGCGGGTACGCACATCCCACTCACCGCCCGGCTGGCAAGCCACCGTACCCGGTTTGGCCCACGGGTTATCGCTCGAGGTTGTATCGAGCAGTCGGGGAACATCGTTGGTCGTCTTAGCGATATGCCACGAATCAAAGAGCGCACAGCCCTCAAGGCTCGGCGACGAGGCCGCGGGGGCCAATCCAGCCCCAATGCGCTCAAGGATGCCGGAGAGGCGGTTGAGACGGCACTCGATGGCGAGCAGCGTGTCAATCTCGTCCTGGTCTAGCAGACTACGATCAAAATTGAGATAGAAAAGCTTTGAGCGATCGATGCGAGCCAGGCTCATCTCGGACTTAGCGGCGATGGTGCGCAAGCGGGGCAAGTCAATTTCACTCATAAGGGCGGCGGCATAGCGCTCGATACCGCTCGGATTCTCGGCATGGTCAACGCGGTAGAGCAGCGTCTCGATAGCGTCAGGTAGCGGTGTCGTGTTAAAGCCCAAAAACACCTCGACCGGCTCGGGCAACTTTACGAGCTTGATCTTGTCGACAACGTTTTGCATACCCTCGTCGAGTCCGTCGGCGTCCGCCGTGCTCGCAATGGTATTTTCGGAGTCAGCGAATATTACGTAGCGCAGGAACATCGATGCCATGAACTCACCGTAAGGAAGGGAGCGGGTCGAATTCCATGTCTCGTGATCGGACTGTTCGCGCATGGGACCTTCGGGAGAGCCGACGGTTCGCGCGCACGCGCGCATCGTGCCGTTTGCTCCCCTCACCATAATCTCACCAATACCGGAGTCCGACTCGTCAAGGACCAGTTCCATGTCGGGATCGTTGGGCAGCGGAGCCTCGCTAACGGGGCGGTCCACCTTGTACACCTCACCCGAAACGCTTACGTAGCCCAAAAGCGACACATGGCTTTTGCCGACGAATTCAACGACATAGCATGATTCATGCGGGTCCTCGCCAAAGAGCTTCCAAACCACGCCATACGAGCGTCCCGCAGGCTGCTCGGGCATGGCCGGAAAGCGCTTTTTGGGATCGAGAAACCTGAGCTTGTATGTCGGACGCTCTGCCACGAAATATCACCCTGATCGGTCGCTTGAGAAGGAGTGGTCGCGAATAAGTCGCGACATCTACTCGGAATCTTACACGAGTCGACAGGAAATCGTCCCTTTGGACAAAAGCACTCAAGCTGGCGCAAAAGAAAAGCCCCCGTTGCCGGGAGCTTTAATCTCAAATGGTGCGGCGTATAGGATTCGAACCTATGACGTTCTGATTCGTAGTCAGACCCTCTATCCAGCTGAGGTAACGCCGCAGCGCAAGACATATAAAACCACTTTAGCTTATTGGAGTCAAGCACAATTTCAAACTTTTTTGTGGAACGCAGTCTTGTCATGCTGCTCCGCATATACCGCCATTCCCCGTACGATCGATTGGCTTTTCGATCACGTCAAACTTAGCATCAAGTTCCCTCAGGAGCGATCTCACCCGCTGGGCACAATCATAATCGGCAAACGAGATGCTCAACATGCGAGCAACCTGATTAGATGTCTGGACCCCATAGAAATGCTCTAGGGCCACAAGCCCCTCGTGCGCCACAAACGTCTCAACCACATGAGGCGACTCCTCGTAGCACCATTGCGTCAACGGCCCCTCGCTCGTCTGTCGAACCACCAGGCCACCCATGCCAGACGGCTCACACGTCACAAGCAGGTACTCTCCGCCCTCGTCGCTCTCAAACAAAACCACTCGATCATCAAACAGCTCCATCGCGTCCCCTTTCTCTCGCTCTTATTTAGCAAAAGCATAGCAGGTAGATGGCTGTATACAGAACAGTTGTTCGTGTGTTTTCTATTGAGCTGTCCGCACGGCATGGTATGGACCTGCGCACGAAATAGGGCGCCCCCGAAGGAGCGCCCTTGCATATCGCCTATGCAGCCAAGTTACGCGACCGGCTCGATCTTCTCGAGGCCGCCCATGTAGGGACGCAGGACCTCGGGGATCGTGATGGTGCCGTCGGCGTTCTGGTAGTTCTCCAGAATGGCAGCCATGGTACGGCCAGCCGGCAGGCCGGAACCGTTAAGGGTGTGCAGGTAGCGCGAACCCTTGAAGTTCTCGGGGTCGCGATACTTGATGTTGGCGCGACGGGCCTGGAAGTCACCGCAGTTGGAGCAGGAGCTGATCTCCTTGTAGGCGTTGTAGCTCGGCAGCCAGACCTCGATGTCGTAGGTCTGACGGGCAGAGAAGCCCAAGTCGCCGGTGCACAGGCTAATCACGCGATACGGAAGGCCCAGCTGCTGCAGCAGGTACTCGGCCTCGGCGGTCATGCTTTCGAGCTCCCCGTCGGACTCCTCCGGCTTAGCGAACTTGACCATCTCGACCTTGTCGAACTCGTGCTGACGGATGATGCCGCGGGTGTCGCGACCGGCGGAACCGGCCTCCTCGCGGAAGCAAGGGGTGAAGGCGGTGTAGCGGCGCGGCAGGGTGTCGGCGTCGAGGACCTCGCCGGCGTGCAGGTTGGTGAGCACGACCTCGGCGGTGGGGATCAGGAAGTTGTCGCCCGAGACGTGATAGGCGTCGTCCTCGAACTTGGGCAGCTGACCCGTGCCGAACATGGTCTGACGCTTGACGACGATGGGCGGCCACCACTCCTTGAAGCCACGGCTCGTGTGCGTGTCCAGGAAGAAGTTGATAAGGGCGCGCTCCAGGCGGGCGCCGGCGCCACCGAGAACGGTGAAGCGGCTGCCGGAGAGCTTGTTGCCGCGCTCGAAGTCGAGGATGTCCAGATCGGTGCCCAGGTCCCAGTGCGGCTTAAAGTCGAAGTCGAACTCGCGCGGGGTGCCCCAGCGGCGACGCTCGATGTTCTCGTCCTCGTCCTTACCGTACGGGGTGGCATCGCACGGAATGTTGGGCAGGTGAGCCATGAAGTCGTACTGCTCCTGCTCAAGAGCGGTACGGCGCTCGGCCAGACCGTCGATCTTCTCGTTGACGGCGCGCACGGCCTCCTTGGCAGCCTCGGCCTCGTCCTTCTTGCCCTCCTTCATCAGGGCGCCAATCTTCTTGGACTCGGCGTTACGCGTGGCCTGGAGCTCCTCGACCTCGGTGATGACGGCACGGCGCTCGTCGTCGAGTTCAAAGAACTTCTCGCGATCCCAAGACGTCTGGCGATTTGCCATGGCGGTATCGATGGCATCGGGGTTCTCGCGAACAAACTTGATATCAAGCATTAGATCCTCCGGCGATATACATTCCATTTAGGTTGCAACCTTGTACATGTATGGGCAAGTATATACTTATGAGCGTTTACGACCCAACCCAACTACGCAAGAAGGCACCCAATGGACGCAGTTTTTTCCTTTTTGTTTGGCACCCGCACCGGTTTTGCCATCCTTTTCGCCGGCGGCATCCTGCTGTTTGCGATTCTTGCCTTTGTAATGGAGAAGCGCACCCATAAGATGTACGTCGACCGCGGCCCCAAGTCCGAGGACGAAGAAGACAGCTTCTGGGACTAACCGACCAAAAAGGGACAGGTTTATTTTGGGCGGTTTTATCTGGTCAAACGCAAGCGCCCCGCAACTGGAATTAAGCCAGTTGCGGGGCGCTTTTTGCTATAGAGATAAAACCGCAGGAAAAACCTGCCAACATAAACCTGTCCCTTTTTGGTCAGTCTACTGGAGAGTAGCGTCGATGGCTTTGACTAGGGCGCTGCGCATGCCGGCGTCCTCGAGCGCGACGACGCCCTTGATGGTAGCACCGCCGGGCGAGCACACGGCATCCTTCATCGCTGCGGGATGCTGACCGGTTGCAAGCTGCAGCTTTGCCGTACCCAGTACCATCTGGCTCACAATGCGATAGGCATCGGCGCGCGGAATACCGTGTTTGACGGCCGCATCGCCCAGAGCCTCGATCGCCATGGCGACAAACGCCGGAGCGCAACCACCCACCGTGCCGCCCACAAACAGCAGGCTTGTGTCGAGCTCGACGACAGCGCCAAGCTTACCGAGCAGGTCGAGCACCACAGCACACTGCTCGTCGTTAAGCGTCGAAGCCTTCTCGCAGGCGATAACGCCCTCGCCCACCGAAACCGGCGTGTTGGGCACCGTCGAGATATGCGCGACACCTGGCAGGACCTGTTCCCACTTGGCACTGTCCCAGGTCCAGGCGACCGAAAGGACGACCTTTTTGGCAAGAGCATCCTTGAGCGGGGCGAATATCTTCTCGATCATATACGGTTTGACCGCAGCGACCACGATATCGGATGCGGCGACAACCTCGGCGGCATCGTGGCAGGCGACCATGCCGCGCGCCTCGCAGCGCTCAACCAGTGCGTCGTAGCGACCCGCGCAGGCGCACATGTCGCCCGCGGCCACGTCGGCGGCAATCCAGCCATCGGCCATAGCACTCGCCATATTGCCAAAACCGACAAATCCGATCTTCATATCACACAGTCCTCTCAGATGCGTTCCTCAAAAACGAAAGTCATTGTCCCACGCTATTGTTTCGTATTGCCGACCTACTTGTGATACGGCTCGCCACGACTGATCTTGCAGGCACGGTAAATCTGCTCTAGCAGCACCACACGCGCCAGGTTATGCGGCAAGGTAATGCGTCCAAAGCTGAGCATCTCGTCGGCGCGGGCGCGCACCTCATCACTCACGCCGTCCGAACCGCCGATTACAAAGGCAATGTCGCTGCTGCCTCGCAGCATAAGATCGTCGAGCCTCGCCGAGAGCTCCTCACTCGAACGCTCCTTGCCCTCGATAGCCAGCAGGATCACATGCGCTCGAGACGGCAAGGCAGCAAGAATCGCCGCCCCTTCCTTGTCACGCGCGGCATCCACGCCGCCCGCCTTAGCCGGGTCGATATCGGCCACCTCGCGGATATCCACCTTGGCATAGGCACCTAGGCGCTTGGTGTACTCAGCGCACGCGTCCTTCCAAAAGCGCTCCTTGAGCTTACCGACGCAAACGACGGTGTATTTCACGCGCGTCTACTCCTTCGAATCGTTTTGAACTTTGCCGGCGGCCAGCATCTGCTCGAACATCGAGGCCGACTGCGAAAAGTCGCTCGGCAGCACGACCGTCGAGGTTTTACCCGTGCGAGCGAACTCCGTCATCATCTCGGACCACTGCGTAAACATGAACAGTTGGTTGGCCTCGTCATTGCCGACACCCGTCTCCTGGATGATCTCGAGCGAATCTTTGATACCCAGCGCGATGGCCTTGCGCTGGTTGGCGATGCCCTCGCCCGCCTTTTCCATAGCCTCGGCCTCGGCGGTCGCCTCGGTGACGCGCTTGATGCGGTCGGCCTCGGCGAGCTCCTGCGCAGCAGCGCGCTTGCGCTGGGCGGCGTTGATGTCGTTCATGGAGTTCTCAACCTCGGTCGGCAGTGCGATTTTGGTGATGAGCGTCGACACGAGGGTGAAGCCGTAGGCGGCCATCTGCTCGGAAACGGTAGCGTTGACATCCTTGGCGATGTCATCCTTCTTGGCAAAGACCTCATCGAGTGTGTAGACAGGAATCGAAGAGCGCAGGGCGTCGGTGATGAAGTCACGCATCTGGTCGACGGGCTCCTGCAGCATGTAGTAGCTCTTGTAGATGCCCGAATCTGCCGGGCCGGCGCCCATGTCGTAGCTCACGTGGTACTGAGCGGAGACCTCAAGGCCGATGGTCACGTTGTCCTGGGTCTTAACGTCGATGCCAAAACCGTTTTTCATGGTGCGCAGGCTCACCGTGGCGGCCTTGCGGTCGATCACGGGCACCTTCACGTGAAAGCCCGCGTTGACGATACGATTGAACTTACCCAAGCGCTCGATGATCACAGCGTGTTGCTGCTCAACGACGTAGCAGGCGTTGGGAAGCAACAGCAGCAGGATGATGATGGGAATCAAAAGGCTCGTAAGGGCAGCGATGATACCGGAAAACAGCATGGTCTCTCCTCTGATAGGCACACGTTGCCATTAGGATACCCGTCCAAGGAGATCGTGCATAACAAAAAAGCCCCCATTGCTGGGAGCTCTTTCAATCAATGGTGCGGGCGAAAGGACGTCCGCGTATCCGCTTCGCGGATCCGCACCGGCATCGGCCGCCTGCCGGCGTCCTCGCCAGCTCGCTAAAAACGCTCCGCGTTTTCTTTACGCTCGCTCCTTCACAGGTTCAAGTCCCTGCGACGGGCCCATAACAAAAAAGCTCCCATTGCTGGGAGCTCTTTCAATCAATGGTGCGGGCGAAAGGACTTGAACCTTCATGGGGTTGCCCCCATACGGACCTGAACCGTACGCGTCTGCCAATTCCGCCACGCCCGCGTGCAGGAATTAGAATAACGGAGCGCCACCGCGAACGCAAGAACTATTTTTGAAAAAGTTTGCAGGCATTTTCCCAAGCGGCATGCGCGATTGTTTCGGCGTCCTCACCAGTGCGATCGACACGGTCGTTAACCAGCGCGTTTGCCGTAATGGAGATCATTGCGGGCTCGCATTCAAGACCGCGGATGGGCTCCGGAGCCATATACGGGCAATCCGTCTCGAACAAAATTCGATCGAGTGGGGTTGCCGCAAATGCCTCGCGCACGTCGTCGTTGCGCTTAAAGGTGGCCGCACCACCATAGGCGATATAGCAGCCCAGCTCCACAAAGCGCTCCATCGTGGCGCGGTCCTCGCCAAAGCAGTGCAGCACGCAACCGGCCTGAGGCACACCCACCTCGCGCAGCACGTTGTACGCATCCATATGCGAGGTGCGCTCCCCGTCCGAGTCCTCGTGCCGCAGGTGCAGCTCCACCGGCACATTGCGGCGCACGGCAACTTCGAGCTGACGCGCCATGCAATCAATCTGCACACTGTGGGGCGCCGGCGCGATGTCGTCGTCGTAATCCATGTGGTAGTCCAGACCGATCTCGCCGATACCGGCGCACAAAGGGTCATCGAGCGCAGCAACAACCTGCGCGTGAATGTCATCGGTATAATCCGGCGCGCCATAGGGGTGAACGCCAGCGAGATACTTGATCTGCGGAATATCCCGCATCGGCATAATCTCGCGCACCAGCCAGTCACTATAGTCCGTCACGCTGCGCTTGTCGGCGATGGGGTCGAGCATCGTCACCAACAGATCGACGCCCGCGGCTTTGGCGCGCACGAGCGTCTCGGGCACTTCTTTGCCCCAAAACGAAAGCAGATGCGCATGCGTGTCGGCAAGCGGTGCCAAGGGCACGGGACAAGCAACCGTCTTCTTTTTCTTGGTAAACGTCACGCGTTCGGCATTAGGCGTCATGGATTAGCTCCTGGGCCAGGCGGACAAAGTCGGCAACATCGAGCGTCTCGGCGCGCGTGGTGGGCGCGATATCGCAAGCCACAAAGGCAGCATCGAGCACGTCCTTGGCAAAGCCGTTGGCGCTCATGGAATTGCGGATGGTCTTGCGACGCTGAGCAAATGCAGCGTCAATTACGCGGGCCACAAACTCGCAATCGAGCCCCTCGGGCACCACGCCGTCAACACGGTCGATGCGCACGACGGCCGAGTCCACGTGCGGCGCCGGCATAAAGCAGCGCGGCGGCACCTCAAAGCGACCCGTAACCTGCGCATACAGGCCGAGCTTTGCCGTATAGCCGCCATAGGTCTTGTTGCCCGGCGTTGCGGCAATGCGATCGGCAACCTCCTTTTGAACCATGACGACGGCGCGCTTGAGCGCGGGCATCGTCTGGAAGAACTGCAGGATGATCGTCGCCGCCACGTTATAGGGCAGGTTCGCGACAAACACCGTGGGTTCACCACCGGCGGCCTGCCCAATCTGCTCCGGCGTCACCTTGAGCGCGTCGCCCATGATAAAACGGAAGTTGGCGTAGTCGGCGGCGTGGGCATCGAGCACCGGCTCAAGCTCGGGATCGGCCTCGATCGACGTGACGCACGCCGCCTCCTGCAGCAGCGCAAGCGTGAGCGTGCCAACGCCCGGGCCAACCTCGAGCACGCGCTCATCGCCCGCAAGCTCGGAAAGCTCGCAAATGCGCTCAATCACATGGTTGTCGATCAGGAAGTTCTGGCCCAGGCGATGCTTGGTCGCAAGGCCAAACCCCTCCAGCAGATCCCTTGTTGCCGTGGGGTTTGCCAAAGGCGAAGTTGTCATAGTTGCCTCCTTAGCATGGTGGCTGCGTCTTGAAACAAAAGGGCATGGACCGTTGCGGCCATGCCCTTACATCTAAACAGCAAATTGCCGATATGGCGCGCGGCGTCTTAGCCCAGACGCGGGAACAGCGGCTCGCCCTTCTCGACGGGCTGACCACCGGCAAGCAGGCCCCAAGCGCAAATGCCCTTGAGATCGTCGCTCGCGGCCTCGTCCTCGCAGGACAGGCGGCGCAAGGCCTCGGCAGAGGTCTGAGGCATGAGCGGCATCAGCAGGTGAGCGGCAATGCGGATGGCCTCGAGCAGGTTGTAGATAACAAACGCCAGCTCGTCGGCCTTGGCCTCGTCCTTGGCAAGCGCCCAGGGCTCGGAGTCCTCGATGTAGTGGTTGGCGGCATGGATGAGCTCCATGACCTCGTCCTTAGCTCCACCGTAATCGAGCACGTCCATCTTGGCCATGTAGCGATCGACCAGGCCATCGGCAATCTTTGCCAGCGGGTTGTCGAACGCATCGAACGACGCGGGCTTGGCAGGCGCGCAACCGTCAAAGTACTTGCCGCTCATGTTGAGCGAACGCGAGATAAGGTTGCCCCAGCTGTTGGCCAGGTCGGCGTTGTAGACCTGCTCCATGCGGTCGAAGCTGATGGCACCGTCGGTGCCGGGGACGACGTCGGTCATAAAGTAGTAGCGATAGCCCTCGACGCCCAGCATGTCGATAACGTCCTGCGGAGCGATGGCATTGCCGCGGCTCTTGGACATCTTCTCGGCCTTGCCGGTCTCGGCATTGCGCACGGTCAGGAAACCGTGGGCAAAGACGTGCTCGGGCAGGGCCTCGCCGATGGCCATAAGCATGGCGGGCCAAATGACGCAGTGGAAGCGGATAATGTCCTTGCCCACGATGTGGAACTGCGCGGGCCAGCGATAGGCCAGCTCGGCACGCGCCTCGTCGGTGTCGACACCGTAACCGACGGCCGTCATATAGTTGAGCAGCGCATCGAACCACACGTAGGTCACGTGACCCTCGTCAAACGGGACCTGAATGCCCCAGTCAAAGCTCGTGCGGCTCACGGAAAGGTCGTTAAGGCCGCCCTCGACAAAACTGCGCACCTCGTTCATGCGGAACGCAGGCTCGACAAAGTCGGGGTGCTCATCATAAAGCTTGAGCAGCTTGTCCTGGAAGGCGGAAAGCTTAAAGAAGTAGGACTCCTCCTGCACGCGCTCAAGCGGACGGTGGCAGTCGGGGCACAGGTGCTGGCCGACGCTGCCGTACTCCTCGTCGCCCTTCTGGACCTGCGTATCGGTAAAGTAGGTCTCGTCAGGCACGCAATACCAACCGTCGTAGCTGCCCTTATACAGGTAGCCGGACTCCTTCATGCGCTCCCACAGGTACTGCACGGCATGATGCTGGCGCGGCTCGGTGGTGCGGATGAAGTCGTCGTTGGAGATCTCGAGCTTGCTCCAAAGCTCCTTGAAGTGCGGAGCCTGGCTGTCGGTCCACTCCTGCGGCGTCATGTTGTGCTTGGCTGCGGCCTCGGCGACCTTCTCGCCGTGCTCGTCCATGCCGGTCAGGAACTTGACGTTATAGCCGGCGGAGCGGCGATAGCGAGCCTGAACGTCGGCGATGATGGTGGAATAAGCCGTGCCCAGGTGCGGATCGGCGTTGACGTAGTAGATGGGCGTCGTGATAAAGAACGAAGGCTTGCTTTGATCCATGGGGTTTGTCCTCCAGAAAAACGTTGCATACAGGGGATGATTCTAGCGCAAGGGCTGGATATCCTCCATCTATTGCATATCGAGCACCATGGCATAGACATCGCGCTTGCGGCGCGAATACTTCTGAGACAGGCGCTTGGCCACCGCAGAGGCGGGCTCCCCCTCCTCGAGCGCGGTGCGGATATCCTCGCGCAGGGCCTCGTCGGGATCCGCTACCGCAGCGCCAACCGGCGCGATGCCGGCCTCCTCATCCTCGCTCGGCGGCGCGATGACCAGCGCAATCTCGCCCTTTACCTCGCCGCGAGCACGCAGCTCCTCGGCAAGCTGGTCAGCGGGCCCGCGCAAGACCTCCTCGTGCAGCTTGGTGAGTTCGCGGCAGACGGCAACCTCACGCTGGGGAAAGACCTCCGCCACGGCCTCGAGCGTCGCCACGATGCGATGTGGAGACTCGTAGAAGATGAGTGCGCCGGGCACCACGGCAAGGCGCTGCAAACGGCGCACACGGTCGCCGTGCTTTCGGCCCAAAAAGCCCTCGAAGAAAAAATGCTCGCAGGGAATGCCGGACGAAACAAGCGCCGTGACGCAAGCAGAGGGCCCGGGAATAACTTCGACGGGCAAATCGGCCTCACGCGCCGCCTCGACCAGCGCCTGGCCGGGATCGGACACGCTCGGCATGCCGGCGTCCGAGGCAAAGGCGAGGGTCTCCCCCGCCAGCAGACGGTCGACCAGGCCGGTGGCGCGGCTGGCGATCACATTCTCGTCGCAACGGACAAGCGGCTTGGAAATGCCCAGGTGCATCAGCAGCTTTGACGTCACGCGCGTGTCCTCGCAGCAGATGGCATCGGCGGCGGCAAACGCCTCGCCAACGCGCGGGGACAGGTCGCCCAGGTTGCCGATGGGCGTGCCGACCACATAGAGTTTGCCCGTATGGGCGCTGTTTTGCGTCATATCAACCTATTCAATCATGCCGCGCTCGAGCGTACCGAGCGCCGCGCGGGCGTCCCATGCTGCAATGCGCTTCTCGGTCTTCCACGTTTGGAAGAACCAACCGGCAGCCGGCGCAAACGAAGCCAGCTGGTTGGCGATAAACACGCGCTCGTAGGCATTGCGGCCCTCGGGCGTAACCGACGAGTTGGCAAAGATCGCCGCACCCGACCATTCGCCCACCAGCACGGGGAACCCTGTCGAAATCGCTTCTTTAAGCTCGCGCTTGTTACGCGAAATCGCCGTCGTCAGCCCGCGGGGGCTCGTGATGTCGAGCGCATACTCGTCGCGGTAATGGTACAGGTGAAGGTCCATGTAGACGTTCTTGTACTTGGCGCCGCGCATAAAATGCTTCCACTCGCTGGGATGCCCCGACGACGAGAAGACGACGATTTTATCCTCGGGCATATACGAACGGACGAGCTCGTAGGCATCGCGATAGAAATTGCGCAGGTAGTGAGCAGGAATGCCATCCGTCATGGTGAAGAGGCTCTTGCGAACGCTCATCTGCGGCGTGTCCAGCAGCTCAATGCCCAGCAGGCTCTCGGCCTCGCCATAGCGATCGGCCAAGCGCTCGAGCACGTCGAGTGCGACATGACGGCCGTTGGTGGACGAATGCCACTCGGCGACAGCCTCCGGCGTGGTGGGTGAATCGTTGGAATCGCCCTGGCCACCGGGCACAGTTGCCAGATCGAGCAGCACGCGGATGTCGTACTTGGCAGCCCACTCAATCGCGCGGTCGATGTAATCGACAACCGATATGTAGGAGGCATCGGACTCCTGTGAGCCAAAGGCATACCAGGGCACCGGCAGACGCACGGCATTGAGACCGATCTGCGCCATGCGGCGAAAATCGTCCTCGCTCACAAACGTCTCGTAATGGCGGCGCATGCGCTCGTTATAGGCGGCGGTACCCATGGCCTCCTGTAGCTCGGCCGCGTTGGATGCACCGGTCGCCGCGTACAGCGACGGGGTCACCCAAGGCTCGGGAATAAACCAGCCAGAGAGATTAACGCCGAGTATCCTCTCCATCACTGCCCCCTTCGGATCATGCAGGTCGAACCCGCATCGTATTGCATAGGATAAGTATCGTTTTGAGTATACCCGCGTGTGCGGACAGGCGACCGAACGGTCTGTAAAGTGACGCGAAAGTGGGAGGAATGTCTGGGGCGGGCGGACTCGGAATGGTGCGACGAGGTGTGTACGCGCGCCGGAGGCAGGCACCGGAAAGCGCGTCCCGTTCTATCGCTCAATAATGGGGCGCATTTTCCGCAGAACCCTACATAAAAGAAAAGGACCCCTTTGCAGAGGTCCTAGTCAATTCAAGGTGGCGGGGAAGGGAATCGAACCCCTGACACGAGGATTTTCAGTCCTCTGCTCTACCAACTGAGCTACCCAGCCATTTGAGGTGTGCCTTGTTTCAAGGCTTGATTAGTATAACCAAGGACGCGTTCCGGTCAACCGAGAATTTCAAAAAAGTTTTTGAGCACAGCCTCGGTTCTTTAAATCGGCACGTCAGAGGCATCAGCCGGCAGCAAGAAGTTTTTCGCTCAGAGCCGCACGGGCAAACTCACTTGGCGTCATCCCCTCGGCAGCCGCCCGTCGACGAATGGCCTCCTTCATTCCCAGAGGAATCTTGACCGACAGCGTTGCCGTCCCCTCACCTGAGAGTGGGGGCCGTCCATGCACGATTCCACCAACGGTGTGTTCGCCATCCGGAAACTCTCCGCGCTCGTACGACTCGCACCACGCGTCAATCATTTCATCCGTTACAACCTGACCATTAGCGGCCGTATACGTCTTGCCCATCATCGACCCCTTTGCCGAGCCCGTTCAATCTCCTGCCAAAATTTCTTCTGGACTGGAGACAAGGCATGAATGATAAGCCACCCACGGACAAGCTCGACCGCGACAAGCTCCACGCTTCGTCCGTCTGGGAGCCATCCAATCGCAAGCCATCTCGGCGGCTCGTCCTTCGACTCGCGACGAATGCACTCAGTAACCGCAAGCCAAGCGCTAAGCACCTGCTTTTCCGTCAGGTGCTTTTTAGCGTTGGGATGGATCTCAACATCCGTGCATCTTCTCCTCCATCTTACCCAATTTCGTATGACGAAAGTCCGCTATCGCCAATTCTTAAGCCGGCACGCGTTGGAGAGCAGGGGTCGAAACAATGATTGAAGGGCGCTCTAGTGCGGCCCAGGCGCCGGGGCAGGAGCACATACGCCAGGGACGTACGTTTTCGTAGCGCGCGAGGATATTGCCGTCGCGATCGATGAAGGCGATGTCGATGGGATAGGCCATAAAACACGTATGGACCGAAGAGCAGCGTGGAAATGCCATGACGAGCGGCAGACCGTTGGCGGCAACCGGGCACCGTCCCAGCATGCCGCGCAGGCGCACGGCAAACGACTCCGCCACCGCAAACTCGGCCGGCGTCCAGCCCAGCCTATTGAGTGCCCGCGCGTAGGCGATGTAGGACGAGACCGCGGTCACATGACCACCCCCGGACGCCATGGATCGACCGTCACCGCGCGCTCGTGTGACAACTTTGCCGGTGCCCCCAGCGAAACGCCGGCGATGCTGAGCGAGCTCGGCCACGGCTCATAGCGCATGGTGCAGGTGTAGGTCCTAAACGTGCCGGAAAGCGAAAGCAAACCGCCATCCGATGTCGTCGCACCCTGTTCGCTCGAGACCTCGATCAGCAAGTCATAGCCTTCCATGGCATGTTGGATCTGAGCCTGAACGGTCGCGGAAGCATCGATGGAGCTGCCATCGCCCTCCCCGCTCGGCGCCACGGCATGTGCTAGCACGATATCGGGCACCACGCGATCGAAGCGTGCGACCGCACCGGCAAAGACCATGACGTTGTACACGATAAGCGCCAGAACCAGCAGGACGGGCGTGACCACGGCCATCTCGACCGTCGCCTGGGCGCGCTCCTCGCAAAGGCGCGTGCGGATGCCCATTACGACCCACCGCCCAGGGCACCCGCCAGTGTGGTGACATCGACGGTAAGTGGGATGGAACCGCCGCCGGGCAGCGGAATCTCCGCAAGCGTGAACGTCGTGCCGCTGATGGTGCGCTCGACTTGATATTCCAGCGCTTCGCAAAGCGCCTTGGGGTCGGTCACGCCCAACGGAATACTTCGTAGCTCGTCCTGCGCATTAGAAAGAGCCGTGATGTCAGACCCCGGGCTCTTGATGACATTGGCGGTGTCGGTCAGCACCGGCTTTCGCAGGCGCAAGTCGCACGGCTCCAAGCCCAGCGCCGCCACGGACGCCGAAACGGTATCGCCAAGCCACGACGCAATGGAGCCCAACGCGCCGTTGCCCCCTCCTAGGCCCTTAATCATCTCGTCCATAAGTTCGTCGGCCGAACCTTGGATGTCTCCGTATCCCACAAGCAGCCGTCCCCAGACATCCATGACGCCATCGAGTACGCCGGCAACGCCACCCGAGCGTCCCTTCAATGTCGAGAAAAATCGCGAAAGCACGTTGTTTTGCGCCGTCGCCTCATCGGGCGCCAGCACCGCGGCAGAGATGGCACCGCGATCGCCAAGCCTGACTGCCGTGTTAAACGAAGAGTTGAGCTCATCGGGGCTCGAGATGGCACCCGAAACCGCAAAGGCAGCCACGCCGTTGCGACCGGGCGGAGCGATACGCGGACGTTCGCCCGAAAGCGTTTTAATGGCCTGGTCAAACGCATTGCTCGCACGGTCGGCCTCATCCTCGGTCTGACGCATGAGCTCAAGCTCTTTGTTCCGACATTTGACGTATTCCTCCAAGGCCTTTTTGAACTCGTCGAAGTGATATTCGAAGCCGTTTTCGATAGAGGTTGAAGGCGCCGCAACAGCACCAAGCGACAAAACGCCAAAATGGCATTTGCTGCATTTATCCTGTCCATCGTAATCGGCAACCGAAGCAAATCCGCTCGGCGTCCCTTTCTTATAGTTAGGGCAGGTCGTCCCGTAATGCAGATACGCCTTGTCATCGTTCACGCTCGTCGGCCACACCGCATCGGTATAGAGCTCCGTCGCCCGAACCTCATCAGAGTTGCGCGGCAGCAGCGGAATATAGGAGGAAACCCTGTCTCCGTTCTCGGTTATATGTGCCCGATCGACCTCCGCGCTCGCATAGGTATAAAACGCCTTACGCGCCGCAGACTCTGCCTTCATCTCGACACTCGAGCCGTGGGGCTTCTCATTTGTCAGACGCCAGTGGTAGTAGTCCTTCGCGCGATCAAGGGCAACTTGGGGCTCCCACGTAACGCTCGATGAGTAATGCGGATTTTGAACACCGGGGAGATCCGTTAGGCTTTTCGCACGCTCCCACATGCAAGAACAGCTGCCGACCGAGCCCTTGTCAGACCCACCACAATCCGCCAGCCAAGCACGCTCTTTAGCCTTCGCCGTGTCCTCAGAAGCCTTCCGCAGCTCCTCGGCCGCACACTCTAAATCATCTGATGTGTCTTTAATGGTATCGGTCGAGATCTCTGATCCTTTGAGCGCAGCGAAGTCAGACTCGGATGTCCTGGGCACGGCAAGCGCCGTACCGGTATAGGTCACACTATCGGTATCCTGCGCCGACACCGCCTGCGTGGCACGCGCGGCGATCAGATACGGCAGAGCCGTCTCGATTTTCTGTAAGCCTTCCGATGCGCTTTTGGCAAACTTGTTGCGCGTTTTAATGATCTCAATCCCAGTGTCGACCATATTGCCGGCAACCGGCTCGGCACCCGGGATGAGGATGGCGACCAGGCCCGTCCCGATCGTGGCAAACCCCGCCAGCCCCAGACTCAAGATGCTCGCATCAACCACCGTGGCAGCCGTGTGATAGGACGACACTACGTTGGCACCCGCCAGCGCGCCGCTATCAGCCGCCACCTGGGTATCCCCGGCACGCGACATGCTCCATATCGCCGCGGTCGACGAAAACAACAATGTGAGCACCACTAGGATGACCACGGCAGAAGAAAGCGTGGTATAGGCGCCGTCTTCGATAAACAGATCGACACCGGCTCGACCCATAAAGCCGCCTCGCTTGCGATGGCAGCTCGGACGGTGCGTCAAAACGCGTCTAGACCAGAAACACTTAATCCCATGCAGCAATCCACGAATCATAATCTCCCTCCAGCCATTCGGGACGCGATTGATACGAGACATCGACCTTGAGCTCAACGTAGCCGCCCTCGGCGGTACCACCCATAGCCTGCGCAAACGCACCGATCACAGGCAACGGCTTGACCTCGCCGGAAACGGACACGGACGAGACGCCACCCGCACCGGCCCGGCCAAGCTCGATATCCCACGACAACGGCCCGCCGGCATGAAAGATCGAAACGTTGGGCACTGCGGCAAGTCGGCGGCGGGTGAACTCCTTAAGATCGTCGTCCTCCGCCGTCGTCGTGGTCATGAGCCGCGCGGTCTCGGCGGCGGCAGACTCCATGACCGCGCGCGTATAGAGCAGGCACACCGGTTGCAGCGCGAGAAGGATGAGTGTCAGAAACGTCGGCAGCAAAAAAGCGGCCTCGACCGTAGACTGCGCCCGGTCCTCGCGCGCGGCATCAATACAACGCGATGTCCTTAGCGGCCGCAGCGGCGTCGATAACCGACGTCGAGGCAACGCTATGGGATGCCGCCCGCTCAACCAGCGCCGCCAAGCGCCCATCGGTGCCGGCACGCCAAAGTCCCGCGATCGCCAGCACGATCGATAACAGCGCCACCGTGACAATGGCGTATTCGACCGTCGCCTGGGCAGATTCCTCACGCAGGACATCATGCATTTCACGATCCCTCCTTTGAGTCCGTTGCCTGCGGGCTCAGGCGCACGGCGCGCAGACGACACGAAGCATCGCCAGCATCCGCGGCAATTGTCACCATATCGACCCAGCCGCGTCCGTCGCGCACGATGGCGCCCCACACGTTTCCCTTGATGTCGAGATAGCCGCTCAGAGCAAGTTGCGCCGTGGGTACCTCGCGATAGGCACGCAGCATATCCGCCGCCGCTTCGGTCATCGGTCGGTCCTCGGACCATGCAAGCCGGACCGCAATCGCGTTGCCCTCAGGCGAATCCGTCGCAGTGCCAGACCGCTTGTCGAGCGTCCGCAGAAAGGTTTGCGCCGTGACAGCGACATCCGAATCGTCCGCATCTCGCATCTCATCTTTTTGAGACGCCACCGCCGAATCTGAGCCCAAATCGGAGGCGGTCCCAGGACGCTGCTGCCGCGCGGCGTTAAGCCCCCAAAGCACCGCCGCTATCGCCACGGTCAGGCAAGCAAACACCAGCAGCACCCCGATGGGGCGCTCGCCCTCTACAGGCTGTTGATGCCCTCGCTGATAGCGTTCCATAGATCTTGGACCTTGCCCTTAAATGCGACGATGGCGATAATCGCGATCACCACGAGCACGCCGACCAAGATGGCATACTCGGTGGTACCCTGTGCACTCTCCTCCTGCAATAGTTCCTTGGCGCGCTGACGAACATGTGCCGCCCGGCAAAACGCCCAGCCCTGGACCTTGCCAGCAGCGTCAGTCATCGTGTTCATGTATTCCTCCCTACATCATCCCGCCTGCTCCCAGCAGCGGGCCCAATATGGACAGAAGCAACGCCGGCAAGATGAGCGTGCCGGTGGGAATCAGCAGCTTGACGGGCGCACGCTCGATCTCGCGCTCGACCGCGGCGCGATGAGCCGCACGGATCTCGCGACTTTGAGCGGCCAGCGTCTCGGCAAGTGGGGCACCCAGGGCGAGCGCCTGCCCCACCGTGATGGCAAAGGTCTCGAGCGCTCGCACGTCCAGGTCGCGGGCGGCGGCCAACAACTCGTCCTCACGCGTGCCCACGCCCACCTGCCACGCCATGCAGGCGCGCTCAAGGCGAAGAGCCAGCACTGACCGGCGGTTGGCGCAGAAAATCTCAAGCGCCGCATCAAACGAAAGACCGGCCGAAAGACCCAAGCGCACAACATCAATCATCTCGGACACTTCGCCGAGCGACACTCGCGCCGGGCCGCCCGCTCCAACCGCGCCCTTCACTCGCGCGGTCAGAGCATCGACCACCGAGCGACCCGCGGCAGCGACCAGCACCGCCTCGCGCTTGCAGGCCTCTGCGATCTTGCGTGCATCCGCCCGATCCAAACCCGTCGCAACAAATACACTCAGGGCGCACAGGCAAGCCGCAACTGCAACCGGGGCGCTCATAGCTCCACCCGCATAATGCGCCGGATAACCACCAGGGCAACGGCGTTGAGGGCAAGACCCAGCACCACAGCGCCCGCGCCGGCAGGCGTCGCAAGACCGCGACGAAAATCTGCCGAAAGCAGCGCCAACACCGCGCACATGCCCGCCGGCATCGCCGCGACCATATGCGCAGACATGCGAGCCTGCGACGTCTTAACATCCAGGCGGCGCTTGAGCTCAATGCGCTCCCCCACCATGCTCGACGCCTCGGACAGTAAGTCGGCAAGCGGAGCGCCGATGCGCTGAGACACCTTAAGCGCCAAGGTCACAAGCGAAAGACCGGGGGCGTCGATACGCACGAGCAAGTCATCGAGCGCGTCGGTCGCCGAGATGCCGCAATCGATCGCCGCCGCCACCCGCAAAAACTCGGTATGTACTGGCTCTTGCGCATGAGCGCCCACAAAGCGCATGCCCTGGGCCAGCGAATGTCCCGAGGCAAGCGACATGGAAAGTGCGGTAAACGCCTCGGGCATTGCCTCTTCTGCATCGTGTTGCTCGCGCCGGCTCTCAAAGCCATCCCGAGCGGCGCCAACGGCAAACGGAGCAACAAATCCCAAGGCAAATCCGAGGGGCGATAACGACACCATCGTTAGTAAAACGCAGCAGACACCGCTCGATAGCAGCAGAAACGCCAAACGTCCCGAAGCATCTTCGATCACGAGGCCAAGGCGATGCGCCGGAGCCAGCGATGCCCACGAACGGGCGATCTTTTTCAGCAGATCGTTTTCCACCAGCTCACGCGGCAGCTTCTCTGCCACCGTCTCGAGCGCCTGACGTGCCAGCTCCGCCGGCGGTACCTGCGGCACACGAGGTTCCGCCCCGCACGCCGTCGCGACAGAAAGCCCTGCCAAGCCCCCTACGACGAGGGGCACAGTGATCTCCATTCGTCCACCTCCTCTTGTGTGAGCGTCCCCGACCGCAGGCCTTCTGCGATAAACGGCGGCTCGCGGTCAAGCGTCCAGGTGCGCTCGGCGGCATCGAACGTCACATAGCGCTCGAGCTCTACGCCACCCGATGCGGCGCGTCGCACCCCCGAATACGAGGAGACGAAACGCCTGCCATCGGCGTGGCGCTCGGACATCACGATGCCGTCGAGCGCCATGGCAATCTGCTCCTCGATGAGCTCGCTCGGCAGATCGATGCCATAACGTGCAAGCAACGTCAGACGCACCACGGTCTCCTGTTCTGAACCCGCATGAAGTGTGGTGAGCGACCCGTCGTGGCCCGTGTTCATGGCCTGCAACATGTCGCAGCACTCGGCACCGCGCACCTCGCCCACCACGATGCGGTCGGGGCGCATGCGTAGGGCATTAGTAACCAGGTCGCGGATCGTCACCGCGCCCTCGCCCTCAATTGAAGCCTCGCGCGCCTCTAGGCGCACCACGTGCGGATGATGCGCAAACTTGAGCTCGGCAGAGTCCTCGATCGTCACGATGCGCTCGCCGGTGGAAATCTCACATGACAACGCGTTGAGCAGGGTGGTCTTACCAGATCCCGTGCCTCCCGCAACCGCCAGGTCCTGTCGCAGCGACACCGCACACGACAGCAGCTGCGCATACCAAAGCGGCAGCGATCCCAACCCCACGAGCTCGTCCAGCGAGCAGATACGGTCCGAGAACTTTCGGATGGTGAGAATCGGTCCGTCAATCGCCACAGGCGGAATCACCGCGTTGACGCGATAGCCCGTTTTGAGGCGGGCGTTGACGATGGGGCTGCGCTCGTCGATGCGGCGGCCAAGTGGCGAGATAATGCGGTCGATAAGCACACGGATCTGCTCATCATCCTCAAACGCATGCTCGATGGGGTACAAGACGCCGCCGCGTTCAAAGAAAGCCGAGTGGCAGCCGTTGATCATGATCTCGGTAACGGTGTCGTCCTCGATGAGCGGCTGCAACGGCCCCAAGCCCACCACGTCATCCAAAATCTCGTCGATGATGGTCTCGCGCTCGGGCGTCGCGAGATCGGTCGGCTCCTCAACATTGAGCGCCGCCTCCACCGCAGGACGCAATTCCGAGCGGGCAAGTGCCGGGTCGATATAGGCGCTGATACGCGCCACTTCGTCGTAACCCATGCGGTCCATCACGGCGCGCTTGGTGCGTCGTTTCACGGCGCGGCGACGCCCCGCATCTACAGGCGCTGCCGCCGCCGCAGCGCCGGCAGCCTTAATCCTCGTTTGCAGGCTCATCGCTGATCACCCTCGCGCGACCAGGGAAGGCGGATACGCGGGCGTTCGGTGCGCGTTGCACGGTCGGCGACCATATCGCTCCAAGGGCCGACGGCGCACCCCAGTTCCACGAGCATCTCGCGCGTGGCCTCGCGCACGCTGTTCGCAAAAGCGCTGGTCTGCCCCACTGCCTCGTCAGCGCGTCCAAACGCCATGAGCGCGGCGAGATCCTGCCCGCCATCGGCGATACGAATCTTGGAGCTCAACGCACAGGCAATCTCAAAGCGCATGGCGACGTCCTCGTCTGCCCCGCGCGCACCGAACCGGTTGAACACGGCGCTCATGCGCGTGCGCGGCACACCCACTCGACTTGCCAGTTCAATGACGCGCGACGCCGATGTCGCGGACGACACCGCCGCATCGCCAACGACCAGGCAGCGGTCGCTCGCCGCCACCGCAGCCGCCACGGCATCACCCCAAAAGACCGAGGTGTCGACAAAGACCACGTCGGATTCGCGACGCAGAACATCAAGCAGTAGCTCCACCGGACGTGCCATGAGCTCGGCTTGCTCGGGCGCCGCGACGGGACCCCAGAGCGTAATGCCCGGCGCCACGCGCATCGATGCGGCTACGATATCCGGCTCGGCGAGCGCGCCCGCCGCCGACGGCTCGATAAGTGCCGCCATATCGCGCGGAACATCGACGCCTAACAAGTCGTAAAGGTTTCCAAACATCAGGTCCAGGTCGAGCACGGCGGCACGCAAGCCCAACAGCGACGATGTGTGTGCCATGGTGGCAACGATCGTCGACTTGCCGCAACCGCCCGAACCCGAAATGGCGCAGATGACCGGAGCTCGGTGCGGCGAAGCGGCAGCGTCTGCCGGCGGCATCGGAGGCGGCGGGGCGGGCGTCGGCGGCAGCGTCCCCGTCTCCCCCGCCGCAACCACACGCTGCGTCCAAGCCGGCATGGCAGCTTGTTCGGTCTGCGAGGCAGGCTCGTTCTGCACAATCTGCTCATGCTGCATCAGCGACAACTCGCCGCACCCGGCAAAGCCCTCAACTTCGTCGAGTTCATCCGCCAGATTCACGCCGTGCACGTATCCCAAATCTACAGCCGGGGAGTCGCCAGCATGCTGCGCCGGCCCTCCAGCGTCATCGTATACAAGGGGGTTCCGGGGGCGCCGACCATGCTCGGCTTCCGCTTTTCCATAATCATCAACACGCGGGCCTCTTGTAGCGCGAGGCGCCCCGGGTTCCCTATCAACAAAAGCATCGGGCTCAATCGTCATGCGCCGATCGGAATCAACCGCTCCCTCGCCCGCGCGCCCGTTGCCGCATATACTGTGCGCAGCGATGACCTCGGTCGCCCCCGCGCGAAACAGCCCCTCGATATCCGACGGATCGAGCGCTTCTATCAACACGACCACGCGACTCACGCGGCCTTCGGCCGTCAGGCGCGCAACAGTCTTGCGCACATCTTCGGTATCAAACAGAGACGCCGCGATGATGGCAGCCCCGCGGCGCGACGGAAACGCCCGCGCCATGGAAATCAGCCCGTCCAGGTCACCCACGCGAAGCACCTGTGCACCCGCATCACGGCCCTCGACTTCCCGCTGCAACAGCCCGTAATCGCCGCACGCGCAGCACGCAAGCCAGATCGCCTTCATCACTCGTCGCCTCCGCTCTTTTTGCCGCGCGCCGTGGCGGGAATCGTCAAGCTGACCGTTCCCTTGCCCGAGGCTCCCAGCAGTTCCTTGACGTCTTCGGGGTCAGCCGCCAGCGTCACCCATTCGATCTTGCCCTCGCGCGTGGCACCGGAATCCTCACTGGTATCGATCACGTGCGCGCCGCACAGTCGATCGGTTACGCCGTCTTTTTGCACATACACATCCACGTAGCTGCCCACGCCTGTAGCACCGCCGACCGAGTGCTCGGCATCGACCGCCACCGAAACGGCGACCTTGCCCTTAGGCACCTCGAGCTTGTGGCTCTCGGCCTTGGTGTAGACATTGCAGATCACGGCGTTTTTGGGAATACGCGAAGTCGTCACGTCGCCGCGCACCTGGCGCAGCTCGGTCGCCGCGTCACGCGGCAGCAGACTCGTCAGCCATTCCTGGGTTATGACATTGGTCTCATCGAGGGTCTCGCCCACATCGATATCGCGCGCCGCGACGCATACCTCGACGCGATCGCCACCGTACTTGGCCAAGGTCTCAGCCTGGACCTGTTCGGCTTGCGAGCGGATCGACGAGCCGTAAACCATGCAGAGCAGAGCAGCGAGCACGCCCGCGACCAGACTGATGGCGATGCGTTTGCTCTTGTTCACGGCCGCTCCTCTCATGGCAGTGCCGGGCGAATGCCCGTACCACCATTGTCTGGGCGGTCAGAGTGCAAAGCGGCGCAATCGCGATTTTGGTTTTCGATGTCAAACCAATCGCTGACCAAAAGCTAACCAGCCCGTCAAGCTCGTGGCAAGGTTTTGGTCAGTACGTCAGCAAACTGCATGTTTCGAGGCTTTTCCGCAGCAAAAAAGCCGTCTCCCGAATAGTTGGGAGACGGCTGTCATAGGAAAAATCAATTACAGATGAACATCGGGATCGAGCATTTGAGCGCTCACGCGCATGGATGACGCCAGGTTTTGGAACGTTTCCAGACGCAGGCTGTCGATCTGCCCGGCGTCTTCGGCCTCGCGAACGGCGCAACCCGGCTCATGGACATGCGTGCAATCGCCAAATCGGCACGCACGCGATGCCTCGACAATCTCGGGGAAGGCGCGCGCCAGACCCCGCTCATGTCCCACGAGCGGCAAACTGCGCAGACCCGGGGCATCGGCGATCACGCCGGCGTCGCCCGGCAGCGCCACCATCACGCGCGCGACGGTAGTGTGACGGCCCTGGTCGTCGCGTTCGCGCACACCGCCGGTCGCCAACGTATCGTGGCCCAGCAGTGCATTGAGCAGCGTCGACTTGCCGGCACCCGACTCGCCCAGAATCATGGCGCAGCTCCCGACAGGCACGCAGGCACGGACCTCGTCCAGGCCGCGGCCCTCGGCAGAGGACGTCACGATCACGCGCACGTCCGGACCCACCAGGCGGCGCACGCGGTCCAGATCGCGCTCGAGCTCCTCGGCATCGCAACGGTCAGCTTTGGTGAGTACCACCACCGGTTCGGCATCGCAGTCGAGCGCCAACACCAGCGAGCGCGCCACACGGTCGAGCAGCACCTCGCCGGCACCGAGCGCCTGCACGATTAGCACGCTATCCACGTTGGAGCAGAGCACCTGGCGCTCTCCGCGGGCACGGCCGCGCCAACGCTCAAAGCTCGTACGGCGCGGCAGCACACACTCAATCACGCCCATATCGTGCCCGGGAGCGCGGCGCACCGCCACACGATCGCCCACGGCAGGTAGCAGGACCTCGTCCTCACCGCGCGACTTGGCAAACCCCACGGCATGCTCGGCGCGGAAGGTATCGTCGGCGGTCGCCACCAGTGGAAACCCACGATCCAAGCGCACCACGGCGCCAAGCTGCATCTGCTCGGGCTCCTCGGCATGTGCGCAGAAATCATCAAAGGCAGCCTGCTGAGCTTCATCGACCGGCAGGTCATCAAACGCCGGAACATCCTGCAGCGCGTCGAGTCCCGGCACGCTTGCCAGCAGCTCCTCAGCAGATGCGGGAGCTTCGGTCGCAAGCTTCCGACGACGATCGCGCTTAGCCCGCGCCCCCGTCGTCTTTTTCTTCGCTTTAGCCTTAGCCTTGCCCACAGATGCCTCCCAGCACAAAACCACACAACTGAGCAGGTATTTTAAATCAAAAAGAGCTGGCCGGGCAAAGCCCGACCAGCTCACAAACTTTCCCTCAGCCCTTTTCATCCGCACGGGAGAAAAGCCAGCAAGGATACCGCAGGGCCCGCCCCGGGAGTGTTTTCTTCTGAGCGATCCCGCAGCGCGAAGCGCGAGGACCAGCGAAGAAGAAAACACGCAGGGGCGGGCCCGGACAGGTTAACTTACTCCTTCTCGACCGCGCGCATGATCGCCTTGTAGATCTCCATCAGCGGAATGATCAGGAAGGCAAGGCCCAGCGCGGCAAGAACGCCCTTGAGCTCAAGCGTCACGGGGCCAAAGAACATCTCGGCAAGCGTCGGCTGCACGGTCACGATCACCGTCAGCACCAGTGCCAGCGCGGCGGAAGCCCACAGCCACTTGTTCTGCTTCTTCATGGTGAACAGCGACGCACGACGGCTGCGCATATTGAAGCAGTGGAAAATCTCGACCATGTTGAGCGTGATGAACGCCATCATCACGCCTTCCTCGTCGGCATTGCCGGCGATCATATCGGCGATGTGGATGTAGCCCATGTCAAAGTACACGCCCACAAAGAAGCTCGCCAGCACCAGCACGGTGATGATTAGGCCCTGGACCACACAGTCCAGGCCCATATTGCCGGCAAAGACACCGTCCTTGGCGTTGCGCGGCTTGCGCTTCATGATGTCGCCCTCGGCGTCCTCCATGCCCAGCGCGAGCGCGGGGAAACAGTCGGTGACCAGGTTCACCCACAGCAGCTGCACCGGCTGGAAGATGGTAAAGCCGATGAGCGTGGCGATAAACACCGAGAATACCTCGGCAAGGTTGGCCGAAAGCAGGAACTGGATGACCTTGCGGATGTTGTCGTAGATGCGACGGCCCTCTTCGCAGGCACCGATGATGGTGGCGAAGTTGTCGTCGGCAAGCACCATGTCGGCGACGTTCTTGGTGACATCGGTACCGGTGATGCCCATGCCCACGCCGATGTCGGCGCGCTTGATGGACGGAGCGTCGTTGACGCCGTCGCCCGTCATGGCCACGATCTGGTCGCGCGACTTCCAAGCCTCGACGATGCGGGTCTTGTGCTCGGGCTGGACGCGGGCGTACACGCCGTAATCCTCGATGTGCGCGTCGAGCTCCTCGTCGCTCATGCGATCGAGGTCGGCACCGGTGATGGCCTGGCTGCGATCGGCGACGATGCCCAGCTGCTTGGCGATGGCCACGGCGGTGTCGATGTGGTCGCCCGTGATCATGACGGTGCGGATACCGGCGTCGTGCGCCTCGCGGATGGCGTCGGCGACCTCGGGGCGGACTGGGTCAATCATGCCGGACAGGCCGCAGAAGACCAGGTCGTGCTCGAGCGCAGCGGGGCTGCAGTCGGCCGGGACCTCGGTGTAGGTGCGGCTTGCCAGCGCCAGCACGCGCAGGGCCTCGTCGGCCATGGCCTTGTTGGCGGCCACGAGCTCGGCACGGCGCTCCTCGGTCAGCGGAACGACCTTGTCGCCCTCGTAGATATGGGTGCACAGGCCGATCACCACGTCGGGCGCGCCCTTGGTGTACTGCTCATACTCGCCGTCCAGGGTCTCGACGACCACGGACATCATCTTGCGGCCCGAGTCGAACGGGGCCTCGCCCACGCGCGGGTGCTCGGCAGTCAGGCCAGTAAGACCAGCCTTGCCGGCATCGTTGACGAGCGCGCACTCGGTCGGTTCGCCCACGGCCTCGCCCAGCTCCTCGTCCCACTGGGCATCGGAGCACAGAGCCATGCCGGCCAGGAACTTCTCCTTAGGCGCGGAGAGCTCGTGCTTGACGACGGTCATTTTGTTCTGGGTGAGGGTACCGGTCTTGTCCGAGCAGATGGTCTGCGTGCAGCCAAGGGTCTCGACGGCAGAGAGCTTGCGGATAATCGCCTGGCGCTTGGCCATCTTGGTCACGCCAAGCGACAGCACGATGGTCACGACGGCGACCAGGCCCTCGGGGATGGCGGCGACGGCAAGCGAGACAGCGACCATAAAGGTGTCGAGCAGCGCGGTCGGGTCGGTGAGAACGTTGCCCACGCCGTGGCGGATGATGTCGACGCCAAAGATGACGACGCAGATGACGATAACCATGATGGTGAGGATGCGGCTGAGCTCGGCAAGCTTCACCTGCAGCGGCGTGAGCTCTTCCTTGGCCTCGGCCAGGGCGCCGGCGATCTTACCCATCTCGGTGTTCATGCCGGTGCCGACCACGACGGCGCGGCCACGGCCGTATACCACGGTGGAACCCATGTAGCACATGTTCTTGCGGTCGCCGAGCGGCACGTCGTCGGTGCCGGCGGCGAGCTCGATCACGTCGGCATGCTTCTCGACGGGTACGGACTCGCCGGTAAGGGCGGCCTCCTCGATCTTCATCGTGGCGCTCTCGAGCACGCGGCAGTCGGCCGGGACGGAGTCGCCCGCCTCGAGCATGATCACATCGCCGGGCACGAGCTCGGCGCTCGGCAGGTGCACGAGCTTGCCGTCGCGCAGCACCTTGGACTGCGCGGCGCTCATCTCCTGCAATGCCTCGAGAGCTTCCTCGCTCTTGGCCTCCTGAACCACGCCCAGCACCGAGTTGACGATAACGACGAACATGATGATGGCGACGTCGGCAAAGTCCGCCTCACCCTTGACCATGCCCGTGAGTGCACTGATGACGGCGGCAACGATCAGCATGATAACCATGGGGTCGGCCATCTGCTCAAAGAACCGCTTCCACAACGGCGTCTTCTCGGCTTCATCGAGCTTGTTAGGGCCTGTCTTGGCGAGGCGCGACGACGCCTCGTCGTTGCTCAGGCCGAGGTTCTCATCGACACCTTGGTCGCTGAGCACCTCCGCCGCGGCGGACAGGTATTCCTTTTGCATATAGAGTCCCCTCCTGGGATTCGGGCCACTCAGCAGATTGATGCCCGATCATAATTCCCAGGAGAAGGGCAAGGGCTCATCAAGGCTGCCGTGCTGAGCGGCAGTTGATAGTGGAGCTATGGTACCCCAAAGCGGCGCGTCTAGCCAAAACATTCCAATTGGAAACACGGCTCGAGTGCAACGGTGCAGACAGTGTGATGCTCAAGATTGATAAAACGTTTTTTCTTCGGCGCATCATCGAACTAAAATATCGCCCAGATAGCAGCGGTTAGAAAGGTTGGTAAAGTTTTTGCATATACCGTTTTTCCGCAAAAAATGAACTTCTAATTCGGCATACGGTCGATTTTTTGGGGTATTCGGTCGGCATTTCGTTATAATCATCTCAGTTTTATTTCTTATGGTTTATCTATCAGCGCAAGACGATGTCAGATGGAGGTCTGAATGTACAAGCGCACCAAGATTGTATGCACCATGGGTCCCGCCTGCGATAGCGACGAGACCATCCGCGAGATGATCAAGGCGGGCATGAACGTCGCCCGTTTTAACTTCTCGCACGGCTCCTACGACGAGCACCACGGTCGCATCGAGCGCGTCCGCCGTATTTCCAAGGAGCTCGGCATGCCCGTCGGCATCCTGCTCGACACCAAGGGCCCCGAGGTCCGCACCGGCCTTTTGGTCGACGGCAAGAAGGTTGCCGTCAAGACCGGCGACAAGATCGTCGTCACCGCTCAGCCCACGTCCGAGGATTTCCACGGCACCGCTGAGCACATCTCCCTCGACTACCTGGCTCTGCCCTCCGAGGTCGAGAAGGGCTCCCTCATCCTGATCGATGACGGTCTGGTTGCCCTCGAGGTCGAGTCCGTCGACGGCCAGGACATGACCTGCGTCGTTAAGAACGACGGCCTGATCGGCGAGCGCAAGGGCGTCAACATGCCCAACGTCAACATCTCGCTGCCCGCTATCACCGAGCGCGATCGTCAGGACATCCTCTTTGGCCTGACCGAGAACATCGACTACATTGCCGCTTCCTTCATCCGTGACGGCGAGTCCGTCCGCGGCATCCGCGAGCTTTGCCGCGAGAACGGTGGCGAGCACGTGACGATCTTCCCGAAGATCGAGTGCGCCCTGGGCGTCGAGAACTTCGACGAGATCCTCGAGGCTTCCGACGGTATCATGGTCGCCCGTGGCGACCTGGGCATCGAGATCAAGCCCGAGCTCGTTCCGCACATCCAGAAGGAGATCATCGCCAAGTGCAACGCGGCCTACAAGCCCGTTATCACCGCTACGCAGATGCTCGACTCCATGCAGCAAAACCCGCGCCCGACGCGCGCCGAGGTTGCCGACGTTGCTAACGCCATTTACGACGGCACCGACGCCGTCATGCTGTCCGGCGAGTCCGCTGCCGGTAAGTACCCGGTCGAGGCCGTCAAGATGCAGGCCAGCATTGCTCTCGAGACCGAGAAGTACCTCCCGGCTCACGCTCCGCTCGAGGTTCCGGCGGATGCTCACGGCACCCGCGTTGTCAACAACGTTGTGGGTATGTCCGCTGTGAACATGGCTACCACCGTTGGCGCCAAGTGCATCACCGTGCCGACGACCACCGGTCGTACCGCTCGCCTGATCTCGCACTTCCGTCCCAACATGCCGATCTGCGCGTTCTCCCGCCACGAGTGGGCCGTCCAGCAGATGATTATGTACTGGGGCGTTATCCCGCACCAGGCCGAGATTACCCAGGGCACCGTCAACGGCACGATCGTCAAGGCGATCGAGACCGCTAAGGAGCTCGGCTACGTCGAGACCGGCGATCTGACCGTCGCCACCGCCGGCGACCCCCGCATGAGCGTCCAGCTCGAGGACAAGGTCTCCTCGACCAACGTCGCTTACGTCGCTCAGGTGCGCTAAATCGCACTTGCAAGCAAATTTGCATTGCAAAGGGCCCGGAAGGCATTGCCTTCCGGGCCCTTTTTTAAGACCTTATTCATATGCCGCTTCATCGATTTGCGTTCAGTCGCAAGCCTCTCCGATGCCGAGCGCACCACCGAAGACGTCCTGCAAGGGGAGCCGTTGGTCAATTGGGGTGAACTGTTCACCGTCAAGCCGGCCGGCTAGCAGCTAGCGATCAGGGGGACTGCGGGAACGTCAGAAGCAGCAACGCGAGCCGCAAATCCTGCCTCGGTCAGCTCGATGACCTCGGTAAACGTTGCATCGAAAAACTCCTCGGTTAGCAGGCGATACGGCGGATGATCGGGCTCGCCGGGGTTTTCGCGTACAATCTCGTGCATAACGCCGATGGTCTTGAGCACATATTCTTTATGGATGGGATACTGCCCAAAACGCGTCGCCGCAGTATACAGGCGATCGGTCGCGCGCGGAATCGAAACAATGCCGAGCGTCTTGCCAAACCAGTCAAAGTCGCCTTGCTTTTTAATGCGGAACTCCTCACACGGCTTGCCGCCGTGCGCCTTAAGATACTGGTTCACGCGCGTGTTCCACACGGTATCGGCCACCAGATGCGACCAAACGCCCAGCGTTAGATCGAGCAACGACTGCGCCACATCCTCGGATGCCATCGAAAACTCATCTGCATCGGGGCCTTCCACGGGCTCGGCTCCCTCATAGCGATGGGGATAGTGAACTCGATTGAGTCGCTCGCGCTCCTCCACGATCGAGGTCGCCGCAGCCGGTGCACCAGCCGGAGCGCCGCTCAACAGCGGGGCCACATAGGTATCCCAAAACTCGTGCTCACGAGGCTTGGGGATCGGCTCGGGCTTGGCAAAGTGCGTTATACGATAGGGAATGGGATCGGCAATACCGGGAACCATGTAGCCCACAAAGATATCCGGAACCACGCAGCCAAACAAAAAGGCATTACGGTCGCGCACGGTATCGGCGACGGCGCCGGCACGCGCCAGCAAGCGCTCCGTCTGAGCGATATGAATATTCCAACTTGGCATAGCCACCCCCGTAAAACTCGGATAACTATACCATTCGGGGCCGCCTACACGGCGGCGTTACAAGCGGATCACGCGCCCCACGCAGCCCCTACCGGACAGCGTCACTTTCGGTCCCATACGAGGGCGTTGGCGCATCGACCACGTGATGATACCGGTCGATATAGATAGCGCGAGCCTCCAGGCGGCGCACCAAATCCTGATGATGAGTGCTCATGAGCACCGTCTTGCCTGCCGCAACATAAGCCAAAAGGAAGCCGACAACAATGTCGCACGAGTCCTCGTCGAGCCCGTTGGTGGGCTCGTCGAGCACCAGGATGTCCGGATTCATAGAAACGATGGCGGCCAGCGCCACACGCTTCTTTTGCCCGCCCGAAAGCTGATAGGGCGAAGCATCGACGAGGTCGGCAACCTGGAACAGCTCCATCGCGTCGCGCACGCGGCGCTCAAGCTCGCCTGCCGGCAGGCCCATCTGAGCCGGGCCAAAGGCGACTTCCTCGCCCACGGTCGCGCAGAACAGCTGGGCGTCGGCGTTCTGAAACACAAAGCCCACGCGCCGATGGAAGCGCTGTGACCGCACTGGATCGGCGAGGTAAGCGGCATCGACCATTTCGCCATCGAACAGATACGTGCCCGCGTTCGGCACCTCAAGCCCGTTGATAAGCCGCATGATCGTCGTCTTGCCGCAGCCATTGGGGCCGAGCAGGGCAACGAGCTCGCCGCGATTAACCTGCAGCGAAACGCCATCGACCACCGTATGCCCAGCATAGGAAAACACCACGTCGCGCAGCTCAATGAGCGGTACCGCACCGGAGGCGCGCACGTCCCCAACACCCGCAGGGCTATTCATCTCGATTGCCAAAACGTTGCCTTTCCCTATCTACATCGGCCGCAGCATCCGTGCTACAGCGCCGCACACAGCGCCGACAGCAACAGCACGACCCCCGCATAGACCGCATCGCGCCAACTCAGACTGCTCCGGGCAGGCACCGGATACGCGCCGGCAAACCCACGGCAGAGCATGGCCTCGTCCATCGCGCGGCTGCATTCCATCGCCTTGATAAATGTCATGCCCATGATACCCGCCACCGAATCGGTACGCGAAAAACCCGCAGGCGCGCGGCCCACACTGCGCAGCATGACCGATTCGGTGAGGTCGTGCGCCGTGCGGCCGAGCACCTCAATGTGCTTGAGCGCCATGTCAAAGGTAAAGATAACCTCGTCGGGCAGGTGCAGCGCCTTGAGCGCCGCCGACATACGGCTCCAGGTGAGCGTCCACGAAACACCCAGCACCAGTGACACGTTAACGAACGTCTTGAGCGCGATCTTGAACATGGCGATCGTGGCGGAAGCGCCCAGCAGCAGGGCCGGCAGTGCCAAGACCACGGCAAATCCCGCGGCGGCCAGCGCAGGCATAAAGGTCGCCCGCAGACCGCGCACGGGACGCACAGCGATCAACACCAGCGCGATCGCCGCCATCAGCATCAGGTACAGCGGGCTTTGCGCCAGACACACGCACAGGACACAGACGAGCATGCCGAGCAGGCGCACCGGCGCCGAAACGGAAGAAAGGGCGCGGTCGATGATCGACCCGCCCTCGTGTGCGCCGCCGCCCAGGCGAACCCGCTCGAGCAGGCTCGCCAGGTGTAGGACGTTCTTTTGCATGACGCGATGCCGAGCGCCCGTGGGCTCGTATCGCTCTTGAGCCGCGAGCCAGCTAGGCAGCTCGACCGTCTGCATGGGACCCGCTTTCCTTTGCCGTTAGCGAAACAAGACGGAACGCGATGGTGAGCACCGCCACGCCGATCACGCCCGAAAGGATATACATGGCAGCCTGGCCGGCAAAGCCAAGACCCTGCTCCTCGGAATAGACCTGCAGGTAATCGCCCGTGGGCAGCGCATCGGCAAAGGTCGGGGTATCGAGACCGACCGAAGCCTGCAGGCTGTCGTCGCCAGCCTCCTGAACGGCGGTCGCGGCACCCTCGGCGTCCCACTCGCCCCAGGCGTCACCGGTAGCAAACAGGCCCAGCGGCGTGGCCACGACAAGCACGGCGACCAGGATGAGCGTGGGGACCAGCGACGTCTTCTTGGCAGTAGCGCCCTCGGCGGCAAGCTGGCCGTCGACAGCCTCGGGGCCAACGATAATGCCCGGCGCCGTCTTCTTAATAAAGCCGTAGATGGCAGCCGTCGCCACGCCCTCGACCACGCCGGCAACCAGCATATGCGGGATCATCATGGCCGGGATGGCGATGGACAGCGGGAAGGGGCAGTACAGCGGCGCGCCCGAGGCATTGGTGAAGAGCATGGGCTGGATACCAAACTCGATTGCCGCGCACAGAGCTGCCAGGCACAGGCCGACCCAGCCGCTCACGATGGCGGAAACCGAAGTGCCCCAGCTCTTGTCGTGCAGGCGGCTGTTGAGCGCACGGAACACGATGGCGGCGGCAAACGGCAGCACGAAGGCCATGTTAAAGCAGTTGGCGCCAAAGGACAGAATACCGCCGTCTCCAAACAGCAGCGCCTGCAGCGCCAGCGCGACCGAGACGGCAATGGCCGCAGCCTCGGGGCCCAGCAGCAGCGCGATGAGCGCGCCGCCGACGGCGTGACCCGTGGTGCCGCCGGGCAGCGGCACGTTGAACATCATGAGCAAAAAGGAGAACGCGGCGCAGATGCCCAGAAAAGCCATGTGCTCGCGATCGAGCGTGGCGCGCACCCTTTTGATGCAATGGACCCAAACGGGCACCATTGCCACCGCCATGACGGCATCGGTCTGCGGGGACAGATAATTATCTGGAATGTGCATGTACGCCTCCCGGTTATCGGCGCACGAAATTGCAACGCCGCTTAAATCACCTTGTCAGTGTTACGCATTGTCAGATTCGTAACACGCCGCGGGCTATCATAGCAAAACGGCGCACTGCCGACAAAGCAGCACGCCGTTATGTAATGCGCGTGTCATATATGAAGGCTCAACGGTGCCTCATACCGAGCATAGCGGTCACGTAGGACTCGACGGCAGCCACCGCCGACCCATACCCCAGCGCAAGCCCTAGCCGCGGACCTCGCCGTTTACGCCCTTGCACACCTTGGTGACGATCTTTTGGTGCGCTTTTTCGACCTCCTCGCTGGTGAGCGTGTGGTCGTCGGAGCGATACGTAAGCGCAAAGGCCATGGACTTCTTGCCCACGCCCACGCGGACCGGATCGCGGTAGACATCGAACAGGCGCACGCCTTCGAGCAGCTTACCGCCGGCGCTGGCAATGCGGCGCTCAAGATCCTCGCAGGTCACGGAGTTATCGACCACGATAGCCAGGTCATGCTCAACGGCAGGGTACTGCGAGAACTCACGGTAGTTCTCCTGGTTGCGGGCACCCTTGATCAGCTTGTCCAGATCGAGCTCAAAGGCGACGACGACCTCGTCGATGCCGCAGGCCTCGCGCGCCTCGGGGTGGATCTCGCCGACCCAGCCCAGCACGGTACCGCCGGACAGGACCTCGGCCGCACGACCCGGCTGCAGGAAGGCGTAACCCTCGCCCTCGACGGGACGGAAGCGGACCTTTTCGATGCGCAGCTGGGCAAGCAGCTCCTCAACGATGCCCTTGCCAAAGAAGAAGCGCAGCTTGCGGTACTTCATGTTCCAGGACTGCTCGCTCCACTGGCCCGAAAGCACGCCCGCCACGGACTTGGTCTCCTTGGGCAGGCTGGCGTTCTCACGGCCGTGGAACAGGCTGCCGACCTCGTACAGGTGCACGTTGGGCGTGCCGTGGGCCTCGTTGTAGGCCACGGACTGCAGCAGGCCCGGCAGCAGCGAGCGACGCATCTCGGTCTGCTCCGCCACCAGCGGGTTCATGAGCACCACGGGGCAACCGCGGCCCTCGGTGGACATGCCGATCTTCTCCAGGTCGCCCGGGGCGGCAAAGCCAAAGGTCGTGGTCTCGTTGAGGCCGCAGGCGCGCAGGATCTCGCCGACCTTGCGGGTGAGCTTCTGCTCGCGGGTCAGACCGCCGATGTGGTTCTTGGCAGCCGGGATGGTCGCCGTCACGCGGCCCATGCCCCACAGGCGCAGGACCTCCTCGATCAGATCGATCTCGCGCGGCAAGTCGGGACGGAAGCTCGGCGGGGTGACGATAAAGTCCTCGCCGTCGCACTCGATGGTGCAGCCCAGGCGGGTGAGCGAACGCTCGATAAAGTCGGGCTCGATGTCGGCGCCGCAGATGGCGTGCACGCGGGCCAGGCGCAGCTTGATGCTGTCGATGGTCTTGGGCGCGGGGAATACGTCAATGTAGCCGGGAGCGACCTCGCCGCCGGCGATCTCCTCGATAAGCGCGCACGTGACGTTGGCGACGTCCACGCAGCCGGTCTCGTCGACCTGACGTTCAAAGCGAATGGAAGCGTCGGAGATCAGCGACAGGTCGCGGCTGGTGTGCGAGGTGCGACCGGCGTTGAAGCAGGCGCTCTCGACCATCACGTCGACGGTGTCGTCCTCGATCTCGGAATCCATGCCGCCCATGACGCCGGCCAGTGCCACGGGGCGCTCGCCGTCGGTGATCAGACCCATGCCGGCGTCGAGCACGCGCTCCTCGCCGTCGAGGGTCGTGAACTTCTCGTCCTGCTGGGCGGCGCGGACCACCACGCGCCGTTTGCCCTCACGCTCGGCAAAGGTGTCCAGGTCAAAGGCGTGCAGCGGCTGACCGGTGAGCATCATCACGTAGTTGGTGATGTCGACGATGTTGTTGTGCGGGCGCACACCCAGAGCGTTAAGGCGCTTGACCATCCAGTCGGGCGACGGACCGACCTTCACGTTGCGCACGATGCGGGCAACGTAGCGGTCGCACAGGCCCTCGTCGGCGATCTCGACGGAAAGCTCGTCGTCGGTCGCGCGGCCGGACTCGGCCTTGATGGCGGGCAGCTCAACGTGGAAATCGCGGTCGAAGATAGCGCCGGTCTCGCGGGCCATGCCGATCATGGACAGGCAGTCGGGACGGTTGGGCGTGATCTCGCAGTCGAGCACGGTGTCGCTCGAGCCCACGTACTCGGCAAACGGCATGCCGCAGGGCGTGTCCTCGGGCAGGATCATGATGCCGGAGTGGTCGCCGCCCAGGCCGAGCTCGCGCGCGGAGCAGTTCATGCCCATAGACACGACACCGCGAAGCTTGCTCTTCTTGATCTTGACGTCGCCGGGCAGGACAGCGCCGATCATGGCCGTGACAATGTGGTCGCCGGCCTCGAAGTTCTGCGCGCCGCAGACGATCTGCAGCGGAGCGGGGTTGCCGTCGGCGTCGAGGTTCTTGTCGCCCACGTCGACCGAGCACACATACATGTGGTCGCTATCGGGGTGAGGGGTCTTGGTGAGCACCTTGGCGGTCACCACGTGGTCGAAGGACTCGCCCACGGTGTCGATCGCCTCGACCTCGGTGCCGGTACGGATATATTCGTCCGAAAGGGTCTTGGGATCCTCCGGAATATCGATCATGGTCTTGAGCCAGTCGTAAGAAACGCGCATGTAGCTCTCCTAGTTCTTAATCTCCGCAAAGGGAGGAATATCAAATGAAGACGTTCGCCTTAGGGTTGTCCAGGTGCCCCAGGTTGGCGTGAAAGAGGAGCGACGCGTACTAAAGGTACGCGAGCGACGGTTTGAACGCCAAGATGAGGTGCCTGGGCAAGCCTAAAATTGGTTGAGGAAGCGCATGTCGCCCGTCATCAACGTGCGCAGGTCGGGCAGGTCGTAGCGCAGGGCCGCGACGCGCTCGGCGCCAATGCCAAAGGCGAAGCCGGTGTACTTCTCGGGGTCGATGCCGCAGTTGATAAGGACGTTGGGGTCGACCATGCCACAGCCCAGGATCTCGATCCAGCCGCTGTGCTTGCAGAAGTTGCAACCCTTGCCGCCGCACACGTGGCAGCTCACGTCCACCTCGCAGGAAGGCTCGGTGAAGGGGAAGAAGTGCGGGCGGTAGCGCGTCTTGCGGTCCTCGCCAAACATGCATTTAACAAAGTAATCGAGCGTGCCCTTAAGATCGCCAAAGGTGATGCCCTCGTCGACGACCAGGCCCTCGATCTGGTTGAACTGCGGCAGGTGGCAGGCGTCGGCCGTGTCGGGACGGTAGACGGTGCCCGGGCAGATCATGTAGATGGGCGGCTTTTGCGACTCCATGGTGTGGATCTGCACGCCCGAGGTCTGGGTGCGCAGCAGCACGTCGGACTCGCCATGGGCGTGAGCCTCGGGGTGTGCGACGCTGCCGGGGTTGTTGTCGACCACGTAGAAGGTATCGCGGGCCGAGCGGCTCGGGTGATCCATGGGGGCGTTGAGCGCGGTGAAGTTGTAGTAGGAGGTGTCGACCATGGGGCCGGACTCGACGGTGTAGCCGATGCCGCAGAAGATGTCCTCGGCCTCCTCGATGATCTGCTTGATCAGGTGCTGGTGACCGATCTGCGGACGGATCCCCGGCAGCGTGATGTCGACGGCCTCGTGCTCGAGTGCGTGCTTGAGGGCGGCGGCCTTCATCTCGGTGGTGCGCTCGTCGAGCATGCCCTCGATCAGATGGCGCATCTCGTTGGCGCGTTTGCCCATCATGGGACGATCCTCGGGGGCGAGCTTGCCCATCATGCGCATCAGGCCGGTGATACGGCCCTTGCGACCGAGCAGCTCAACGCGCGCAGCCTCGAGCTTGGCGGCGTCGTCGGCGCTAGTGACGAGCTCCTTGGCCTCTTCCTCGAGTTTGACCAGATCATCAATCAGACTCATGTCTTCCCTTTCGTCTCTCGCGCATCCGCGCTCCGGGACGGCTGACGCCGCCCGATGCTGCAGATGCGCGGCCCGGTTCGGTAACAAAAAACCGTCCTCGGGCATGTGCATTGCCCAAGGACGGTTGAATTCCGCGGTACCACCTTGTTTGACCCGGCGGATGTCTGGCCCGCCGCGCCCACTCTTTGCCCCTTGTCGCGAGGCTCACGGCTTCCCTACTGGGGACATCGCCGCCGTCGGCCGCGCGCCCGTTGAGGTTGCTGCTCGGGAGTGAACGCTTGGCCCTTGCCACCGCAGGAAGGCTTGCAGCCCATGACCTTCCCTCTCTTGCCGGCGACGCGGCGGGCAAAAACCCTCTCCGTCAACGCATTGGGCTATAGGATAACACATTTCGCGAGCGCATCGCCGCGTTCCGTTTTGTTCGCGCTGGGTACAAGGCAGGTAGCTGTGCAAATTGGCCGCGCACCCGCCTGCGGCGCTCGGCCTGCGAGATTAAGGATACGGTATGGGAAAGAAACTCGATAAGAAGGCCAAGGCCGCCGTGGCAAAAGCTGCCAAGGGCGTCAAGGTTGCTAAAGTCGACAAGGCCGTCAAAAAGTTCCGCAAACTCGAGGGCAAGCTGTGGACTCGCGAGTACCTGCTCAAGATTGCCGAGTTCGATGGAGCGACGATTGCTCCTGCCAACGGTGCTGCCGCCCGTGCTGACGCCATGGGCACGCTTGCCGGCGAGCATCACAAGCTACTGACCAGCGAGAAGTCTGTCGAACTCGTGCACTCGCTGGCACGCGAGACCGTCGCCGGCGGCAAGATCGACGACCCGCAGCTGCTTGACGAGATCCGCGTGCTCGGCCGCGACCAGCGCGAGGCAAGCGTTATTCCTACCGAGGAGGCCGAGGCCTGGACCAGGCTCACCTGCGAGGCCGATGCCGTGTGGCACAAGGCCAAGACGGCCAACGACTGGGCGAGTTTTGAGCCCTATGTGGATAAAATCGTCGCCCAACTTAAGCATCAGGCCGAACTCATGGACCCCAAGCGCGACCCATACGACGTTTGGCTCGACCAGTACGAGCGCGGCCTTTCTGCCGAGAGCTTCGATGCGTTTTGCGATGAGGTCAAGGCGACGGTCGTGCCGCTCGTGCACGCTATCGGCGAGCGCGGCCAGCAGCCCGCTGCCGACTTTTTGCACGCCCGCGTGCCCGAGGCCGCCCAGCGCGCCATGAGCTTCGACCTTATGAAGCTCGTCGGCCTGAACCTGAACGACACCACGCTTGCCTTTACCGAGCACCCGTTTAGCGAGGGCTTTGCCGTGGGTGACGCGCGCATCGCGACACACATCTACGAGGACGATTGCATCTCCAACGTCTACAGCATCATCCACGAAGCGGGACACGCCATGTACGAGCTGGGCGTCAATCCCGCCTATGCGCGCACCTGTCTTGAGGGCGGCACCTCCATGGGCATCCACGAGAGCCAGAGCCGCTTTTTCGAGAACACCGTGGGTCGCAGCCGCGCCTTTATGGGACCGCTGCTCGAGGTGCTGCGCCGCCACGCACCCGAGGTCTACGGCGACGTCGACGAGGACACGCTCTACCACGCCGTGAACATCGCGCAGCCTTCGCTGATCCGCACCGAGGCCGACGAGCTCACCTATCCGCTGCACGTTATGGTGCGCTACGAGATCGAGCGCATGCTGTTTGCCGGCGAGGCCACAGCCAAGGATATCCCCGCGCTTTGGAACCGCTTCATGGATGAGTACCTGGGCATTCCCGTTCCCGACGACACGCACGGCTGCCTACAGGATACGCACTGGAGCGGCGGCTCGTTTGGCTACTTCCCCACCTATGCGCTGGGCAGCGCCTACGACGCCATGTTTGTGCCGGCCATGTGCCGCGACGGTGTCGACCTCAACGGCGCCTGTGCGAGCGGCGACCTGACACCCGTCCGCGCCTGGCTGGGCGAGCACATTTGGCAGTGGGGCCGCGCCAAGGACGCGCCGGAGCTCATCAAGGGCGCGTGCGGCATGGCGTTCGATGCCCGCTACTACTGCAGCTACCTGCAGGACAAGTTCACCACGCTCTACGAGCTGTAAGGCATAACCGACACGCCAACGCAAAGGGGACGCCGCGGAACCAATCCGCAGCGTCCCCTTTTTTCACCTAGTCGTTTAAGAACGTCCCCAATGACTACCTTACAGAGCTTCCAGCGCGGCGGCGATGCGCTTCATGGCGGCGTCGGCGGCGGCTTGGTCCGGAGCCTCAGCCAACACGCGAATCACCGACTCGGTTCCGCTCTTGCGCACGAGCACGCGGCCCTCGCCTGCCAGCGCAGCCTCGGCCTCGGCGATGGCGTTCTGCACGCCCATGTTCTCGAGCGCGGCGTCCTTGTCCGCCACGTGCACGGCCACCTGCGCCTGCGGCAGCAGCTTGCACGGAGCCGTGAGCTGCGAGAGCGTCTCGCGCTCGGCACGAATCACTTCCATCACGCGCAGCGAAGTCATAATGCCGTCGCCCGTGCGCTCGATATCGCCAAAGATCGTATGGCCCGTCTGCTCGCCGCCCAGGCTGTAGCCGCCCTCGCGCATCTTGGCATACACGTGACGGTCGCCCACGCCGCTGGTCACGGCGCTCAGGCCGGCAAGCTCCAGCGACTTGACAAGGCCAAAGTTACTGGCAATCGTCGGCACCACGGTACCGCCCGAGAGGCGACCGTGCTTGTTCAGATACACGCCGCACACGTACAGGATCTGGTCGCCGTCGACCACGCGCCCGCGCTCGTCCACGGCCAGGCAGCGGTCAGCATCGCCGTCGTAGGCAAAGCCCACGTCCAGGCCCTGCTCCACCACATGGCGCTGCAGACGCTCCATATGCGTGGAGCCGCAGTCGACGTTGATGTTAAAGCCATCGGGCGCGGCATTGATCACGCGCACGTCGGCACCGAGCGCGTCAAACACCGGCTTGGCCACCGAGGAAGCCGAGCCGTTGGCGCAGTCGATACCGATCTTGACGCCCTGCAGCGAAAAGTTCGCACTTGCAATGAGCGAAGCAATGTAGCGGTTGCGGCCCTGCATGTAGTCCACCGTGGCACCGATGTGGTTGCCCGTGGCCAGCGGCACCTCGCTCTTGCCATCGATGTAGTCCTCGATGAGCTCCAGTACGTCCTCGTCCATCTTAAAGCCGTCGCTGTTGACGAGCTTAATGCCGTTATCGCAAAACGGGTTGTGGCTCGCGCTGATCATGATGCCGCAATCGAAGCAGCCTTCCACGGTCTGGTGCGCTACGCCCGGCGTGGGGATCACGTGCAGCATATAGGCGTCCGCACCGCTCGCGACCAGGCCGCTCACCAGCGCCGCCTCGAACATATAACTCGAGCGACGTGTGTCCTTGCCCACGATCACGCGCGCCTTAGCACTGCGGTTGGCGCCGTAATACCAGCCCACAAAACGGCCAATCTTATAAGCGTGCTCTACCGTCAGCCCAACGTTGGCCTCACCGCGAAAGCCGTCGGTGCCAAAGTACTTCATGCGCTCTCCTTACAAAATAGGGGCGGACAGATTGCCTGTCCGCCCCAAAATGGTACTCGATTATCTGCGCTACCAGAAAAACCCTACGCCGACGCGCTGTCGCGAGCCGCCTGGCATGTAGGAGTCTGACGCAGCGTAAGCGGCTTGTCCCCCGCCTCGGCCGACGTGGTCAGCGTATACGTGATCGTCGTCGTCTCGCCAGCATGCAGGTCAACGGTGCCCGAATAGAAGGGGATTCCATGCCACGTAGCGGCACCAAGACCAAACTGGGTACCCTCAACCGTAAGGTCACTGATGTTGCCACCCGTCGGGGCAAACAACGAGACATTCAGACGCTCGTCGTCACGCGCGGCATCGGGTGCGCTCGCCGCAACGTAGTCGGGCAGCTTGCCAGCCTCCTCCTGCGTCATGATGTTCGTCAGGGTAACGGTGATGCGATACGAGCACGTGCCGTCGCCGTTCTTGATGCCCTGGCCGATCTGCGTGTCGGCGTTCAGATACCAGTCGAGCTTGGAGAAGCTCAGGTTGTTAAAGTAAACGCCGGCAACGGGATCGGCACTCGGATCATCCGGATCGGGCAGCGAAGCGTCAATGCCCGTCTCTTTGATGGCATTCTGCTCATCATCGTTTCTCATCCAAGCAATCAGACGGCCCTCTTCGGCACCGCGCTCGAATGCACCGACAAGCTTTGTAACGTCGACGTCACCGATGCCACCGAGAATCTTGTCGAAGGCGGCGCTGGCAACAGCCGCAAAGATGCCGTCCGATTCCTCGACCGGATAGTTCCAATACACATCGTGCATGAGAACCTTCGCCGCGTTGGTACCGTCGACGACCGTACCATCAGGCAGCGAGACATTACCGACAAGGCCCAGCAGGTACTGCAAGAACACCGGATCGATGCCGACGACGCCATCAACGTCCTGCCCATACTGGGACTTCCACAGCGCGGCGACACGCTGCGAGTTGCGGGGCCAATCAGGCGAATAGGTATTGCCCGAGTTGTACAGGTTGCTGTGGTTGCCGAACAGCGCCTCATCCTCTTCGTCGACGCTCTCGACTGCCTCATCCTCGCTGAGTCCAATGCGGGGAACAAACTCGCCAATCGACATCTGGCCGTCGGTGACCGAAATCAGGCCCTGCGAACCGCCAAAGCCGCCGCAGGCACGAATCTCGACGTTGTTCATGGCGTACACAAGGTAGTTGCGCGTCTGGCCGTTGGCGCCGAGCATCTGGGGAAGGACGGGGGCGACCTTCTCCGCCGCGTCAACCGCACCGTTGAGGGTGGCAAAGCCGTCCTTGGCCTTATCGACCAGCTCGGTCACCTGGGAAATATGAGTATCGCCAATGCCCTGGACCTTCTCGTTGGCGCTCTTGAACACCTTCGAGCTGCTGGAAAGCGAATCGGCGACCGCCTGCAGCGCGGACACGTTAATCATGCCGTCCTGGAACAGCTTGCCGGGCGTAGCCTGCGAAAGGTTATCGGCCATGGGAACCAGCGCATTGCTCGAGACATCGGACAGGGCGTCAATCATGGTGCGGGCCGCATTGATATCGCTGCCATACACCGGGATAAACGAAGCCGCCGCCCACAGCGGGCTCGAGGTCTCCGCCTTCATGCTGTTGCAGAGCTCATCGATCTTCTTCGCGTCGTCAGGCAGCGTTGAAAAATCGCCCGACGTGACCTTGTCCTTAAGGCCACCGACAATCTCGACAGCCTCCTTCGCTTCGCTCTTTACGGTCTTTGCCGAGTTAAGCAGCATAAAGCCGCTTGCGCCAAGCGCAACGAGAAGCACCGCGACCACAGCGGCAATAATGGCGCCGGTGTGACGCTTTTTGCGCTCGCCCTTGCGATGGCGATGACGGACCAGACCGTCAGAGGTCGAACTCGACGAAGCGTCGCTACCGTAGTTCAAGCCAAAATCGTAATAATCTTCCTTGGAACCCGAGCCCGCAAACTCGGCACCGCTATCATCCAGGCGGGCGAACGTACCAGTCTCGGAGGCGCCGGTGTAAATCGTGCCGAGGTTACCCGTAAGCCCCGCGCCACCGGCAGAGGGAGTATTGTTGTCGGCCTTGCCGGCATTAACGTTGCCGGCGCCATTCGCGGCGTTGGCAGCACCCGCGTTGTTCGCGGGTACCGAAGGAGCGCCGCTCGGCTGCGACGTGGAGGTTGCACCGTCCGCAAAGACATTCCCTCTTGCACGGCCGGTCTTTTTTGCCTTTTGAGACTGCTCGTACAGAGCGGTAAACATCGCCGTCTCGCCCGGGGACACGCGCTTACCGGAACCGCCCTGTCCAGCGCCGCCCGGCGTGCCGGCCTTGCCAGCCCCGTTCGGACGCGGCGGAACTGCAGGGCGGCCGCTATCGCTGCCCTTAAAGTGATTACCAGCCATAAAGAAATCCTCGCAATTGAGTCGCAATGAAAAAGTCCATAACGTTACTAGTTTATGGCATTTTGAGCATCGACAGCTAAACTCCAGACACGGACATCAATTGGCGGAAATGCGGCACAACACCTTTTCTGTCTTGGCGGCGGCGCCAGCTACACCGTGAGGAACATCATCACGATAATCATGACAAAGCCGATAAGGTCGGTCGGCAAAAACACCGTCCCCAGCATAACGGCGCTGGTGATGGTCGCCGAGACGGGCTCCACAGTTCCGATGAGGCTCGCACGCACCGAGCCGATGTCCTTAACGCCCTGCATATAGAGCATGTAAGCAAAAAACGAGCCGATAACCACGAATACCGCGAGCGCCTCGACGCCGGCAGCGTCGAGTGCCGGCATATGCGCCCAAGGCTGCACGAAGACGCACGAGACCACGCCCGCCGTGAGCATTGCCGAGCCCGTGACGATGGGGCTGCCGTATTCGGGCAGGATCTTGGCGGGAATCACCGCCATACACGTGGCGCTGACCGCACACATAAGACCTGCTGCCAGGCCAAGCGGCGAGATATTCAGGCTGGTGGGGTCGCCGCCGGTGGCGATTAAAAAGGTTCCACCCAGAGCCAGGCCAATGCCGATAACTTCGCGAGTACGCGGCATGCGGCGATCGGTCACGCAGGTGTAGCCCATGATGATAACGAGCTGCAGGCACTGGAGCACCGTCGCGGTTCCGGCGTTCGTCAGGCGCACGGCCGAAAGATAGCAAAACTGGTTGAACAGCAGACCAAAGGCGGTAAAGAGCAGCAGCTGCTTGCGATCGGCGGGTGTGGTCCAGAGCTTAATCAGGCGCTCGCGGTCGCGCGTAACAACCACGGCCATAAAGAGTAGACCGGCGAGAATCTGACGCACGCTCATAAGCCACAAGGTGTCGACGTGGTAGGTATCGAACAGAAAGCTCGCGCTGGTGCCCGAGAAGCCCCAAAACGAACCGCCCACCAGCGTAGCCAAGACGCCCGTGATCATCTTGCGCGTCGAAGCGCTGTTCAGGCGGTCGCGCCACGCGCGACGGGTGTTGCGGCTGAGCTCGTCGGTGCCCTCGGGCACATCAATGTTCGACATATCGGTCATCGGCACCGAAGCCCCTGCGCCTTCGACCTGCTCGACACACTCTTTGCTCATTCCACTCCCCCGAAACAGTCTGGAAGCAATTCGGCTTACCTTACCACGGCGAAGGCACCAGCCGAAGGCTTGTCCGCTTATCGGTGGGACAATTCCGCAGGCGTCTTTCCATAGCTCGACACCGCAACGGCCTTGCATTATGCGACAGCCAAATCGCGGCAGCAGGCTCTTTTGAAATGGATATGACAAGACCCCCGAATTCCACAATGTAAGCGATTTTTAAAAATGTTCTTGCCACCGAGTTCAGGCTCCGTTATATTATCCCTTGCGCGCTTGCGCACCCTTGATCGGGCGTTTAGCTCAGGGGGAGAGCGCTTCCCTGACACGGAAGAGGTCAGAAGTTCAAATCTTCTAACGCCCACCAAATGTTCGCAGCTCAGAGGCTATGCCCTCTGGGCTGTTTTATTTTATGTCGCTAAATCCGCCGGCAGTTCCAACCGCCCAACTAGCCAAAAGCCGACCATCTACTTGCCGATCTATCCATCGGCATAACCAATCAGTCCGCACCGCAACTTCTCAGCAAAACGCCGCGATGTCTGCGCCCTGCGGTATCCTTGAGCCACTTGCACCTGCAGCACCAAGGAGCCGCCATGCGCACCGAGCTCGATGTCCCCTTTTCGCACAAAGAAGAAGCCAAGGCGCTGGGCGCCAAATGGGACCGGACCAAGAAGATCTGGTATGTACCCAGCGGCGTCAACCCCGAGCCCTTTGCCGAGTGGCTGCCCGGTGTTGACCGATCCGACCCCTCAGCGCCGTATATATATCTAGTACTGGGCAAGCGCGAGTGCTGGAAGTGTCACAAAGAGACCTCGGTCGCGGCCTTTGGCATTCCCTATCGAACCGATAACGACGAGAGCATCGCCATCGTGCACGCGCCCAGCGAAGCCGGGCACATTGCCATCGACACGGCCAACGCCAACGCGCTCGCCATCGTGCCCGCTGTTGGCTGCGTGCCGGGCGAGATCCGCGACTATCTTTCTAAGCGCTGCGGCTACAAGCCCGTAGGCGCGCGAGCCTCCAAAGCCCCGTCGCTCGGCAACACGTGCACCAGTTGCGACGCGCTGCAAGGCAGCCGCTATCTGTTCGAGGAGCCCTCGTCCCCGTTTGCCCTCACTGCCATCAACAAGCTGCCGGCACTGGAGTTTGTGCGCGTCGAGGTTGCCGGCGTCTTTGGCGTCCCGGCTACGCGCACCGACTTTGACCAGGCGCTCTTTACCTGGGCACGCGACCATCACGCCGAGTTCCACAAGCAACTCGGTGAGGGGATTTATTTGTAGGGGCAACATCGAGGTATCGAGGAGCAGGGGTTGATTGTTAAATAATCTCGAAACGCTACAGCCCCAGAATATGCTCCAGGTAGCCCTTGTTGAACCAGAACGATTGCTTCGTCATCCAGCGCCCGTCGGGCAGTTCGTAAGCATTCCTTGCGATGTCACCGTTCTCTGTTCCATCGGCAAACTTGTAAGCCGCTTTTGACGTATGCGGGCGAACGTGAACAATTGGATTGTCCGCCATACCGGGCAGATTGTTAGTCACTTTGAGCTTTCCGCTCGCATCCCGATACGGATTGAGCTCAACGCCCTCACGTATTACCTTTCGCGTCTCATCCCAACAAGCTTTCGCTGGGCCTTCGATTTCGTTTTCTCCCATTGCCCAGAACAAACAACGATCGAGACGCAGCACGCCATCGTGGTCCTCACGGAACACAACGAAGAAAAAGCGATTGGTCTCAAGGCACGCATGAAGAGGCGACGTCTCCCAGTCTTCTTCAATCAAACGCTTGAACTCAAACGGTGGGAACGACATAGCCTGTTCGATGTGCCCCCTGTTGTTAACTCGAACAGTTCGGACGGAAATGCCTGCCTTGACGAATTCCTCGGCAGCATTGTTTTTGATTCCGAGCATACGATAAACGAGCGTTGTCCACTGCGCCTTATTGCCCGTGTACTCCAGTCCATACTGTTCGGCAATTTGACGATCGGTCTCACCGTAATGGCGCTCGATAAGTCCAGTTACGTAACTTTCGAAATCGATAGACTTGCCATCGTCCTGAACAATGCTCTCCCCGACTCGCGGAGCACCGAGGACATAAGTATGGAGCACATAGTCCATATACGAGCGCTTGAGGGAAAAGGCGCGACGCTTTGCGCGATGGCGCTCAATCTCGCCCGTATCGGTATTGAAGTATTCATAATACTGGTCCGCCCACATTGTGGCCTCAGTTGCGCCCTTCGTGCAAGCACCCAGATAAGTCGTCATGCCTTCTGAAAGCTCGTCCGCACGGCCATCCTGAATATAGGAAATGATCTTCTCGTAGTCGGCGCGAATGATTTTCATGTCCTCTTCGGGCAGACGAACCATGACCGCACGCTCAATGCGTTGGTCGTATTTATCGATGGAACGATCTCGGCCGTAGTAAATCAACAGGATATTGCTGAGCTTGGTCTTGAGGTGAGAACTGTCGTAGTCGAGCGAAACAGGTCGGTCATAAGGAATCATGGTCAGGACAAGGCGCTCGCCAGCAGACTTCCGGCCGTTCTTGAGCACATCAAAACACGTTGCCTTGAGCTCAACGCCCGCCTCGGGAAAGTCGGGGCGATCGTCACTATTGGCCTTGTAGCCAAAGTAACGTTCTTCGATAAGAGTGCCCATACCGCCTTTGTACTTCTTGGAGCCAAAGTCCTTGGGCGCACTCTCCCCCTCCGGAGCAATACCGAGCTCGAGAATATCGCGGAACGTCATGCCATCGAGATTGGCAGCATAGCGCTCAATACTTGAGGGGTCAGAAAAATCAGTATCGTCAAGCATGCGCTTGAAATCGAGGCGCTTCTTAGACACGGGATACCTCCGAAACTCGCAACTAACCTCATGGTAGTTCAGAGCAACTACTAACGCCCAGAAAATTGAGGTCTTGATTGTCCCCTCGATCGGTTATTGTTGTGACCACCATAACCGGACACAGCAGCGATTGGAGAAACGTGTCTGAGATTAATATTGCCGAGCTTTTTGCGGGCGTCGGTGGATTTCGTTTGGGTCTCGAAGGCTATGCCGACCCTCGCCATCCCGAGTTTTATATGAAGCCCGCCGGCCCCTTCCGCACCATTTGGGCCAATCAGTGGGAACCACCCGGAACCAAGGCTCGTCAGTTCGCGGCACGCTGCTATATGGACCGCTTTGGCGAGGATTCCGTAGTCAACGAAGATATCAATAAAGTCCTGGAACAGGCTGAAGCCGGAGAGGTTGAAATCCCCGACGTCCAGATGGTCGTCGGCGGCTTCCCTTGCCAAGATTACTCCGTCGCTCGCCCGCTTAACCAGGCACATGGCATCGAGGGCAAGAAGGGTGTCCTTTGGTGGGACATCTACCACTTCCTCGAGATGAAGAAGCCGCGCTTCGGTCTCTTTGAGAATGTCGATCGTCTGCTCAAGTCGCCCGCGTCTCAGCGCGGTCGCGACTTCGCCATCATCCTAAGCTGCCTTGCCGACCTCGATTACACGGTCGAATGGCGCGTGGTCAACTCCGCGGAATATGGTTTTCCCCAGCGCCGCAAGCGCGTTTATATCTTCTGCGAGAAGAACGCCGGCAAGGTCGATCTCGTTGACCGCATGCACAACGGTGTCATGGCGAAGGCCTTCCCCGCCATCTACCCTGACGAAATGGCCGAGCTCGATGTCCTGCCTGATCCTTACGAGAACTCGACTCGTTTTGGCGTTGGTCAAAAGACATCTCAGTTCAAGAATGCCGGTGTCATGCAGGGCTGCCATGTTTTGACCTGCGACTTCGTTGAGGATTATCACGGCGAGCGCCGTGTGCTTGGCGATGTACTTGTTAATGAGGAGTATGTTCCGGAGCAGTTCTACATCTCCGACGAGAAGCTTCCCGACTGGCGCTACCTCAAGGGCAGCAAGCGCGAAGAACGCACCAACAAAAAGACGGGCTTTACGTACACGTATTCCGAGGGTGCCATGAGTTTCCCGGATGCCACCGACAAACCGAGCCGCACCATCCTCACGGGCGAAGGCGGCACGGGCGCCAGCCGATTTAAGCATGTTATCGAGTGCCCCGACGGCCGTTTCCGCCGCCTCGTTCCCGACGAGCTCGATCAGCTCCAAGGATTCCCCAAGGGCTGGACGGATACTGGTATGACCGACGGCCATCGAGCTTTCTGCATGGGCAACGCGCTCGTCACCGGCGTGCCCCATCGCATTGGCGAAGCTATGGTCGAAGTGTACGGCCTCTAAGGCAAGCAATCCGGAGCCGGCAGTCACGCTGTCGACTCCATTTTTCCACCCCACTCCCCTGTATACTGATGTAGCACGTGTTTCGTCCGGGCCTGTTGGGCCGGATTGTTCATGGGAGGGTCTTATGGCTGCTTCGAATCCGCCTAAGGGGAGCGTTTCTTCTTCGTCCATCAAGCCGGTTACGCGCAAGGCCGTGCGTTGCCAGCGCGAGGTCGCTTGGCTTGTCACGCAGGCGGCGGGCAGGCTTGTGGCGACCACTCAGGACGTCAATGCGCCTACGCCGAGCTTTGTGTTAGCGGCGGCGCTGGATTTTGTGCGCCAATTGGAGCTTGCCGCGCAGGATGCCAACGGCCACCTCGACTACCAGAACGTTATGGCGCCCGACCTGCAAACGTTCTGTCACATGGCCAAGTTGCCTGCCGCGCCCAATGCGCTTTCGGACGCAGGCTACATGTTTACGCTCTCGGGCGCGGACCTTATCCGCGACATCTATGCATACTGCAGCGAGCTCGCCGAGCGCCACGTCTTTGACGCGGCAGAAGTCAAACCGGGAAATGTCATCAAGCTGGTTCTCAGGCTGTTCCTGATAGACGGGTTCGGGGCCATGCCGGCGTAAGCCGAGTCTTTAGCATCACCGTCGACTGGGCAACAACCGCTTTACCTTAATGGACGCCAATCGAGGGTCGATTATTGGGTCGCCTCGTCCACTAACGCATCTATCCCACGCGCTCCGACAGTCGATACTTGCGGTTGCGGCTCGTCGCCGGCGCCGTGGGCTCGAGCTCGCCTTGAGCAATGAGCGCGTTGACGCGCGACCTAACCTGGGAAATTGTAAGCCCCGTACGTTCTGCCAGCTCACGCGTCCCCAGCTCGCCGTAGCGTTTGAGTGCCGCCACAATTAAGTCCCCGCCATGATCGACCTGCTCAACCTTTGAGCGATAGAGGACAACCTTAAACCGGTCAAAACCAGGGCAAAACAATGGCTCGGCCAGACCGTGCGCACGCATGGCATCGAGCATCATTGGAATGCCCGACCCGTTGCCTTCGGCAGGAGAGCCCGCACCGTCGGGCAATGGGACAAGCGACATGAGCTTCACAAGCGTCGCATTGCGACATCGGGAGCTGCCGTCAAACAGGTTCTCGCGAGTCTTTCCTCCGTATAGGCCGCCGGGGTTCGTCACTTCGATACGGTCATCAAAGACGTCAACAGCGATCGACTGCCCACAGAACCGGTCTCCGTATTCTCGGTGGATTACGGCGTTGGCGATTGCCTCGCGCAGGACCTCCTCGGGAATCTCCAGCGAGTCGACACGCGAGACGCCTTTGATCATCGAGGTTCGTCGTAAATTCTTGGCGACCGCCGCGACGGCATCCGAGATCATTTCGCCCAGCGTTCCCTCGCAGATCGTACGGTCCATGAACCTCAACGACCCCGCCGCGCCCTTCTGCGTTCCGGCATAGACCGCCACATCGATAAAGAGCTTGGGATAGAACTGCTGAGGATAGGCACCCGCGGCCAGGAGCCCGGCCTTAGTAACATTGCCCTGGGAGTCGAGGAAATTCAGGCGCTCCAGCTTCGTTTTCTTGTCCGTCGCACCGTGCATAGCTCGGGGCGTCAGCGAGAAAGCACGCTCTATCGTGCGGTCGATCAGGGCCTCGTCGAGGTCGCCCACACCCGCGCCCGGCACTGCGTCGCGATCACTGGGGCTCGTCCGCTCATACGACGACAAGGACAGGACCTCGGTCGACGAAAGCGGAACATCTTTGTCATCGATGCGTTTGTAGCTGCCGCCTTGAGCGCCCCGCTCTATGACATAACAAGGCTTGCTCGACGGGTCGAGCTCCTCAATTGTGATGACCAGAACCACGGTGCCCTGGAGCTCCACTCGTTCAATGGTGTATTTGGGCGGATTGGCCAGTTTTCCGCGACCGCCGGCATCACCCATGCCCGCTACGAATTGGTTGAGCACCTTCTCGGTCTCAAAGTTCTCAACCGGGACAAAGCCCGCGCGCTCGCTCACGCCGAGCACGATAATTCCGCCAGCGGTATTCGCGAATGCGCTAACCGTTTCCCATACGTCGCGGGAAAGCGTCGTGGCGCTCTCCTTGACCTCGACGTTAAGATCGTCCGAGCCCATGCGCTTTAAAGACTCGAGCAGACCGGTCAGCTCGTTTTCGTTCATCTGCATGTCCTTTCGCTCGGCCCGGCGGAGAATGCCGCGAATAGATTTCCTTCGTCTCTCAGTTATCTCTCGTAATTATCTCTCATCTTACTGCTATCTCTCATATTAGAGATAAGTGAGAGATGAAAGATAAGATGTCTGCCATTTGTTTCATTTAAACATGTTTTTGCTGGTAGAACAATCAGTATTGAGACAATACCATGATTGCCTGTCTCTTTGCTGATCAGTTATCTCTCGTAATTATCTCTCGTCTTTGTGCCATCTCTCGTATTAGTGACAAATGAGAGATGAGAGATACGTGAGTGATGGACGAGCGTGGATTTTTGGACGGTCGGAAAATCCCTCAAACAAAAAAACGGGGCCGGCCTTACGCCGAACCCCGTTTTCAAACGGACAGTTAGTTATCGAGCGCGCGAGCATAGCAGTCAACATTACGCCGCTGCGAACACTCCCAAGCCCGTTCCGATGATGCAGATCGCGAAGATGCCAATAATAATCCAAATGGTCTTGACACCCTTTTTGTACAGGGCAACGCAAGCGAACGTTGCCAGCAAAGGCAGCAGACCGGGGAAGATCGAATCGAACAGATCCTGCAGGACAATCTCCGAACCACCCACATCAAAGGTCAAAGCCGTGGACAGCGAGACCTGTGCCGCAATCATCGCGCCAATGACGGTCATTCCGAGGACACCGGCAGCATGCGTCATGCGAGACATAAGGTTGTTCTCTTCGGACTGCTGCAGGAACTTGGTTCCCAGGTCGTATCCCAGATGGGCGGCGACGATACGCGTTGCAAAGTTAATCACGGAGTAGATGAGCGCGTACACGATGGGGCCGAGCGGGTTGCCCGTCGAAGCGATGCCGATACCAATGCCGGCGGCGACCACGCGGAACGTACCCCAGTAGAACGAATCGCCGATGCCGGAAAGCGGTCCCATGAGGCCGACCTTCATGGCGTTAATCGAGGACGTGTCAAAGTTCTTATCGGCAGCCGCCTGCTCTTCCATCGAAACCGTTAGGCCGGCTACAAACGGAAGCACATGAGGCGTGATGTTAAAGAACTCGGTATGGCGATCGAGCGCCGCATAGTAATCGTCGTCGTTGGGATAGATCTTTCGCAGGGGCTTCTGAATGGTGTACATGAAGCCCATTGCCATCATCTTGTCGTACGACTGCGAGCACTGGCTCGTAAACTGGCGAAGGAACATGCTCCGATACATATCGGGGCTCATAATCGCGTCCTTCTTGGCCTCTTTGAGGTCGGTGTTCTGGGTAGCCATTAGAAGTCCTCCTCTTCATCTGCAGCAATCGTCTGCGGACCGGACGAGCCCTCGCGGAAGGCCAGGAGCAGCGCGACGCAAATGGCAGCTGCGGCGACGCCGATAACGTCCATCTTGAGGTAGATGACCATAATGAATCCCAGGAACAGCCAAGGAAGCAGCTTGTTATCGCCCATGGTCCTAATAAGAAGTGCGAAGCCGATGCAGACCATGACGCCGGATGCAACGTTGAGGCCGTCCATCACAAACTGCGGAATCGCGTTGAGCGCATTGTTGATGAGGTCGGCACCAAAGAACAGCGAGCAAAACACCAGCAGTGCAGACGGAATGCCAATCGACAGCGGCACGACGGTCAGATGGTACAGGTTCGCCTTGGCAAGATCGCGATTTGCCAGAGCGGTCTCAATCTTCTTGCAGGCAAAGGCACCCGGAACGGCGTAGCAGAAGTTGCGCCACACCTGAAGGAAGACGGAGACGGGAAGGGCGAGCGCTACGGCAGTTGCCGTGCCCGTACCCGTAATGGCGGCAAAGGCGCAGCCAAGTACGCCGGAGGCATAGACCTCGGGAGGAACCGCCGCGCCGACCATGATGGCGCCCATGAACATGGGCTCCAAAGCAGCGCCGACGATAACGCCCTGCTGGACATCGCCAAGGATCAAGCCGACAAACAGGCTCCTAAACAGCGGACGACCTAGCATCGTAATGCCAAATGCTTGTCGTCCATAGACGCCATAATGCGACCAGCGCAACTAGGAGGTACTGGGCAACTATTCTGATTAACCCCAGAAATAAGCCTGCAGGCGAGACGTTCAGAACAGCTCGCCTGCAGGCAACCGCAGCAATTTGAGAGGATTAGTAGTTCATCTGGTGATAGTAGCGACGCGTGGTGAGCGGGTGGTTGCGGACGTGCTCGAGATGGCAGCTCAGGCGCTCGGTGATGGTGTAGGTGACCATCGGGGAGACGATCTTGCGGAACTCGGGGTCGCTGAACGGCAGCTCGACCTCGGCGGTGTCGAACTTGTTCACGCGGACATGGACGCCCTTCTCGTCGGCGAGCATGTGGGTGAAGTTGTCCACGCGGTCCATGAGCTTGCGGGTGTCGTCCTCGCCGTAGAGCATGATGAGGCTCGTGCCCTCCTCGCACAGCTCGATGGTGCCGTGGAAGAACTCGGCGGCGTGGATGGACTTGGTCTTGATCCACTGCATCTCCTCGAGGATGCACATAGCGTAGTCGTAGGCCTCGCCCCAGAGCATGCCGGAGCCGATCACCATGTGGTAGTCGGTGTCCTTGAAGTCCTCGGCCATGGCGGCGCAGCGCTCGTCCTGGGCGTCCTTGGCCTTGATGAGGTACGGGGCGATGTTGCCGAACTCCTCCATGAAGGTGTCGTACTTGGGGAAGGCGCCGGCGTTCTTGAGGAAGCGGGCGACCAGCGTGATCTGGTAGGTGTAGATGGCCTCGCACAGGACGTCGTCCTCGGCGAAGCTGAAGAACTTGTAGTCGGCGTACTCGGTGGCCGGGGTGTTGTCGTTGGAGACGTACATCAGCGTGCGGGCGCCCTGCTCCTGGCAGAACTTGGCGGCCTCGATGATCTCGGGGGTGGTGCCGGTACGGGTGGAGAAGACGCAGACCGAGTCCTTGTTGAAGGACTTGGGCGGGCACGCGAGGAACTCGGCGGCGATCTCGCAGTGGACGTCGACGTCGGCCGTGGTGGTCTCGACCCAGTACTTCATCGGGAGCGTGTGGGCCCAGGTGCCGCCGCAGCCGATGAAGAAGATGTTGGAATAGCCCTGCTCGCAGACCTTGTCCACGGCGGCCTCAATCTGAGGACGGAGAGCGAGGGCATCGCTCACAACCTTCTCGTAACGAGGCTCATCGAAATTGAACATATCTAATATCCCTTCGTTTAATAGAGTGAAATTCGTTTCAATTGACAACTTGTCATTTCACTACGTATTAATACTTAATGACCTAAAAAATACCTTTCTAGGAAATGGAAGCTTGGCCGTCTTTCATCTCGGCGAGTTTATGCTCGAATCCAAAGCCGCCGGGTTTAAGGCAATTCTTAGCTGAATAGTCAGCAGCGAATTCCATTGCATCCCGAATGATCTCCGCATCGAGCGGTTGCTTTTTACTCCAGCCATGCGAGAGACAGCTCACAACAAACGCAGTGATATACGAATCTCCCGCGCCCATGGTGTCAAGCGCATCTACGGGTCTTATATTTCCCTGGTACCATCGGGAACCGTCAAAGAACACAGGCCCTGCAGATCCCCGTGTAGCAATCGTGTAGCGACAACCATGCTCTATGGCCCTCTTCAATAGAACTTGAATCTGTTGATCGCTCTCGCCGGAACAGGAAAACAGACCAAGGGTTGTAGCAGGGCAAACAAGATCGAAATATGCGTCGGTTCGATACTTATCTTTAACGGAAAAGTCGTAAACCACCACAGCGGGAAGATCTTGAACTAGGTGCACATCATCCTGCAGCTTTGCATTGACGCTGGTAAAAACCGCATCGAATCCCTGAAGAAACTTGACATCAGAATCGTTGATATGGGTTTTGTGCGCCCAGCAAGCCCCCGTATCGTAACCAACTTCGACACGTTCACCGTTGTAAACATTTACATCGCAAGTCTTGGTTGTTGCTTTTTCAGGCATGCATGATTGCGAAAGGTCAACGTTCAGCGAAGAAAGGGCATCGGTGATTATTCGCCCTCCCAGGTCGTTGCCGATCTCCCCTATATACGCTGCCTGTGCGCCAAGCATGCTTGCATGGGCAGCGACGTTTACGGCATTGCCACCAGGATACATAACGTCTTTGTTGAGATAGCGATCAATAACGTTGTCACCAATTGCTGCGATTTTCACCTCAACGCCTCCCATCACATACGGTCTTTATTAGTACTCGACCTTGCGGTAATAACGGCGGATGTCGAGCGAATGGTCACGAATTTGCTCGAAATTCTTGCTCACACGCGAGAGAATGGCATTGAGCACCACCGGAGAAAGCATCCAGCGGAATTCATCACTGATACCCGGCAACTCATAATCATGTGTATCGAATACGGTGAAATCATCCGCATATTGCTTACAGAAGCGTGCAACGCGCTCATCAAGAGGCCTAGTCTGCGCCTCCGTCATTGCGAGCGCGACACAAACGCCCGGCTCAACAAGTTCGATAGTGCCATGGAAGAACTCAGGCGATGTAACGGATTTGGTGCGCAGCCATTGGGACTCCTCGAGCACACACATGGCAAACGAATACGTGGGGCCCCACAGATTGCCAGAACCAATCCAAATCTGATACGGATCGTCCTTGTGCTTCAGAGCATATGCGCGAGCCATCTCGTCAGCGTTCTTGCCGACGGAAACGAGAGCAGCGGGGAGATTCACAAGCTCGTCAGCGAAGCGATCGTAGTCATCGAAAAAGCCCCTGTTCTTGAGAATCTTTCCAATCAGAAGGTACAGCACGAGCTCCATAGGACGGCCCTGCTTATAGATCACTCCATAATCGGAAAGTTCACCAAGCGGTGAACCGTCCACGCCAAGCGTAGAGACAATGGTGCAGCCTGCGTCTTTTGCCGCCTTTGCCGCCGCGACCGTCTCTTTGGTGTCGCCCGACTTGGACGCCATGAACGCCAAGGTCCCCTTACCGATGCGCCGATTGCCAACCGTGAGGAAATCTGCCGAAACTTGGGACTGGACGGGAATATCGGACATAACAGAAACCATATAGTCAAACGGCTGCATCATCGCAAGCGAGCCACCTGACGAGGTGAAGAAAATCGAATCGAAACCCTTTTCGCAAATTTCGTCAGCAATGCGTTCAATTTCGGCACGTTGATTGTAGATATAAGCACCGTTATCGAGAATTGCCTGTTCATCAAATGAAACCATGAGATATACCTTTCTAATTCAATTGGGCCAGACGGCGAAATCAACCATTTAGATTGCAAACACTCCGAAGAAGGAGCCGACGATACCAACCGCCATGAGAATAACGAGAATCCAAGCAATCTTGACCTTGTGCTGGACGAGTTCGTAAACTCCAAGTGTCACAAGCAGCGGCAGCAGGCTCGGCATGATACCGTCGATGATGCTTTGGATAGTCTGCGCACTGTCGCCGGTACCGAGAGAACCAGCCACGCTGACCGATACAAGGTTGGGCACCATAGCGCCGATAACCATAAGACCGAGAATTGCAGCCCCCATAGTGAGCTTTGGCATAAGACCAGATTTCTCGATCTTGCTCAAGAAACTGGTTCCGAATCCATAGCCCCATTTAAGGCAGAACCAACGAATCAGATAATGCGGAACATTGAATACGACAAGGAAGAGAAGCGGGCCGAGAATGTTACCCTGCATAGCAAGCGACACACCCAAGCCAGTGGCGATGACACGCAACGTTCCCCAGAACAGAGAGTCACCGATGCCGGCCAGCGGACTCATAAGAGCGGCCTTTACGCTGTTGATGGAGGATTCGTCAAAATCCTCTTCGTTAGCGTTTGCCTCTTCCATCGCTGCCGAAATGCCCAGAATTAATGTTGAGACATAAGGAGTGGTGTTGAAGAACTCCATGTGACGCTTAGCAGCAGCAGCCTGGTCATCCTTATTCTTATACACGCGACGAATGATGGGAAGCATAGAGAAGCAGTATCCCATGTGCTGCTGGCGCTCGTAGTTCCAGGAGTACTCCATCGTAAGCGAACGGAAAAATACCGATTTTAGATCACGCTTTGTAATCTTGTTGGAACTGGTGTCATTAGAAGTCGTCATCGTCGAAGCTCCCTTCCGAACTAAGCTGTGGCGTCTGAGCAATGAAGTTTGGCTGGACCACCACGAGGATTACTGCGAGGCAAAGCCCAATGATGGCAATACCAAGGATTGGAATGCTCATGTAGGCACAGAGCGCAAACCCGAGCACGAAGAAAATAGCAGTCTGCTTGTTGACAATCATTGAAGCGAGCAGTGCAATGCCGAGCGCAGGGATGAATCCACCCGCAATAACCAGGCCGTTACTTACAAACTCGGGAATTGCGTTAAGCACCGCGTTCATAACCGGCGTTCCGAGATAGAAAGCAAGGGAGCACACGAAAAAGCGAGGAAGCGATTTGACGATGAATCCACCAAGCAGATGCATCCGCTCCATACCTTTGAGGTCGCCCTTTGCCACACAGTCGTCCGCTTTATGGACGAAAAACGGCATCACGATCAGCGTAAGCGCGTTATCGATGATGAGATAAAGCGACGCAATCGGAAAAGCGAGCGTCAGCGCAACTTCAGCGCCTTGACCCGTCGAAATTGCAAAGGCAGTGCCCAAAATACCACCGGTGATAACGTCAGGCGGAACGGCCGCCCCGATGGTAACCGATCCAATGAACACCATTTCAAGCGTGGCGCCGACAATAATGCCCGTCTGCAAATCACCCATCACAAGACCGATGAGGACGCCCGTGACAATCGGGCGAGAAGCAAGGCAAGTGCCAAGTGCCCACTCAAATGTCACGCACATTGCAACGAGGCCGATAAGGATCGCTTGAGTCAACATGAGAGATCCCCTTTCTATTGTATGTGCTTAAATCAAAATCTTCTCGTCTCTAGGTACCTGCCTGATCTCCACCTCGATTCCGGCATCACTGAGCTCATGTAGAAGCTCCACGTCGCGATCGGTAGCGAAAACCGTTGAAGATAGGCGTACATCTGCACCCTCACGCGGCATCGTTCCTCCAATGTTGATATGCTCGATTTCGCTGTAGCCCTTCGCCAAGCGGTAAGCATCTTCGATGCTTTCAACGACAATGAACAAACGGTACTTATCGGTCACACCGCTCCTAAGAGCCTCGATAGAATCATCGACCGATTTGATAACCAATTTGACGCCTGCCGGACGTGCCAGCTTAAGCGTCGTCTTGCGCACGTCATCTTTCACAACCGCATCGCAGGCAATCAAAATGCAATTGGTGTCAAGCTCTTGCGTCCAAGTCATGGCAACCTGACCATGAAGCAAGCGATGGTCAACTCTCAGCAGCTTAATCATCTTTGTTCCTTTCTCAAAAATCCTCGTCTTCTTCTACCGAATTTGGCAGCGAACATAGGCATGTGCCCTTTTGGCGGACACTTGAAACCAATGCAGCGAGCTCGGCGTCATCAAGTGTGCTCAATTTCGAAAACACTTCGAGCACTAGTGGTAGCGACATGCCGGCAATGAGCCTTAGAGAATCGTCACCCAACCTTTCCATAAAAGCGTTATTCACTGACCCACCATAGACATCAGTGATGACAATCCACTGGTCTGCTGGGTCGCGAGAACGGTCCCAAAAATCTATCAACTCGTTTACATCCATCGTGTCCTCATCGACATATGCGCATAGCACCTTAACGCGAGGATCTTCACCGCAAAATAGCTGGAGCGTTTCACGCATCGCTCTAGCAAGTGGCCCATGGCTGGCCAAGAGCAACTTCCTCATTTATCTCCCAATCTCAGTCAATCATCTGTTAATATAACGTTATATTTTGTATTGTTATCTACAGTATCCTCGAAACTTTCGCTTTGTCAAGACAGATCAATCAAGCTTCCTAAGCGGTAATAATTCGCCCGTAAACGGCAAAAAAACGCCCCTTTGTCGGGGCGTTTTCAATCTCTTGTTATTCGGTTAAGAAAGATCCGGGGTTTGGCTTTCGCTAGAGATAAAACTTTAAGCGCTCAGTGCAGTACACCTGCCGCGAAATAAACAATGGCACTCCCTGCGCGCTGCAACGCTTATCTACAAATAATAAAAGGGCAGATCCCGGCTTTACATTCAAATGTTCTGCCTCGTAAGCACTTGCAAAGCACACCTGCAACGTTCGCTCGTTATTGCCAAGTTCGATATGGCGTCTTCCCAGCACCTCAAGTAGAGAACCCGATAAATCTTCATGTTCCAAAAAGGCAAGAGAAGGAGTGTAGCTATTGGTTTCCAACATCGTTGGCACGCCATCGACTAAGCGCAAACGTCTAGTCTGAAGAATATTCTCGTCCTCCTGGACCTGAAGAAAACGCACGTCGCGCAGCGTAGGATAAATCCAAGCTACTTCGAGCACTACGGTCGAAGGCTTTTTATTTTCTTGAATGCAGGAATGGGTGAAGCTTTCCTGGTCATCGGCTGCATAGGCATTGCGTGTCGTGGTAACAAAAGTCCCTTTCCCTCGCGTGCGCTCAACGATATCGGCATCCTCTAGTTCCTTGATTGCCGATCGAACGGTAATACGACTAACGCCATATTCCTCCATAAGCTCCGTCTCAGTAGGAAGCTTATCCCCTTCGCTATATACGCCACTTTCTATTCGACTCACAAGATCGTGAACGATCTGCTTATACAATGGAACAGCGCTCTCCACTTTAACCATTATTCAACCTATTGCTTTCTACACTCAACGGCTTCAAGTCCCTGCCAATTGATGCCGAGTTGATTAGCCTTAATCGAAAAGAAGTATTTGAAATAATCACCCAACATCACCTGCTTAGTAAAGTGCACTGGCTTACCAGTGCTCATATAAACGGTCTCACTCAATATAAACATCGCAGCTTCTCCTGCGATGTTAAGGATGCGCTTCTCCTCATCCGTAGCAAGCCCTGCTTCAAGCACAATAGACGGGAAACAATTATCCTCTAGTCGCAGCCCCGTCTCTCTCTCAATCGTTTCATAAAGTGATGCGTTATCCATATCGACACCCAGTAAAAACCCGAAGTTCTTTACTGGAAGATAAATATGTTCAATCATTGCATTTATGTGGTTAATTGACCTCACACGTTTGAGGTAAACCGCAGATTCATTCTCTTCCATTCGCAAATGACGACGGACGGCAACGGGCGGCTCGACCTCCTGAAGAGCGAGAACACGAGACGAGGTTTCGATATTATTTTCATGGCAAAAATAAGTGAAACCCTTAAACGTGCTCAAGCTCGAGACGATTTTAGGCTGCCGGATAAATGTGCCTTTGCCATGACGCGTATCAAGCACGTCGTCATCCACAAGAGTTTGAATTGCCTTCCGTATCGTCGCGCGGCTAACCTCGTATTCTTCGCAAAAACCATTTTCGCTAGGCAACACGCCACTTTCGGAAAACTCGCCCATCTCAATACGGCGGCGCAAATCATCAGCTACTTGTACATATAGCGGCACAGCACTAGTCGGGTTAATCATAACGTTCTCCGTACAACATTCTATGAAACTTCTATACGTTATAAGATAACTTATTACGTATTATTTTGAAAGAAATAGACGGTTCAATCTTATTTTTGAACCGTCTACAATATCAAACACTCCATATGAAGGTGTCGAATGCCACTTGTGGCGCAAACAAGAGGGGCATTTGGCAAAAATGCCCCATTTCGCCTTGAAGTCGCTACCGTGAAATGCCAACGAGCCACATGGTCGAGTCCAAGCAAATACGACCTCAAGCGGCCAGCTACGGCATGGCCCTCTAGAACGAGACTGCGACATTTGTTTGCATTGTTTTACGAACGCAACATAACGAATTATTTCCGAGCAAAATAACGGCCGCTGAAAGCTGCTTTAGTAGTTCATCTGGTGATAGTAGCGACGCGTGGTGAGCGGGTGGTTGCGGACGTGCTCGAGATGGCAGCTCAGGCGCTCGGTGATGGTGTAGGTGACCATCGGGGAGACGATCTTGCGGAACTCGGGGTCGCTGAACGGCAGCTCGACCTCGGCGGTGTCGAACTTGTTCACGCGGACATGGACGCCCTTCTCGTCGGCGAGCATGTGGGTGAAGTTGTCCACGCGGTCCATGAGCTTGCGGGTGTCGTCCTCGCCGTAGAGCATGATGAGGCTCGTGCCCTCCTCGCACAGCTCGATGGTGCCGTGGAAGAACTCGGCGGCGTGGATGGACTTGGTCTTGATCCACTGCATCTCCTCGAGGATGCACATAGCGTAGTCGTAGGCCTCGCCCCAGAGCATGCCGGAGCCGATCACCATGTGGTAGTCGGTGTCCTTGAAGTCCTCGGCCATGGCGGCGCAGCGCTCGTCCTGGGCGTCCTTGGCCTTGATGAGGTACGGGGCGATGTTGCCGAACTCCTCCATGAAGGTGTCGTACTTGGGGAAGGCGCCGGCGTTCTTGAGGAAGCGGGCGACCAGCGTGATCTGGTAGGTGTAGATGGCCTCGCACAGGACGTCGTCCTCGGCGAAGCTGAAGAACTTGTAGTCGGCGTACTCGGTGGCCGGGGTGTTGTCGTTGGAGACGTACATCAGCGTGCGGGCGCCCTGCTCCTGGCAGAACTTGGCGGCCTCGATGATCTCGGGGGTGGTGCCGGTACGGGTGGAGAAGACGCAGACCGAGTCCTTGTTGAAGGACTTGGGCGGGCACGCGAGGAACTCGGCGGCGATCTCGCAGTGGACGTCGACGTCGGCCGTGGTGGTCTCGACCCAGTACTTCATCGGGAGCGTGTGGGCCCAGGTGCCGCCGCAGCCGATGAAGAAGATGTTGGAATAGCCCTGCTCGCAGACCTTGTCCACGGCGGCCTCAATCTGAGGACGGAGAGCGAGGGCATCGCTCACAACCTTCTCGTAACGAGGCTCATCGAAATTGAACATCCCTTACTCCTAACTCACTTAGATGAACCCTTCATTCATCCCATAACGTTATAATACTTTATATAACTAACTATGCAAGTATTATTTTGGTTCTGTTCTTTCATCAAGCCCCTTAAAACAGCAATCGGCGTTGTTGGACACAGCGTGCAAGTTCATTGAACGATTCAATATGCATCGTCTCTAGTTAAATGACGTCTTATGCAAATACCTTTAATCCGCTTGGGGCCGACGAATCTTTTGACTGTCCGCAGAAGCTTTCCCGGAATTCCCTATGGATAGACGCACCGGCAATCGCTTCGTTATCTGGCTTATTGCGCATTGCCGGGGCGTCTGGGAGAAAGCGCAATCTACCGCGTGGTCAACTAGCGTTTCATCGGAATCGACCGCATCCGCGCCAAATACTAAATCGAAATCGTTGAAACTCGTCCGATCATATGGCGGCAATTTCTCGCCTTAAAAATGAGCACGAAATAAGGGGGCAGCTGTTTGCAACTTGCTTTATTCGTAAGTGTTTTTACTGAAAAAACAATCACCAACCAAACAGCACTATTAATTGTTTGGCTCTTTGCTGTACAGCCATCTTTCGTATACGTCTCTCATCTAACGGTTGGAGACGAAAGGTGTGCGGGAGTGGATAATTGGACGGCATTTGGACCTGCGGCGGATTATTTCATCCGAAAATCCACGCTCATTCGGCGGGCATGCGGGGCCTATGCCCAATCCGCTGGCATCGTCTTCAGTTCGCCGCAGAGCCGCGGCCCCATATGGGTATACTCTCGAGGATTCGACTCGATTCGCCCCCGCTGGGGCGTCAAAGGAGACTGCATATGCCCACCATCTCAACCGACCCGCGCGCCGCTGCCGCCGCGCTGCTGGTGCCCGGCACCACCTGCCACGGCTTTGCCGTCGAGCGCTGCGAGACCGTGCCCGAGCTCGACTCGGACGCCTACGTGCTGCGCCACACCGCATCGGGCGCTCGCCTGCTGTACCTGGCGTGCGACGACGAAAACAAGGCCTTTGCCATTGGCTTTAAGACGCCGCCGGCCGACTCCACCGGCGTGTTCCATATTCTTGAGCACTCGGTGCTGTGCGGATCGGCCAAGTTTCCCGTCAAGGAGCCGTTTGTCGACCTGATCAAGAGCTCCATGCAGACGTTCCTCAACGCCATGACCTACCCCGACAAGACCATCTACCCCGTTGCCACCACCAACGAGCAGGATCTGTACAACCTGATGGACGTGTACCTGGACGCGGTGTTCAACCCGGCCATCTACACCAAGCCCACCATTTTTGAGCAGGAGGGCTGGCACTACGAGCTGGACCTGCCGGAGAGCGCCGAGGGCGAGGGCGACGGCAGCTCCGCGAGCCTGCGCGAGGGCACGCTGCGTTATAACGGCGTGGTGTTCAACGAGATGAAGGGTGCGCTGTCCGACCCCATGAGCGTGCTGGACGACGCCGTCAACGCCGCGCTCTATCCTGACACCGCCTATGCGCACGAGAGCGGCGGCGACCCGCGCGCGATCCCCGCGCTCACCTACGAGCAGTTCCTGGACACGCACGCGCGACACTACAATCCTTCCAACTCTTACATCACGCTCTACGGCGACCTGGACGTGGACCGCGCGCTGGCCTTTTTGGACGAGCGCTATCTGTCGCAACCGAGCGCCGCGAGCCGCCGCATGGACGCCGCCGTTGCCGCCGGCGAGGACCCGTCCACGCTGGCGCCCAATCCGCTGGGCGTGCAGGCGCCCGTGACCTGCGAGTATCAGCGCGTCGAGATGGCCACCACGCCCGAGAACGCCCTGGTGGGCCTGGGTCTTGTACTGGGCAGCGCGCTCGACCGCAAGCGCACAATCGCGGCGGATATCCTGTTCGAGGCGCTGCTGGGTTCCAACGAAGCGCCGGTTAAGAAGGCCATTCTTGCCGCCGGCCTGGGCGGCAACGTGGTGAGCTACACCGCGGCCGAGAGCCTGCAGCCCTACGAGCTCATCATGCTGCAAAACGCGCAGCCCGGCGTGGCGCGCGAGCTGCGCCGCGTGTTCCAGGACGCCTGCCGCGACCTGTGCGAGCACGGCGTTCCGCGCGAGCGCCTGGAAGCCATCATCAGCAGCAACGAATACGACCTGCGCCAGCGCGACTACGGTATCGCCGACGGCGTGGCCATTGCGTGCGACGCGCTGAGCACTTGGCTCTACGATGACGACGCCGCGACGCTGGCGCTCAAGTACGGCCCGGTGTACGAGGAGCTGCGTGGCGAGCTGGACGGCAACTATTTTGAGGACCTGCTGCGCGAGCTGGTGCTGCAGAACGATCACATGGCACTGGTCGAGCTGGTGCCGGTGGACGCTGCCGAGGGTTCGGAGGGTGCCGAGGTCGCCGAGCTGGCAGCCAAGCGCGATGCCATGACCGATGCCGAGCTGGCCGACGTGGTCGAGCGCACGGCCGCACTTCGTTCCTCACAGGAGGCCGAGGACACGCCCGAGGCCAAGGCCACGCTGCCGCGCCTGCGCGTGTCCGACATTGGCGAGGCGCGCCCCGAGCCGCCGCTGGTCGTGGACACGACTGCGCCCATCCCCTGCCTGCGCCACGGCATCCCCACCAACCGCCTGGCCTACGCCATGCAGTATTTCGACCTGAGCTGCGTCGCGTTTGAGGACCTGCCCTATGTGACACTGCTCTGCCGCCTGCTTAAGCAGCTGCCCACGCGCGAGCACTCGGCCGAGGAACTCGACAACTTGCTCGCTGGCAAGCTCGGCTTTTTGAGCTTTACGACCGAAGTCATGACGCAGCCCGAAGTGGACGGCGTGCGCCCCTACCTGCTGGTGAGCGCCGGCGCCCTGTCCGAGAAGATCGATGCGCTGGCGAGTCTGCCGCGCGAGGTGTGGTCGAGCACGCTTTTGCTCGATGCCGATGCCGACCGCATGCGCGACGTGCTCACGCAGATTCGCATTGGGCTTGAGCAGGGCTTTATCAACAACGGTCACTCGGCGGCACTCGGTCGCGCGATGAGCTACAGCTCGCCTTCGGCCGTGGTGCGCGAGCAGCTTTCGGGCGTGGATTTCTATCTGTTCCTGCGCGATCTGCTCGACCACTTTGACGAGCGCCTGGACGGCCTGCGCGCCAAGCTTACCGAGCTGGCAGGCCGCATCTTTGTGGCCGACGGCTGCATGGCGAGCTTTACCGGCAGCGACGAGGACTTTGACGCGTACTGGGATGCCGCGGGCGACCTGAGGCTGGACGCTGGCGACGGCGCCGATGCCGGCCGCGACGCGCTCGTGGTGCCGGCGCCGTGCGACCGCCACGAGGCTTTTGTCATCCCCAGCGACATCTGCTTTGCGGCAAGCGCGTGCGATCCGCGTCGCCTGGGCATTGACGTGACGGGCGCCTGGGCGGTTGCCGCCAACGCGCTCTCCTACGACTACCTGTGGAACGAGATCCGCGTGAAGGGTGGTGCGTACGGCTGCGGATTCCGCGCGGCCGGCGAGCGTCAGGCGGCGTTCTACACCTACCGCGACCCGGCGATCGATCCTTCGATTGAGCGCGTGAAGCGCGCGGGTGCATGGCTTGGCAGCTTTGAGCCCGACGAGGCCGCCTTTGAGGGCTTTATCGTGAGCTGCGTGAGCGGCATGGACGCGCCGGTGAAGCCGTACGCGCTCACCAAGCGCCGCAACACGACCTATCTGGCCGGGCTCGATCCGCATGCGCGCGAGGAGCGTCGCACCCAGATGCTCGCCGCCACGCCCGGTGAGCTTCGCTCGCTCGGCGCCGACGTGACGCGCATCGCAGCCGAGTCGCCCACCTGCGTCTTTGGCGGACGCGACGTCATCGCCAAGAGCAACGCCGGCTTCAACGTAGTCGACCTGCTGAGCTAACCACAACAAAGGTAGATTTTTGGGACATGCCTGAAAATCTACCTTTTCTTTTGCCGCAGTCTGTCGGTTTATCTCGATCTGTAACGCCAAGACGGCAATATCGGCTCCAGATGTTACAGATCGAGACGTTTCCGGATGACGCCGGCCCTTTGTCTCAATCTGTAACATCTAGGTCCAATTTTGCCGAGTTACTGTTACAGATCGAGACGAACTGCCGCAGACGCCCACTCCACAGCACAGACCACCACAAAGATGCCTGTCCCCATTCTCAGTGGTGATTCGAACACTTGTTCTATACGCACACATGTTCTATAGTAGAGGTGCTTGCAACGACCTGAAATTGCAACTAGAATATAGTTGCAGAATGTGAGGCGGGATGACTCGATCCGATAAACTCATCGCCCAACTGTTTAGCTGCCCTTCAACTTATCGGTATGCGGATTTTTTAAAAGTCATGGCTTCATATGGCTTTGAAATGGACAGCAAAGGCAAGACATCCGGATCGCGCGTTCGCTTCTACAGGCCATCAGATGGCAGGATGTTCGTAATGCACGCGCCTCATCCATCTGACGAATTGACAGCGGGGACCATTCGAAACATCGTTCGCTTTCTGCAAGATGTCGGAGGTAGTCATGAGTAACGTTTTGGCATACAAAGGTTATTTCGCCCCGGTCGAGTTCAATGCCGAACAGCATGTGCTAACAGGTATGGTCGCCGGCATTAGGGACGCAATCGTATTTGAAGGCTCCACGGCTGAAGAAGTGGAGCAATGCTTCCACGACGCCGTCGACGATTACCTTGAGTTTTGCGCCGAGAAGGGCAAGGAACCCGAGCGGGCTTTTAAGGGCTCGTTCAACGTAAGAACGGGCTCTGAGCTCCACAAGCAAGCAGCGCTGGCAGCGGCAAAGAAGGGTGAGTCACTCAATAAGTTTGTGACTGAAGCGATCGCTGCGGCGCTGTGAAGCCAACGTCGAGTCGAAGCCGCCACACAGGGCGCCTTTGTGGCGGCTTCGACGTTTGCCCAGATAAAACCCGCCAAAATAAACCTGTCCCTTTTTGGCAGGTTTGCTAGAGGAGGCTGGGATGGACAAGGCTGAGTTGCGGCGGGCAATGATTGCTCGGCGCGACGATCTCGATTTGGATGTACGGGCGGCGAAGTCTGCTGATATCTGTGCGCGGCTGGTTGAGCTGCTGGGCCGCTTGGATGCCGCGGCGCCGCGCACCGTTGCCGTCTATGCCGCGATGGGTTCCGAGGCAGACCCTGCCGCGTTTGCCGCTGCGGCCGCCGTGCGCGGCTGGCGCGTAGCCTATCCGTGCATGCTCTCGGCAATTGATGCCGCAGCTTGTGGCCAGCGCATGTGTATGCGGGCAGTTGCTGCCGACGATGCGTCCGCGGCTCCGTTTATCGCCCACCCTACGCGGGCCTTTGCGGCCACGGACATCGACAGCAACCACTTCCCTATCGTGCCTGCCGAAGCTCTCGACATGATCGTCGTGCCGCTCGTGGCCTTCGACCAAACCGGCGCGCGCCTGGGCTACGGCGGCGGTTGCTACGACCGCTACCTGCCCATGCTCTCGCCCGCATGCCAAATCATCGGCATCGCCTTTGACGAGCAGCGTGTCGACCGCGTTCCCACCGACGCTCACGACCTGCCACTACCCCACATCATCAGCGCCTAATCGCTGCCATATCAGCCACGGCTACAGCAGTACCATCGCAGCCTAGTGCTCCTCGCCGGCGCGGGCCAGGTCGTAGGGCGTGGTCTGGTAGACGTAGTAGTTGAGCCAGTTGGTGTAGAACAGCTGAGCTTGGCTGCGCCAGACGTTGCGCGGATCGGCGGAGGGGTCGTCGCCCGGGAAGTAATGCGCCGGCACCTGAGGGTTGAGGCCGCGCTTCACGTCGCGCTCGTACTCCAGGCGCAGCGTGTCGGTATCGTACTCGGGGTGACCAAAGACAAAGAAGCGACGGCTGTCGGTCGACTTGACGATGTACAGGCCCACCTCGTCGGACACGGCCACGACCTCAAGCTGCGGCTCGGCCTCCACGTCCTCGCGGCGCACGTCGGTGTTGCGCGAATGTACGGCATAGAAGCGGTCGTCAAAGCCGCGGACCAGCGGGCTTTGCGGCTTCACCAGATAATGCTCGAACACGCCGCTCGCCTTTGCCGGCAGGTCGTACTTCTGGATGCCGTAATGATGGTACAGGCCGGCCTGCGCGCCCCAACAAATGTGCAGCGTAGAGTGCACGTGCGTGGTGGACCAATCCATGATCTGGCAGAGCTCGGGCCAGTAGTCGACCTCCTCGAACGGCATCTGCTCCACCGGCGCGCCCGTGATGATCAGGCCGTCGTAGTGGATGTCGCGGATGTCGTCGAACGTGCGGTAGAACGTCTCCAGGTGGCCGGCGCTCACGTGCGTGGCCTCGTGCGTTTTCGTGCGCAGCAGGTCCACCTCCACCTGCAGCGGCGTGTTGGAGAGCTTGCGCATGATCTGCGTCTCGGTAGCGATTTTGGTGGGCATGAGGTTGAGGATGAGCACGCGCAGCGGACGGATGTCCTGGTGCAGCGCGCGGTACTCGGTCATGACAAAGATGTTCTCGCTCTCGAGCTGCGCGGCGGCAGGGAGGGCGTCGGGGATGCGAATGGGCATGAATGCTCCTTACGAGTCAGTTGCAGTTATGGTACAACGACCGGCCCCATCCGCGCGAGTACATCGCCCGGCGATGCCGTCAGCGGCCCAAATCACTCCAAAAGTAGAGATTAAGGCATGCCCAAAAATCTATGGCGCTTTAGCCTAGCAAAGTGGCAGCAGGACGCTACAATGGTTCGACGCGAAAAACTCGGCCGAAAGGATACATATATGTACCAAACGCGTAAGATCGGTGTGGTCGGCCAGGGCCACGTAGGAGCACATGTTGCCAACAGTCTGCTCATGCAGGGCATTGCCGATGAGCTGTACCTGTGCGATATCAACGAGGCCAAGGTGACGTCCGAGGTCCAGGACCTGCGCGACTCCCTTTCGTTTGTCCCGTACAACACCAAGATCGTCAACTGCTACGACCACTACGAGGAGCTTGCCTGCTGCGACGTCATCGTCAACGCCGCCGGCAAGGTCGCGCTGGCCGCCGGCAACCGCGACGGCGAGCTGTTCTTTACCACCGACGCCGCCCGCACCTTTGCCAAGCGCATCGTCGACGCCGGCTTTGACGGCATCTTCGTGAGCATCTCCAACCCCTGCGACGTCGTGTGCACCGAGCTGTGGCACCTGACCGGCTACGATCCCAAGAAGATCATCGGCTCGGGCTGCGGCCTGGACTCCGCCCGCCTGCGCACCGAGATCTCCAAGAAGGTCGGCGTGAGCCCCAAGTCCATCGACGCCTACATGATCGGCGAGCACGGCTTTAGCCAGTTGGCCGCCTTTAAGGCCGCAACCATCGCCGGCAAGAGCCTTAACGAGCTTCAGGCCGAGAACCCCGACAAGTACGCCTTTGACCACATGGAGGTCGAGGAGCTCGCGCGCAAGGGCGGCTACGTAACCTACCAGGGCAAACAGTGCACCGAGTACGCCGTCGCCAACTCCGCCGCGCGCGTTTGCGCCGCCGTGCTGCATAACGAGCACGCCGTGCTTTCCGCCTCCACGCTCATGACCGGCCAGTATGGCGAGGAGGGCATCTTCACCTCCCTGCCGTGCGCGATCGGCGCCGAGGGCGTCGAGGAGGTCTACACGCTGGACCTGTCCGAGCACGAGCTCGAGGGCTTCCACAAGAGCTGCCAGCACATCCGCGACAACATCGCCCAGCTCGACTGGTGGGACGCCGAGGCCTACGACGCAAAGTAGGCCGCTGGCTACCGCAACCTTGCGAATCTATGCGCGATACTAAGCGGGCCGCGCCGGAAATCCCCGGCGCGGCCCGCTTTTTGACTCATGTGGCCCGCTTGCGAATCGAAGGTTAATGCTTTTCCCGTTACCTAGTACTGCTCGATGCCCATGTAGCGACGAACCTCGGGGCTGTGGTCAAACACCTTGCCGCGGGCGGCGCGCAGCTCGCAGCTCATGTTGTAGAAGAAGATCGGCTCCAAGTACGAACGCACGCTGGCGGGCACGTCGCCCACGCCGTACTCGAGCGCGTCGAGCACCATGATCGTATCGGTGTGCGTGTTGAGGAACGCAAGAGCGCGCTCCTCCATGGGGCGGCACTCGCCCGATCCGAGCTGCACAAAGTAGAACACGCCGGGCTCGGTGGCTTCGAACGGGCCATGGAAGTACTCGCCGGAGTGGATGTAGCAGCAGTGCTGCCACTGCATCTCCATGAGCGAGCAGATTGCCATGGCGTAGGTCTGGCTAAAGTTGGGGCCGGAGCCCAGGATGTAGAAGAACTTGTGCTGCTGGCAGAGCTCGGCAAAACGGGCACCTAGCTCGGCGTTGACCTTCTCGCGCGCGGCGGGCAGCAGCGCATCCATCTGCTTAAGGCCTTCGTACATGTCGGCGAGCGCTTCGTAGCCCTCCTGCTGGTCGAGCAGTTCGGCGGCGATCAGAGCGCCGATGCCCTGCGGCACCTCGGCCTGCAACACGCCCTCGCCCCACGGATAGACCCAGGTGGTCCACTTGCCGTTGTCGATCTTTGAGCCCTCGCAGTCGGTAAGGGCAATGACCTCGGCGCCGGCAGCCAACGCCATCTCGCAGCCGTCGACGACCTCTTGCGTGTTACCGCTGTGGCTGCAGGCGATGACGAGTGACTTCTCGCCAAGACTCTTGGGAGTCATCAGGCAAAACTCGCGCGCCGTGTAGACCGTCGAGGTAAACGTGGTGGCCTCGCGCTTGAGCAGTTCGTTGGCCGGCATGAGGTCGATCATCGAACCACCGCAGGCGATCCAAAAGACGTTCTCGACCTTGCCCTTGCGCTCGATAATTTCCTGAATCAGATCATGTGCGTTCATGCTGATGCCCCTCCTTGTGTGGCGGCTTTTGGCGACGGCTGCTCGTACCTGCTGTCGTTCTATGTTGTTCTATATATACCACGCATGCAGCCACGGTGGAAGCCATTGCGATAAATTTGTTCCATGTTGTTCTATTCGTGAACGTTAGATGTCGAACACGTAGCGCGAGCCCACGATCTTTTGACGACCGAGCAGCAGGGGCCGCTCGTCCTCATCGGTAAAGTATGCCTCCATATAGAAGAGCGGCTCGCCGACCGGCACCTCCAGCAGCGGGGCCGCCTGAGCATCGGCAAGCGCAATCTCCACGGTGCAGGGGTCGGACTTGAGCGGCGCGCGGCCCGAATGCTCGGCAACGAGCGCAAAGATTGAGTTATCGGTGAGGTCCTCATCGGCCAACGTCTGCAGGTAGGGATGGTCGGCAAGCACAAAGGCGTTGTTCTCGAGCATGACGGGCACGCCATCTGCCGTGCGCACGCGCTCGACCACGATGAGCTCGCAGCCGGGCTCCACGCCAAAAAATGCCGCGTCCTCACGCGTCGCCGCAACCACCGTGCGCGACACCAGGCGCGCTCCGGCCACCATGTCGTTGGCGGCACAACCCTCGGTGAAACTCTGGACGTCGCCCTTCTGGCGAATCTTGCGTTTGAGCTTGGGAGCGCACACAAAGGTGCCCCTCCCCTGCTGGCGGTTGAGGTAGCCCGCGCGCGACAGCTCCTCGATGGCACGGCGCACGGTGATGCGCCCCACGCCGTAAGACTTCGCGAGCTCCATCTCGGAAGGAATGCGCGAGCCGGCCGCGTACACGCCGCGTGCGATCTCGCCCTTTAGGTCGTCCATGACCTGCTGGTATAGCGGCACGGCGGGCACGTCAGTACGGTCGGTCTTGTTATCGGTCGCCATCGTTACGCTCCATCCCGTGCATGCTCGGATTCAAACTCTTCTATCGCCGCCATAAACTGCTCGCCAAAGGCGTCGGCCTTTTTCTCGCCGATGCCGTTGACCTGGATAAGCTCGTCGCGCGTCTGAGGACGTAGACGGCACAGGCCGCGCAGGGCCTTGTCAGAGAAGACCATGTACGGTGCCATCTCCAGCTCGGTCGAGATCTCCTTGCGGAGTGCCCGTAGGCGCTCAAACAGCTCGGCGTCGTCGCCCACGCGCGGTCGCTGATCCAGCTCGGCCTCCTCGCGCAGCAAATCCACCGCACGGCGGGCACGGGCCGAGGCCTTGCGCTTGGACGCGCGACGCTTAACGGTAAAGGCGAACGTCTCGTCCTCGACCTCGCCGGCACGCGGGCCCAGACCCACGACCGGATACTGGCCCTGCGAGGTGGCCAGGTAGCCCCGCCCGCACAGCTGGCCGATGATGTCCTTGATGCGCCCGACCGATTCGCTCGACAGCTCACCGTAGCCGCGATCCTCGTCCAGATGCATCTGGCGAATGCGCTCGGTGTTGCCGCCGTGAAGCACGTCGGCGATCAGCGACTTGCCAAAGCGCATGGGGCGCGTGGCCACATATTGCACGGCGGCGCGGGCCATGTCGGTGACGTCCTCGACCTCGAACTGTGTGAGGCAGTTGCTGCAGTTGCCGCAACCCTCGGCGTCATCCGTGGCGGTGGCGCCCGCACCAGCCGCGGCAGCATGCTCGGCCGCGGCCTCGTCGCCAAAGTAGCGCAGCATGTATTCGCGCAGACAGCCGGTGGTATTGCAGTAGCCCTCCATCTGGCTGAGCAGACGATAACGGTTCTGGAGCGCCCACGCGCGCTGCTCGTCGTCGAGCGCCTCGTCGGCAGCATCGCCGCGGTCGATCAAAAAGCGGCGCATGCGAAAATCGTTGCCGTTCCACAGCAAGTGGCAGCTGGCCGGGTCGCCGTCGCGGCCGGCGCGGCCTGCCTCCTGGTAGTAGGCCTCGATGCTCTCGGGCACGTTGTTGTGAATCACGTAGCGCACGTTGGGCTTGTCGATGCCCATGCCAAAGGCGTTGGTGGCGACCATCACCTGGATATCGTCGTCGATAAAGGCACGCTGGCTCTGGCGGCGGGCGTCGTTGCCCATGCCGGCATGGTAGCGCCCCACACGAATGCCGCTGGGGCCCAGTGCCTCGGCAAGCTCCGCGGCCAGCGCATCGACCGTCTTGCGAGTCGAGCAATACACGATGCCGCTCTCGCTCGAATGCGCGATCACATAGTCGCGCACCCACGCGGCCTTGGCCTTGTCGCCCATCTCCTCGCAGCCAAAGTAGAGGTTCTTGCGATCGAAGCCCGTCACCACGGTCGCGGGGTTTTGCAGTCCGAGCATCTGCTGAATGTCCGCGCGCACGCGCTCAGTCGCCGTGGCGGTAAAGGCCGCCACGATGGGGCGCTGCGGCAGGGAATCGATGAACTCGCGAATCTGCAGGTAGGCGGGGCGGAAATCCTGGCCCCATTGGCTCACGCAGTGGGCCTCGTCAATAGCCACGAGCGGCACGCCAATGCCGGCGGAACCCGCGGCCTCCTGGGCAAAGGCTAAAAAGCGCGGCTCGAGCAGGCGCTCGGGCGCCACGTACATAAGCTGGTAGCGGCCCTCGCGCGCCCGCTTGAGCACGGTGTTTTGCTGGGCCGGAGTAAGACTGGAGTTGAGATAGCTGGGTCGCGCACCCGCCGCGAGCAACGCGCGGGTCTGGTCCTCCATAAGCGACAGCAGCGGACTCACCACAAAGGTAATGCCGGGCAGCATGAGCGCGGGCACCTGGTAGCAAATGGACTTGCCGGCGCCCGTGGGCATAACACCCAGCGCATCGCGACCGGCAAGGATCGCATCGACCATGCGGTCCTGCCCCGGGCGAAACGAGGTGTAGCCAAAATAGGCGCCGAGCGTGTCAAGCGCCATCTGCTGCATGCTATCGGTCATGGTTTCCTAACGTCCAAGTCATCTGCCGCCGATTATACGCCGCCACGCGGACCGGTGCCGCGCCGCCATCGGCCACGGGCAACGTAATCCAAGGCGAACGAGCGTGGATTTTTGGACACTTTCCTGATGAGCGTGGATAATCTCCCACTTTAAGCCCGTCACCAAGCCAAAAACGGGAGATTTTCCACGCTCATTCTGCAGATTGCCGCTCTGGCGGGCTTGTAGCGTCGAGCCGTTACGCGGTTTGGTAAAACCGCGTAACTTACATAACCATGACGTAGCGGCTACCCACGTAGTACTGCTTACCCATCAGGACCGGCTCGCCATTGGGACCGGTAAAGCCGGCGCGCAGGTTGAGCAGTGGATCGTGCGGAGCAATGCCCAACTCGGCCGCCTGCTCGGCATTGGCACGAACGGCCTCGACCGTGCGGTAGCCAACCGAGACAATCGGCGTTCCGCCAACACGCTCGACCTCGGCAAAAATCGACTTGTCCTCAAGATCGGCCGTCAACAGCTCACGGTAGGCGTCAAACGGCACAAAGATGTTCTCCTCAAAGATGGGCTCGCCGTCGGCTGTACGCACGCGCTTAATATGCAGCAGCAGCGCGTCCTTCTGCAGGCCAAAGAACTCCATCTCGTTTTGACGCGCCGGCACAATCTGGCGATCGATCACGTGCGCACCGGCCTTCATGCCATTGCCGGCACACAGCGCGGTAAACGTCTGCAACGTCGAGGCGTGAAACTGGCGATTGATGTGCGGCGTGGAGACAAAGGTACCACGGCCCTGCTGCTTAACCAGGTAGCCATCGGAGCACAGCTCCTCGACGGCGCGGCGCACCGTAATGCGGCTCACGTCGTACTGCTCGGCTAGCTCAAGCTCGGACGGAATACGCTCCTTGGGTGCATAAACACCTTTCTCGATCGCATCCTTGATTTCATCGTAAATCTGCTGGTAAAGCGGTGCATTTTTGGGCGCGGGCATATCTGATCACTCTTATCGAAATATCGAAATAACTAATACGTATATAACGTCTAGTTTCATGTTACCTCATAATGATAAAACGATACACCCTCCCTACCAAAAAGCGACAGCTTCATTTTGGTAGGTTTTATCTGGGAAAACGAAAGCCCCTCGAAAGCAGCGAGGCTTTCGAGGGGCTCATACGGAAGGGTTGCGCCAGGCCGGCAAAATGCCAATACCCTACCTGCCGTCGTCCTGCTGCAGGCTGTCCTGCTCGCTGAGGCGCGCCTGCCTGCTGGCCATGCGCGCGGGCTTGTCGGGATCAGGTACGGCCGTGGGCATGGGCTCGTCGACATGACCGCCCCACCAGCCGCCCACAAAGTTGAGCGTGTGGAACACATTGATCACGGCGCCGGGATCAATGTCGCACACCAGCTTGATAATGTCCTGGCTCTCGTAGGTTGAGACAACGGCGTGCAGCAGGTACATCTTTTCGCGGCTGTATCCGCCGATGACCTCGGCACAGCTAATGCCGTGCTGAAAATGGTCAACATAGGCGGTCATGACCTCGTCCGCCTTGTGCGTCGTAATCTGCAGCGTCACGCGGTCGTAGCGACGATAGAAGCTGTCAATGCTCTTGGTCGAAATAAACTGGAACACGATGGAGTACGCTGCCTTGTCCCAGCCAAACATAAAACCAAAGATCGCCAGGATAAAGCAGTTGAAACCAAAGATGACGCCCCAGATGGTCTTACCCGTGTGGTTGGAGACCCACAGCGCGATAAAGTCGGTGCCGCCGGTGGATGCGCCGGACTTGAGCGCGATGGCAGCGCCCAGACCCGAGACCACGCCGCCAAAAATGATGAGCATGATCTTGTCGCCCAAAATCGGAGCGAAGTGAAAGACGTTGAGGAACAGCGATGAAAGCACGACCTGCATCATCGAGAAGATGACGAAGCGTTTGCTAATGCCGCTCCAGCATAGGAGCGCCACGGGGATGTTGAGCGCAAGCATACCGAGCGAGATGTCGATGTGAACGCCGCCAAGCGAAGTAACGCGATCGAGCAGGACCGCGACGCCGGTGAGACCGCTCGGAAGCAGGTCGGCGGGCCGAATGAACGCCTGGATCAGGAATGTCTGGAGAACGGCGGAAATGGTGACTGCCACAGCGGTGATGGCGCGGCGGACGATGGTGAGACGGCCGAGCACGAGCACGCGGTCCGTGAGCTGATCGATGGCGTTCGCCACGTAGGCTCCTTTCGAAGGCAGATATAGTTGTGAGGCGTGCCCGCGATTGTAGCATGGAGCGTACGGGGGCGCTTCAATTCACCCTCTCTCGACAACCATCAGAAGGACCGTGAGGCCGCTCAAAAGAAAAACGCCGTGAAGAGAGCGGTCCCTTCACGGCAAATTCGGCGTTTGCCCAGATAAAACCTGCCAAAATAAACCTGTCCCTAAATGGCAGGTAGGATGTCGGTCAGGTTGTCGATGACGACGTCGGCGGCGGACTGGTCCAGGTTGACGCCCTCGTGCGGACGCAGCGCCAGGACTCGGGCGCCGGAGCGCTTGCCGGCCTCGATGCCCAAAGGCGAATCCTCGATAACCAGGCACTCGGCAGGCTCCACCCCCAGCGCCTCCATGGCACGCAGGTAGATCTCGGGGTCGGGCTTAAACGCGCTGCACTCGTGACCGCTGATGGTGTAGTCCAGCACGTCGGCGATACCGGCAATTTCCACCAGCTCGTCAATGAGCTCGCGATAGGACGAGCTCGCGATGGCGCACTTCACGCCACGCTCGTGCAGCTCGCGCATCACCGGCTCCGTCTGCTTGTTGAGCAGCTCGGCATACGGAACGGGATGGTCCGGGCTGTAGACCTGCTTATACTCCACGCGCAGGCGTTCGCGTAGCTCAACATCGTCGGGCACGAGAGACTTCCAAATGGCGGGCTCATTAGACCCCGAAAGATCGGGGATCTCGTCAAAGTGGAAGCCCTTCTCCTCCATAAACGCCACGCGGCGACGGTTGTAGAACCACTCGGTATCGACCAGCACGCCGTCCATGTCAAACAGCACTGCCTTGATCATACGCATCTCCTCCCCACCTGCCAAAAAGGGACAGGTTTATTTTGGTAGGTTTTATCTGGGGCTTTGCGACGCGACAGACACGCTCTCCCCAGAGCAAAAAGGGGACGGGGCGCAAACCCCATCCCCTCTCAATCAACCCGTAAGGTCTACTTACTTGTGATTAGTAGGAAAGCTTCCACATGTAGCGACGCATGGTCAGCGGGTGCTGACGGGCCTCGGCGATCTGGTTGCCGTACTCGCGCATAACGGCGAGGTGCAGCAGCGGGTTGAAGTAGGTGACGACGCTCGCGGGCACGGCGTCAGCCAGGCCGTAGTCCTTGGAGTCGATCAGAGCGACCTTGGCACCCATACGCTGCAGGAAGGTGAGGGCGCGAGCGTCCATCGGACGGGTAGCACCGTCGGACATGAGGAAGACGTAGGGCTTACCCTCGGTGGAAACCTCGAACGGGCCGTGGAAGTACTCGCCGGTGTTGTAGGCGGCGGCGTCGATCCACTGCATCTCGGTGAACAGGAAGGCGGCGTTAGAATAAGCCATCTTCTCGGAGGCACCGGAGGCCATGAAGTAGATCATCTTGTCGTCCTTGAAGTCCTGAGCGAACTGCTTGGCCAGGCCCTTGGCGGAGTGAGCAGCGTTCTCGATCAGCTCGAAGATGTTGGTGAGGCCGGTGATCATGTCCTCGTAGTGATCATAGCCCTCGGTCTGCTGAAGGATCTCGAGAGCAAGAGCGATGGCGTAGGCGGGCTTCTCGGCCTTGGCAGCATAGTTGGCATGGAAGCCGTGGACGATGACGTGGTCGGCGTCGACGGTCAGAGCGGAGCCAGCCTTGTTGGTGAGGGAGACGACCGGGCAGTTGTGCTTCTTGGCGGTCTTGTTGGCCTCGACGGTCTCGGGCGTGGAGCCACCGAGGGAGCAGGTGATCACGAAGGTGTGCTCGTTGACCCAGGAAGGCGTGTCGTAGTTGAACTCGTTAGCGGTGAAAATCTGAACGTTCAGCTTGTCCGTGTTGTTGGCCAGGAAGTACTTGGCGGGGTAAAGGTCGGACATGGAAGCACCGCAGCCGACGAAGGCGACGCTGTGGATCTCGTGGTTGGACAGGACGTCAGCGACGATCTGCTTAGGGAGGTTAAGGTCGATCTCGTACATCTGACACATTCCTTTCGATTTTTGCGGCGCCACTTTGCCGGACGCACGCAGGGTTACCGTGATTTGGACCGAGTCGTCGGCCCGTTAAGAATGCGACAAAGGGACTGTCCCATTGTCACGTATAGGGATGGAAGCCTGCCTGGGGTATGGGATGCCAGGCAGGCCCCCGGGGGAAAGCGGTTAGGCGCTTAGTCGCGACTAGGCCAGGATGCCGGCCGCGGAGAGGGCGATGCCGCCCACGATGGCGATCACGAGAAGCCAACCGGTGTTGACGTTCTTCTTGATGAGCCAGTACATAAGGCCAGTGAGGCCAAGGGAGATCATCTGGGGCATCATGCCGTCCAGGATGTCCTGGATCACGACAGTGCCCTCAGCGAACTGCAGCGGGGTGGTGGCGCCGATCAGCGTAGCGATCATGCCGCCCACGGACATAAGGCCCACGATGCCGCAGACATACATGAGCTTCTCCATGAGGTCGCCGCCCTGAAGCTTGCTCAGGTACTCATGACCGCCCTGATAGCCCATCTTGGCTGCGAACCAAGTGATCAGCACAGAGGGGACGATGGAGATGAGCATGGCCAGGATCGGGCCCATGATGGAGCCCTGCTGAGCCAGCTGAACGCCCAGACCAAAGGCGATAACGCGGATGGTGCCCTGGAAGAAGGAGTCACCGATGCCGGAAAGCGGACCCATGAGGGAGGTCTTGACCGCGTTGATCGAATCGGGATCGAAGTTCTCGGGATCCTTGGCGTACTCCTCCTCCATGGAGGCGGCGAGGCCCAGGATGAAAGCGCTCGTCTGCGGGGTGCAGTTGTAGAACGCCATGTGACGGTGGTAAGCCTCTTTCTTAGCAGCGAGCTGCTTAGGGTCGGACTCATCCGGATAGAGGCGATCGAGCGTGGGAACCATGCCGTAGAGGAAGCCCATGTTCATCTGACGCTCGTAGTTCCAAGAGGCCTGGATGGCCCAGGAGCGCCAGAAGAACTGGCTGACCTTCTTGTTCAGGGACACGTCCTTGGTTGCGGTTGCCATAGTGTGTTCCTCCTTAGTCTTCGTCGTCTTCGAGCGGATCGTAGTCGGAATCGACACCGGCGGCTGCATGGGAACCGTTGAACTTGAAGCCCATGAAGACGACAGCCAGGCACACACCGATCAGAGCGACCGCGATGACGGACAGGTTGAGGTAAGCGGCGAGCAGGAAACCGATGAACAGGAACGGAGTCATACCCTTCTTGATCATCATGGTGAGCAGCAGGGCCAAGCCGTAGGCGGTCATGATCTTGGTCGAAACGTTAAGACCAGTGGACAGCCACTCGGGAACCATGTTGACGATGGCCTGAACCAGGTCGGTGCCAACAAAGACGGCGAGGAAGATCGGCAGGAAGTACATGACGGCGTACAGACCGGAGCCGGCGCAGATGTGCATACGGTAGGCGGTCTTGAACTTTCCGTTATCGATCGCGCTATCTGCCACATGGGTGAGGGCGGCGATGATGGAACGGAACACGATGCCGAGGAGCTGACCCAGGACGGCGACCGGGATGGCGATCGTCATGGCGGTCTCGGCGGAAGCATCGGTCAGGCACGCAAAGGCAGCGGCCACGATGCCGCCCAGGACCATATCGGGCGGAACGGCGGCGCCGACCTGCACCAGGCCCATGGACACGAGCTCGACGGCGGCACCGACGGCAAGGCCGGTGGGCACATCGCCCAGCAGCAGACCGACGAGCGTAGCGCCAACGAGGGGCTGCTCGAAGTTAAGACGACCGAGCAGGCGGGAGTCCCACATGCAGAACACGCCGACGAGGCCGACGAGCACCGCACTGATGAACGTATTCATACCCTTCTCCTTTCAGTCAGGCAAAAGCCTGGTTGATTACAGCTTGGCGTCGATGTCGACGCTCTGATACGTAGGGGTCTGCTGGACGTAGAGCTTGATGCCCATGTCGAGCAGCTGGTTGACGTCGGCCTTCTGGGTGGCGTCGAGGAAGACGGAGCTGTCCTTGCCGCCGACCTGATCGGCACCGTCGTGGTTGGCGGTGGCGCCCAGGTTGATGGCGTCGAGCTTGTAGCCCTGGCAGAACTGCAGCATCTCGGCAGTGTTGCCAAAGACGAACATGACGCGCTCGCCGAGGGTGTTGAGCTTGTCCATCTTGGCGAGGGCACGCTCGACGGTGAAGACGTTCAGGCGCACGCCCTGGGGCTTGGCCAGCTTAAGAGCGCCCTTCTTGATGTCATCGTTGGCGGCAGCGTTGTCGACGACGATGATGCGCTCGGCCTGAACCTTGGTGGTCCAGGTAAAGACGACCTGGCCGTGCAGCAGACGGTAGTCAAGACGTGCGAGGACGATCTTGGCGGGACCGGAGCTGTGACGGGACGCCTTGGCCTTCTTGGCGGGAGCCGCGGCAGCCTCGACCGGTGCGTTGGGGTTGGTCAGACCGTTGCGGGCCTCGTTGATGAGGGCCGCGAGCTCGGCGCCCTTGACGGGGACGGGGCTCATAGCGAGCGTGAGCGCCAGCGGGATGTTGAAACCGCTGACAACCGTGAACTTCGTGCCGTTCTTGGAAAGCTCGACCATGTTGTTGTTGACCGAGCTGCCGAGCATATCGGTCAGCACATAGACGCTGTCGTCCGCGTTGAACGTGGCGATCATGGCGTCCACCTTATTGGTGATGGGCTCCTTGTCGTCACGAGCAAGCGACACGACGTGGACGTTCGACACGTCGCCGAGAACCATCTCGAGCGTGTCTTTGGCGCCTGCGGCCAGGCCGCCATGAGATGCGAGAATGATCTGATTCATCTTGCCTCCTCCTTTTCGTTATGGTCATTATAACGTCTTATACGTTGCTTATATTGCTAATTAGTATAAAGACCGTTCGCGGGTGAAAATCGACCGTTGACGGGTTTAACGTAATCGAAACGTTGGTGCAGGGTAGGTCGGCGCTGTCCTGGCGACGCCCGATCAGACGCCTCCCCAATCCCCTATCGCACGAAGTACCAGGGGCTTTCCTGCACGGTGGGCTCCAGCGCGATGCCAGTGCGTTCCTTAAACAGATCCATGTCCTGCGATTTCTCCGTCCACCACGCGTTGGGCTTAAAGGTCATGCTCTCAACGACATGACCGACAAACACGCTGTTGCGCAGCTTGGAGAAGTCGGTATTCATGATCAGGATGGACGCGAGCACCAGCACAATGCCCAAAACCTTGATCGCGCCGGCGGGCTCGGCATAGACACCAATGCCCACCAGTACGGTGACGACCGTCTCGAAAGACATTACGACGGGAACTTTCGATGTCTCGAGCCCCATGGACAGACCCTGCATATATAAGATGTAAGCCACGGCTGTGGGGATGAGTCCAAAGCCAAGGAACAGCAGCAGCAGCTGTGGCGACATTGCCGCGGCGACATCCGGCCACGGAGCCGCGATAGCTGCCATAACCGCACCGCCAAAAACAAAGCCCCAAAACGTGACAGCCAGCGGGTGGACCGTCTTGGTTGCTATCCGGCTAAACACCGCGAGCGACGCACCACAAAAGCCCGCAATCACGCCCGACGTGACGCCCCAAACCGAAAAATGAAAACCAGAAAGGTCGCCATTGGTCACTGCAAGCACGCAGCCAACGATGTTGAAGACAATGGCAACGAGCTTGTTGGGGGTCACGTCCTCGCGATAAAGCACGCGACCGAGCACGACGCCAAACACCGGCGAGGTATAGAGCAGCACCGAGGCCGTGGACATGCCGACCTCGCCCATGCACTCGTAATAGCAGGTGTTGGCGGCGGCCAGACCAACGATACCGACAAGTGCGCAGGGAACAAGCTCTTTAGGGCTTGCCTTGAACAGGGCCAGGGGACCCTGAGCCACGGTAGACCCCTCACCCGGACGGCAGCCCATAAACATCAGGACCGGCGCCAAGATAAGCGCTCCGACCAACAAGCGAAAGGCAGCCATGCTCTGGGACGAAACGCCCATGGCCGAGATGCCGTTTACAAAGATTCCGATGCTGCCCCACATAAGCGCGGCGACCAGCACCAGCACGTAGCCCAGATTGCTTTTCTTCAACGCAGCCTCCTCGATATTGTTTCCAATATGTTTCACACTACGTTATAGTCGTTATATACATTTTTCAAGACACAAATCGGCGAGCGGGAAAATCCGATCGCCCACACACTCATTGGGTACTCATTGGGGACGTACTTAAATGAGTAGTCGTTGGGGACGTTCTTGGATGACTAGTCATTTAAGAACGTCCCCAACGACTAGGACTGTCCCCAACTGCCGGCAGAAAAGGAACGTTCCCAACGTCTAAGGCGCCGCTGGTTGAGCATAAGTCAGACACTATGACCCAATCCAGGGGCACGGAAACGACAGGAGCCCCCGCTCGTGACCGCGGGTCGGGGCTG